>JAKAKP010000129.1 GCA_021813445.1 Deltaproteobacteria bacterium
CAAGATGAGCAATTTCCCCTTGCGGCGCCGCGGCTCTAATCCCATGCCCAAAATCGACCTCCAAATGATGATTAAAATAGTTAAGTGAACAGTATTGCCCCTAAATCCGCCTTTTTCAAAGGGGGACTTAACCGGCCGGTCCGGCCCTCCGGACCTGGTTTCATTTCTATCTAAATATGAAAGACTTGCCATAAATAAGGAGCGGGCCAAACCCGCTCCGTCTTCCCAGTAATAAGGATATCTTCCCTCATTTCCCAAACTTGACAAACCCAGAATTATTTTACATTCTTTACTTTGATATGGACCGGAAAGGCGGCCTCTACCGCCGGGATTACGGCCCCAGCCACGGCGTCGGCCTGGCCGACGCCCTCATCGCCGCCACCGCGGAACTGCACCAGGCGAAATTCGTCACCTTAAATGCCCGGCATTTTCCCATGGTTGAGGTGGAGGTGCCTTATAGTAAACCTGTGTAGGGCTATCATTAAATTTGGATGCGCCTAACCTGTAGGGGCGAACCTTGTGTTCGCCCTGATAATGTGCCTTATTTCAGACTATCTGCCTGACCCAAGCGCCTTTGGTTATGATTAAACCGCCTGCAAAACGACGGCGCTCCATCCGGATGCAAGGCTGGGATTATTCCAGGGAAGGGGTATATTTCCTTACCATTTGCACCCATAACCGGGAATACCTGTTCGGGGAGATTATCGATGATTTGATTCATCTTAATGCTTCTGGAGAGATGGTTCTCCAGACCTGGGAGGAATTACCCGACCGGTTTCCGTTCCTGGACCTGGATGCCAGGGTCGTCATGCCCAATCATTTTCATGCCATTGTGATTCTTCGTAGGGGCGAATCTTGTATTCGCCCTGCATGCGCTCCTTCCCAAAATATTATGCAGGTTAACCATAGCGATATCGCCGTTAAGGGCGAACACAAGGTTCGCCCCTACAAGACAACGCCTGCCCTGGGGACAGGGGCGGGGTCAATTGGGCGCATCGTCCAGGGGTTTAAATCCCTGACCACCCGGCAGTATCTCCGGGGTATCAAAGAATCCGGCTGGCCGCCATTCAAAGGAAAATTATGGCAGCGCAACTATTATGAGCGTATCATCAGGGATGAGGAGGAATGGGAACGCATCAGCGACTATATTGCCGCCAATCCCATTAACTGGGCTATGGATAGGGAGAACCGGGAGGCGGGAAAGATTAGAGCGGATGAGCCTTGGCATGTATAATCCAGAAGGGTGGGCATGGCCCGCCATTAAAAACGGTGGGCGATGCCCACCCTACACGCTTTATATGGTTTGAAGATAATGAAAGAAGATATTCGTATTTCTTGGGAAAGGTTTCTAAACCCTGATGCATTGAGAACTAATCTAATCGTGGCTTCGCTATATATAACTGCATTTGAAATGTTGAAAGAAAGTATAATAGAACGACCAAAGGAAATGTTTTTAGAAGGTTATGATGTAAATGGTATAATTATTGGCGAAGAATATAATAGGAAAGTATTAAGTTTAAACAAAAGTCCACTTTATGCTTCTCTTCTCTGGTTAAAAAATATGGAAGCAATAAATGATAATGATATAAGAACGTTCGATAAAATTAGAAAATGTAGAAATGACATAACTCACGAAATTATTAATTATATTTCGAAAGGAGCGAAAACTAACCCGCTTCCGCTTTTTAATTTAACAATAGACTTATTGCATAAAATTGAGAAATGGTGGATTCTAAATATCGAGATACTGATTAACCCTGATTTCAATGGAAAAGAAATTAACGAGGATGACATTGTTCCTGGTAAAATTATGACCCTGCGTTTGCTCTTAGATATAGCATTGGGGTCTGAGGAAGAATCAAGATTTTATTACGACGAGTTTATCAAAAAGCATGAATCAACATAATATAGAACCTCTCCTCAAAATCTCCAACCTCACCGTGCACTACGGCGCGGCGCAGGCGCTTTTTGGCGTTTCCTTGGCCGTGGGGCGGGGGGAGACGGTGGCTCTGGTGGGGGCCAATGGCGCGGGGAAGAGCAGTCTGCTCAAGGCCATCATGGGGTTGGCGCCGCCTTCCGGGGGGAGCATTGTCCTGGACGGGGAGGAGGTCACCGGCTCTACGCCCGCGGCCATGGCCGCCCGGGGCGTGGCCCTGTGTCCCGAGGGCCGGGAGATGTTCGGCGACCTGACGGTGAAGGAAAACCTGGAGCTGGGCGTCCTGGCCCTGAAAGTCGGCCGGGGCGAGGTGCAGAGCCGCCTGGACGAGGTTTTTACCCGCTTCCCCAAGCTTAAGGAAAGGAGCAAGCAGCGCACCGCCACCCTTTCCGGGGGCGAGCAGCAGATGGTGGCCATGGGCCGGGCCTTGATGGCCCGGCCCCGGCTGCTGCTCCTGGATGAGCCTTCTTTGGGCCTGGCCCCCTTGATCACCGACGAAATCTTTGAGATTATTAAGCAACTCACCCGGGCCGGAGTGACCATCCTTTTAGTGGAACAGAACGCGGCCCGGGCCCTGACCGCGTCCAGGTCCGCGTATTTGCTGGCCAACGGCCAGATCGTGGGCCAGGGCTTGAGCGACAAGCTGCTCCTGGACCCGGAACTGCGCCGGGCCTTCTTGGGCGCGGGCTCCGGCGACAACCCGGCTGCGTCCCGGCTGGGTGCGGCCGGACTAACCAATATCAGACTGGAAAAACCTGACATGCGCAAACAAACCTTTATGCCTCCCTTTAAAACTACGGACGAACTCCTGGCCCAGCAGCTTCAGGGCCTGAAGTGGACCGTGCGCCACGCCTATGAGGGCTCCGGCTTCTACCGGGCCCATTTGGACGCCGCGGGCATCACGCCCGAGGACATCCGCTCTCTGGACGACTTGCGACGGCTGCCCTTCACCACTGCGGACGACCTCCGGGACGGCTATCCCTTCCCGTTCCGGGCCGTGCCCTTCGAGCAGATCGTGCGCATCCACGCCTCTTCCGGCACTACGGGCAAACGCAAAATCCTCTGCTACACCCAGAAGGACGTGGACGACTGGCGGCACTTTTTCGCCCGGGCCTACGAAATGGCCGGGGTCACGCCCCTGGACCGGGTGCAGATCGCGGTGGGCTACGGCGTCTGGACCGCGGGCGCGGGCTTCCAGGCGGGGGTGGAAAAGCTGGGGGCCCTGGCCGTGCCTGTGGGGCCGGGGAACGTAGACCTGCACTGCGAATTCCTGGTGGACCTCCAGAGCACGGTGCTCTGCTGCACTGCGTCCATGGGCCTCTTGATGGCCGAAGAGGTGCACAAACGGGGCATTGCCGACAAGATCAATCTCAAAAAGATCATCTACGGCTCGGAGCGCTCCAGCGTGTCCATGCGCCGCAAGATCTCCGAACTCTTCGGGGGCGTGGAGCTCTTCGACATCCCCGGCATGACCGAGCTCTACGGGCCGGGCACCGGCATCGAATGCCCGGACCATGACTGCATTCACTATTGGGCGGATTATTATATTTTGGAAATCCTGGACCCGGAGACGCTCCAACCGCTGCCCGACGGCGAATGGGGGGAGATGGTGGTGACCACGCTCAGCAAGGAGGCCGCGCCCCTGATCCGCTACCGCACCCGGGACATCACCCGCATCATCCCCGGCCCTTGCACCTGCGGCTCGATTCTGCCCCGGCACTCCCGCCTGCGGGGCCGCACCGACGACATGTTCAAGTTCCGGGCGGTGAACATCTACCCCTCCAGCATCGACAAGATTCTCTCGGAGGTGCCGGGCCTGGGGTCCGAATACCAGATCCACCTGACCCGGGACGACCGGGAGCGGGACCATATGCTGCTCAAAGTGGAGCGGGGCGAAGGGGTGGAGCCGGGCCGGACGGACGAGCTGGGCCGGGAAATCATTTACACCATCAAACACAAGCTCCTGGTCACCCCGGAGGTGGAGGTGGTGGAGTACGGGGCCCTGCCCCGGACGGACCGGAAGAGCAAACGGGTTTTTGATTCGCGCATTACCGATTCTGTGGTATAAAAAGTAAAGGCCGGGAGGCCCATTCATGGGAAGGAGATAGCCATGAAGAAGTTTGCATCCATCCTTTTACTATTGGCCCTTCTGGCTCTGACTGCGTGTGCGGGTTCGGGGACCAACCCGCATCCGGTGCCCTCCGGCAGTTATAATTGGGGGGCGGACGCCACCTGCTCCCCCGGCTGCCCCCCGGGGATGAGCGGTTCCTGGTGAGGCAGACGGCGTTCCGGAAACTTCTTTATAGAGACTTAACCGTAATATTTTCCGAGGATTATTGCGCCCCAGGGGCGCAATAATTTTTTCTGCGACTTTCAAGGCTGGGGGGGGCGATAAGCAGAGATGAAGAAAACCAACCATGATCAGGCCATTGTCGAACAGTTCAGCCGGCAGGCCGTGCCTTTCTCCCGGCAACCGGCCCACTCCCAGGAAGCCTTCCTGAACCTGATGCTGGAAATGTCCGGGGTCGGCCCCGAAGACCACGTCCTGGATGTAGCCTGCGGTCCCGGCCTGGTGGCCTGCGCCTTTGCCGGCAGGGCCAGGCACGTCACCGGCATCGACCTCACCCCGGGCATGATCGAACGGGCCCGGCAGATCCAGCAAGAGCAAAAACTCACCAATCTGACCTGGCAGACCGGCAACGTCCTGCCCCTGCCCTTTCGGGACGAAGAATTTTCCCTGGTGATTACCCGCCATACCTTCCATCATTTCCTCGACCCCCTGGCAGTGTTCCGGGAGATGGTCCGGGTTTGCGCCCGGGGCGGCAGGCTGCTGGTGGCCGATACCACCTTAGCCCCGGAAAAGCGGGATTTCTGCGACGTGGAGGAAAAACTGCGGGACCCCTCCCATACCCGGACCCTGACGCCGGCCGAGTTCCTGGAGATGACTGCCGAACTCCAGGTCCAGGAAGTGCGCACCGAATTCTTCAAGTCGGAACGCAACCTGGATGCGCACCTTCAGGCCTCGTTCCCTAACCCCGGTGACGAAGAGAAAATCAGGAAAATTTTTCGGGAGGATATCGGCAAAGACGCATTAGGGCTGGGGGCGCACCTGAAGGGCGAAGAGATTTATTTCGCCTATCCCGTCATCATCCTGGCGGGGAAAAAACCATAAGGCCGCAGGCGGCCCAGAAGAATCAGTTGTTGCCACCGATATCCCAACGCCTTCAGGAAAAAATCACCAGTCAATTAGTCCGACAACAATAGTATTTCGAGTTGCGGCGCAACCGCTTTGGGCACCGCCTGTAGACCAAAGCTGTTGGCGGTATAAACCGGCAGCCAATTTAATTTGGGGGTGCCCGGAGTAACGATGATCCGGCTGAAGCTCCCGCTCAGGCCGCCGCTGGCGGTGATGATATTGGGAAAGGCCTGGTAGGCCGCGGGCTCATAATCGTTTTGCAGGTCTACCGAAACGACGCCGTTCAGGGTGGACGTGCCTGGGGTGCCGGTAATCTGGAGTTGACCGTATTCGGTGGCTGAGGCGATGTTAACATTCAAAGTTCCGGCCGCGGTTTGGGTATAACCGCCGGTGACCGCTAAATTCCAGGGCCCGCTGTATAATCCGGGGGCGACATTGCCGTTGTTGATCAAATTGCCGGCTACCGTGCCGGTGCCGATCAGGCTGCACCCCGCATTGGCGGTAACATTGTTCAGGCTGCCGCCATAGAGCGCCGCGGTGCCGGCCGTATTCACGGACACCGGAGCGCTGGCATAGGCACCGTAAACCCTGAGCTTGCCGCCGGACACGGTGATGGGCCCGGAGTAGGGGCTGGTGCCCGCATTCAGCGTCAGGGTGCCGGTCCCTATTTTATTAATGGCAATACCCGGATAATAATCGGTCAGGATTTGCGGGGCGATTTGCTGGCTGACGTCATTTAACCCCAAATTTTTCGAGGTCACCGTGTAATTGAAAGTTTCAAAAGCTTCCCAGGAGGTGGGCGCAGCATCGGTATTCACGCCGGCATAATAAGTGATGCTGACCTGGTTGCAGTCCACCGTCACCACCGCGTAGCCGAACTGCCATTCCAGGTGGTTGTCCAAGGTGGCGGTGACCGACTCCGGCGCCGGCGGTTGGGGCTGGCCTCCCTGGGGCTGATAGGAATAGTACTGTCCGCTCCAACCCTCCGGGGGGCCGCCACCCCCGCCGGCAACCAACTGGGTGATGGGGGGTGTGGTTTCCCCATTAACGTCGGTAATGGTCACCGTCGCCCGGTTATAGAGATGGCTGTGCCCGCAGAGATAGACCTTGCAGCCGCCGCTGCCGAGGCTCTGCCAGAACGCGTCCCGTTGCAGGGGATAGTAGGCCATGCTGTTCAAGTCATAAGTAACGGCCACCGCGGGTTCATGGGCATAAACAAAGACATGGGGCAGGATATTGGCGGACAGCTGCTGATCCAGCCAGGGTTGGTTGATTCGATTCTCATAGTCCGGCATCCATTGGTCCACCCCGATAAAAAAGACATTCTGATTGGCAAAGGAGAAGGTCATGCCCTTTTCGTCATCCGGACCGTTTTGGGGGATTTGAGTCAGGACTTTGGCTATGCAGGTATCCCAGTAATACGGATAATAGGGGGTCTTAATTTCGCCATAGGTCTCATGATTGCCCCTGACCGGGTAGGCAATGTTTAAGATCGGCGCCATGGCGGTGCGCCAGTTTTGGTACATCTCCGGCAGAGTCGTCAGGGTGCCGCCAAAAATCCCATGAATCTGGTCGCCGCCACATAGGACGAGAGAAACTCCTCTATTATTGACAATATCTAGAGCCATGGATTCAATGACTTGGGTATTGACCCCTATTTTACCGTCCTCATCGCGCTGGTCGCCCACCACCGCAAATCTCCAGGGCGCAGCCTCGGCCAAACCGGAGAATAATATTAAGGCCAGGGCTAAAATCCCGAAGAGCATCGCCACGCGCCTAAAACCATCTAAACTTAAGCGTTTCACTTGATCCTCTCCTTTCCCTGCGAAAAAGCAGGGTAAAGCGCCAATAATATAGACAGCGTCATAAATAATTGGAAATTTTTACCTCTCCGCCCTCTGCGCCTCTGTGGTGTTTCTTTTTTACCGCAGAGACACAGAGAACGCAGAGAGTTTGAGGTGCCATTAATTGTGCCGCTCTGGATAATAAGCGTATCCGGCCGCACCTGCCTGTCACGGCAGGGTCAGCATCCTGGTGTAGACTTGCTGGAAAACTTCGGGCTTCACCACGATATAGCCGGAAAAGGGGGTATTAATATCGTAAATAAAGTAAATGCACGATAAGACCAAAAAAATCACCATAAAATCGAAGACGATCCTCACCCGGTTCTGCCGCATGTGGCTGAAATATAAGCCATAGATCACGGAAATAAAGCCAAAGACGATGATCACCCAGATGGGGGGATAGAGATTGCCTTCCAGCGTCAGCGCCCGGGACAGCCTCTGGCGGCTGGCTTCGCTCAGAGCGGTGTTGAGACGGATATACAGGTCGTTGTCCCCTTTGTTCTCCGGTTTGAGCAGGTGCAGCTGCTCCCAAATTTTATCAAACCGTTTCTGGGCCTCCTCGCTCATAGTGTCGCCTTCCATACTGGGCCATTCCTGCTGCATGACGGTCTGCACATAATCCTTGAGCGCCTGGCGGAAGGCCTGCGAATGGGGCAGATCCCGGGAAAGACGATGGGAGAGCAGGAGGGCGTCGGCTTCCCGGCCCACATTGGCCTGGGTCTGGAGAAACGCGGACCAGAGGGTGACGATGGCAAACCCTAGAAAAAAAGCGTAAAGGGAGGTGAAGAAGCTAAAGACGGTGGGGTGGAGATGTTCCATGTCCTGATCCGACTTGACAAAATGCTTGCGCGCCAGCACCAGCAGAACCGTCAGGAGGATGCTGATACCCAGGATAATGGAAAAGATGGTGAAAAATAATTTCATGAGATTTCCTTAAGTTCTTCGGAAGGAATACATTTCCCATGGGGGTCATGATAGCTGAAAAATTTCAAAAATCCATTACAGAGGCACAGGGGTGAAGAGAAAAGATTGTCCCTCCACGCAATCTCTTGTCTTTGTCTTTGTTTCCTGCCCGTGACTGTGGTAAATGAGAATATTGCATTTCTTTTTTAAATCCATAGGAGGATCGATTGATGCGGGGCAAACTGGCAATCATTTTGGCTGTAGCAATGGCAGTGGGCATATTGGCGGCAGGGGTTCAGGCCGCAGATCAAAAAGAGCCCATCAAGATCGGGGCGTTTTTCGCCCTCTCCGGGCCCAACGCCCCCATCGGCACCCCCACCAAGCTGGTGGCGGAAATGGTGGTGGACAAGATCAACAAGGCCGGGGGCATCAACGGCCGCAAGATTGAGCTGGTCATGGGCGACACCGAATCCGACCCGGCCAAGGCTGCGACCATTGCCAAGAAATTCATCCACACCGACAAAGTGGCGGCCATCATCGGCCCCACCTCCACCGGCGAAGGCATGAACGTCAAGAAGATCGTGGAGGAAGCGGGCATCCCCACCTTCATGACCGTGGGCGGCGACCCGGTGATCATGGGCGGTAAATTCGGCCCCTATACTTACATCTTCAAATCGCCCCAGCGCTCTTCCACTGCGGTGAAAAAGCTCTATGGCTACCTGAAAGACAAAAAACTCACCAGGGTGGCCCTGCTCACCGCCAGCGACCCCTTCGGCAAAGACGGGGCGGTCTGGCTGGAAAAGCTGGCCCCGGACTTCGGGATCACCTTCGTGGCCAAGGAATCCTTCGGCCCCAAAGACATTGACATGACCGCGCAGTTAACCAAGATCAAGAACGCCAAGCCCCAGGCCATCGTGGTCTGGACCATCGGCCCGGCGGGGGCCATTGTCGCCAAGAACAAGGCGCAGCTGGGGATTAACATCCCCCTGTTTCAATGCCATGGCCAGCCGGGCCCGGAGTATATCCAACTGGCCGGCAAGGCCGCGGAAGGGGACGCCATGCCCGCCACCAAGTTGATGGCCGCGGCCCAACTGCCGGACAATGACCCCCAGAAGGCGGTCATCAAAGATTTCATCCATCTCTATAAAGACGTGTATCACTTCGACAAGCAATTCCCCATCAACACCCACTCCGGCTATGCCTGGGACGCCATTTACATCGTCACCAATGCCATGAAGAAGGCGGGGACAGACCCCAAGGCGCTGCGGGCGGCCATCGAAGGGACCAAGGGCTACGTGGGCGTCTCCGGCATCTACAACATTACCCCGGAAGACCACAACGGCCTGGGCGTGGATTCCATGGTCATCGTCCAGGTCAAAGACGGCAAGTTCGTGTTGGCGAAATAGTGCCTGGGGTGAGGGGGCGGGCAATGACTGGCCTTCTCCCTCACCCTCCCCCCAGCGGTAAAGGCAAGGCTAATCGGTCCATTTTTTTCACCGCTCGCTGCTTACTGCTTACTGCTTACTCTCAGTAAATCACTTCCACCAGAAACAGCCCCTGGGCCGGAGCGGTGGCGCCGGCCGCGGCGCGGTCCCCGCTTTGCAGCAAGGCGGCCAGGTCTTCCGGGGGCCGTTTGCTCCGGCCGATCTCCACCATGGTGCCCACCAGGCTCCGTACCATGCCCCGGAGAAAGCCAGTGGCGGTGATAGTGAAACCTAGCCGCCCGGCCTCCCCCTGCTGCCAGGCCGCGGCCAGCACCTGGCGTACGGCGTGGCCGGGGCTGCTGCCGCTGGCCCGAAATGCTGAGAAATCATGCTCCCCCGGCAGGACCGCGGCCGCCCGGGTCATGGCCGCCAGATTCAAGGGTTCGGGCACCACCCAGGCGTAACGCCGGTTTAGAGGCGACCGCACAGCCCGATTGAGAATCCGGTATTCATAGGTCTTGGCCCGGGCGGACTTGCGGGCGTGGAAGTCCGGGGGGGCTTCCGCGGCCTCCAGCACCGCGATATCCCGGGGCAGGAGGGAATTCAAACCGGCATAAAAGGCCTTGAGGGGAATGTGACTGGCAGTGCGAAAATTGGCTACCTGGCCCCAGGCATGCACCCCGGCGTCGGTGCGGCCGGAGCCCAGGACCTTGACCGCCTCCCCGGTGAGTTTCGCCAGAGCGGTTTCCACCACTTCCTGGATGGTGAGGGCGTTTTTCTGGCGCTGCCAGCCGTGGTAGGCCGCGCCGTCGTATTCCAGGAGCAGGCGGATGTTGCGCATTTGAGCCATCAGCTTTCAGCGGTCAGCTATCAGCTTTTTGGGGTTTCGAAATGATTTGTCTCACGCAAGGACGCCAAGGCGCAAAGAAAGACCGCAAAAATATAGAGATCAAAGGATTTGGTGGCACAGGCGTCTCGCCTGTGCAGATTAATACCATTTTCGCACGGAACTTGATTAAATCGTAGGGGATCGACCCATGGGTGGTCCCACCCCAGGAGGGAGACGTGGGTCCGCCCTACAATAGCTATTATGAAATTGTATTTAAAGAGATTATACAAGAAAGGGGCGACGCCTGCGTCACCCCTTCACCGGATTATCTTATTATTTTGGCTGAAAGCTGACAGCTGACAGCTGATCGCTGACAGCTTCAAGCCCTTTACGGAATAAAGGGCGCTACTTCCAGCCCCAGGGTCTCCGGGAAGCCCAGCATCAGGTTGAAGTTTTGCACCGCCTGGCCTGCGGCTCCCTTGGTGAGGTTGTCGATGGCCGACAGGACGATGACCCGCCGGGATTCCGGGTCCACCCGCAAGGCCAGGTCGCAAAAATTCGAGCCCCGGACATCCCGGGTATCCGGCAGTCTGCCCGCGGGGTGGAGGCGCACAAAGGGGCGGCCCTGATAAAACCGCCGGTAGAGTTCCCGGAGTTCCTCTTCCGCGCGGGACTCCGTCAAACCGGCGTACAGCGTCCCCAGGATGCCCCGGCTCATGGGCACGAGATGAGGGGTAAAGGTAACCTTGACCCGGGTGCCCGCGAGGGCGCTCAACTCCTGCTCCATTTCCGGGGTATGCCGGTGTTCCAGCACCTTGTAAGCTCTAAAACCATCGTTGACTTCGCAGAAGGAGATGCCCAGCAGGGCCTGGCGGCCCGCGCCGCTGACCCCGGATTTGCAATCCGCGATCACGGAATCGGGCTGGAGAAGACCGGCCTGGGCCAAGGGGGCCAGCCCCAGAATGACGCAAGTGGGATAGCAGCCGGGATTGCCCACCAGCCGCTTGCCCCGCACCTCCTCCCGGTGCAGTTCCGGCAGGCCGTAAACCGTCTCCTTAAGCAAATTCTGGGCGGTATGGGCTTGATACCACTTCTCATAAAGGGCCGCGTCCTTAAAGCGGAAATCCGCGCTCAAGTCCACCACCTTCAAGCCCTTTTCCAGGTAGCCGGGGATCATGCCCATGGCGGCCTGATGGGGCACCGCGGTGAAGACTACCTCGGCCCGGGCCGCGATTTCCTCCGGAGCGGCGCCGCTGAAGGGCAGATTAACCAGCCCCGCCAGGGCCGGAAAGACCTGGTCGAAGGTGCGGCCCGGATATTCCAGGGAGGTGAGGGCCGCCAGCTCACAGCCCGGATGGCGGGCCAGCAGCCGCACCAGTTCCAGCCCGGCATAACCGGACGCGCCGATGATCGCGACTTTGATCTTTTTCATGATGCGCTCCTTGCTTTGCAGGGCGGACCATGTGTCCGCCCTTGGGTGGGCGCACACATGAAATCGCCCCGACAAGAAATCCTGGGGGAAAAAGCTAAAGGGGAAAAGGGAAAAGGGTGGAAGCAAGGGCTAAACCCTTTTCCCCTTTTCGCCTCTTCCCCTTTTAACCCTGTTCAGGGCAAAGGCCCAAAGGCTGTTAAGAATAGCTTAACGTTTGGAATACTGGCAGCCGCGGCGGGCGCCCCGGCGTCCGTATTTTTTCCGTTCTTTAATCCGGGGGTCCCGGGTGAGGAAGCCGGCCTTTTTCAAAGCGCCCCGGAATTCGGCGTTGAGAGCCACCAGGGCCCGGCTGAGACCGTGGCGGATGGCGCCGGCCTGCCCTTCCAAGCCACCGCCCATGACGTTGATGAGAATATCCAGTTCGGCCCCGGCGCTGACCACGTTCAACGGCTGGCGCACCAGATTGCGGGTGGTCTCCATGGGGAAGTATTCTTCAAAGGCCCTATGGTTGACGACGATGCGGCCTTCGCCGGGCCTCAGATAGACCCGGGCCACCGCGGATTTGCGTTTGCCAGTAGCCTGGATGCTGGTAGCTGCGGTCATCAATCCTCCCAAGTTAAGGAAACAGGCTGCTGGGCCTGATGGGGATGCTCGCCCCCGGCGTAGATTTTCAATTTTTTAAGTAGACTCCGGCCCAGGCTGTTCTTCGGCAGCATACCCCGCACCGCATGGCGCAGGATCTCTTCCGGTTTCCGCTGCAGCATCTGCCTGGCCGTGGTGGTCTTCAACCCCCCGGGGTAACCGGAATGCCGGTAGTAACATTTCTGATCCAGCTTCCGACCGGTCATCATTACCTGGGCGGCGTTCACCACCACCACAAAATCCCCTGCATCCGTATGGGGCGTAAAGGTCGCTTTGGTCTTACCCCGGAGGATCATCGCCACCCGGCTGGCCAGGCGGCCCAAAACCTTTCCCTGGGCATCCACCAGATACCACTGCCGGGGAACTTCCAATTTCCGGGCCATATAGCTTTTCATGAAAAAACTCTCCTGATTGATAACCGTATATTTATATCCGGGGCTCCCTATCCTTGTCAAGGGGGACGGCTAGGATTTTCCTCGCTCATCGCTATTTTACCTGCTGGACTTGCCCTTTCCAAGGGCCTGCGGCGCCCGCTCACCGGGGGGTATGTTTGATTATTCTTTGCTTTATTCTCTGAATGTGGTAGAAATTTTTAAGAATTCCGTCAAATAGAGAAGTATATGCCTTATTGTAAACAGTGCCAATTAATTCATGGTGAAGAACACCGGTTCTGCCAACGTTGCGGGCAATTGTTGAAGAGCTCCACAGCCGGGGGCAGATCCTGCACCCGCTGCGGCACCCTGACCTATCCCGGGCAAAAATTCTGCACTGACTGCGGCCTGCCATTGCGAGTGGCCCGGGTAGTCACGGAAGAGGAGCAGCCCGCATCCCGGCCCCCATTATTTTATCCGCGCAATGCCGACCCCCGCAACCGCCGCCCCCGGAGACGGCCCAAATTGGCCCTCTATTTCCTGGCCATGATCTTGCTGGTTCTGGGGGGAGTTTATATGTATGCCCGTCTGCCCCGGGGAGTGACTCCCACCCGCATCTCCCCGGTTTCCACTCCCCAGGACGATATGCGCCGGGACGTGGAAAAGCTGGCGGAAAAGATTCGCTCCGCCCATCTCAACAAGGACATCAACAAGTGGCTCGGCTGCTATAGTCCCTCCTATCCGCAGTTGGGACGGCTGGAAAGCCAAATCCTGGAGCTGTGGAAAAATTATGATGTCCGGGAAGTTTCTTACCGTATCGCCAATGTGCAGCGCCAGAACGACCACCAGGCCAGCGCCGATCTGATCTGGAATATTCAGGTTTGGGACCACAACACCCATGACTATACCCTGCTCCGGCCCAGCTATAAAATAATATTGGAGAAAACCGACGGCGAATGGAAGATTCGGGATAGCAAAGAAGAGGGAGGGGGACCTTCTTAAGGTGAAAACCGCGGTAATACCAAGACTTCGCTGGACGCGGCTGGTGGGATGGTGCCTGGCCCTGTGCCTGGCCGGCTGCGCCCCCAAAATCTATGAGACTCCCTATACCCCGCCACCGCTGCCGCCCAAGCCTGCCCCAGCCCCGGCGGTCAGCCGCGAGGTTTTCTACGTCGCGGTTAACCGTCTCAATCTCCGGGGTTGTGCGGGCATGGACTGCCCCAAAATTTCCGTCTTAGAACAGAATGAAGTCGTGGAAAAGATAGGGGAAATGGACGATTGGTACGAAGTGATCGTCAAGCGGGACGGCCGCCGGGGTTGGGTCACCTCCCGCTATCTCTCCCGGGAACCGGTGCCCCCCGCGGCGGAAGCGCCGCCGCCCCCCGCAGTAGCCCCGGCTCCACCGCCGGCCGCGGCCCCGGCCCCACCGGTGGAAAAACCTGCGCCTGCGCCGCCGGTTAAACCGCCGGTAGTGGAGAAACCGAAGCCCGCTAAACCCGGCGAAGCACCTGCGATTAAAAAGAAACCGGAGGAGGTCAAGCCCGCCAAGCCTGGCGAAGCGCCTCCGCCCAAAAAGAAACCGGAAGAGGTCAAGCCCGCCAAACCGGCCAAGCCCGCGGAGCAGCCAGCGGCTGTCCGTAAGCCGGCGCCGGCGGAGAAACCCGCCCCGCCCGCGGAAAAACCGGCGCCGCCGGCGCAGAAACCGGCGCCGCCCGCGGAAAAGCCGTCGCCTCCACCCACGGAGCCGGAACAGCCCAAGAAGATTCGGATTATGTGATAAAAGCGGTCAGTTTTCAGGCAGAAAGACCTCACCACAGAGACCCAGAGGTTACAGAGTTTCACAGAGGAATAATTTAGGCTCCTGGCGCTCTGCGCCAGGAGCCTATTTAGTCTCTGTGTATCTTTGGATTCTCTGTGTCTCTGTGGTGAGGCTGCTTCCCTATTTCCCCCACTGCACCAGGCTGGCGCCCCAGGTGGCGCCGGCGCCGAAGCTGATGAGCAGGACCCGGTCGCCGTCCTTGATCCTGTTTTCCTCCAGGGCCTCGTGCAAGGCGATGGGCACGGACGCGGCCGAAGTGTTGCCATATTTATGGATGTTGACAAAGACCTTGTCCATGGGCACCCGGGCAAACTTGGCCCCGGCCTCCAGGATGCGGTAGTTGCCCTGGTGGATGATGAGGTAATCCAGGTCCTTGGCCTCCAAGCCCGCCATCTCCAGGATGCGGGGAATGGAAGCCTTCACCGCGTTCACCGCAAATTTGAAGATCTCCCGCCCATCCATCTGCAGGAAGTGCCTTTCCGTGTGGCTCTGCTGGGGCAGAAACGGGCTGACGTCCCGGTTGAACTCCGTTTCGCAATAGAGCTTGTCGTTGAGGCTGGAGGCGATAAACGAAGCCAGGATGCGGTTGCGCTGGCTGGGGCCGATGACCACCGCGCCGGCTCCGTCTCCGAAGAGCAGGCAGGTGGCGCGGTCGCTCCAATCGGTGAAGCGGGAGCAGACATCGGAACCGATGACCAGGGCGTATTTTTCCGAATCCGCCACCAGCCGCTCGGCCACATAGAGGGCGTAATTGAAGCCGCTACAGCCCGCCTGCACGTCGAAGCCCGCGGCCTTGCCTCCCAGCCCCAATTCCTCCTGGATGCGGATGGCTCCGGCCGGGTAGAAATAGGCCGGGGTGTTGGTCCCCAACACAATATAGTTGATCTGTTCCGGCGCGATTCCGGATTTCTCCAATGCCTGCTTGGCCGCGGCCACGCCCATGGTGGCCGCGTCTTCCTCCGGCGCGGCGATGCGGCGTTCGCGCACCCCGCTGCGTTCCACAATCCAGGCATCCGTGGTGTCCACCATCTTTTCCAAGTCAAAATTGGTCAGGACCGCCTCCGGTAGGTAGGCCCCGGTACCCAGGATGCCGATCTTCTTTCCGGCCAAATTCGCCTCCTGGTCTCACAAGAGTATTTGCCAGTTTTTATAACTCAGACCGGGCCAAAAGGCAACTTAATGGGCATCCCAAAAATCTTCATGCGGCCTTGTGCTTTTTTCCAAAATATTTTGACTTTTTTCCACTATTTTGTATAATGGATTTAGCTTTCATACAATATGTTGTATTACCAAGAGAATTAAGCAACCATTTGAAAGAAGGAGGAGAAACATGGGTCAGCTCGCAGAATCCAGGACCATAGCCGGTGAACTGCCTTTAAGCCCCAACGCCGTGGTGGTGCTCAAGCGCCGCTACCTGAAAAAGGACGACAACGGCGAAGTCACCGAAGGGGCCCAGGAGATGTTCCGCCGGGTGGCGGAGACCATTGCCGAGGTGGACCGCATCTATGATCCCAAAGCGGAGGTGGCCGCCACCACCCGCAAGTTCTACGAGCTCATGGCGGGCTTATACTTCATGCCCAACTCCCCCACCCTGATGAACGCCGGCCGGGAACTGGGCCAGCTCTCCGCCTGTTTCGTCCTGCCGGTGGAGGACTCCATCGAAAGCATCTTCGACGCCATCAAGCACACCGCCATCATCCACAAATCCGGCGGCGGCACCGGCTTCTCCTTCTCCCGCATCCGCCCCGAAAACGACGGCGTCCAGTCCACCAAGGGCGTGGCCTCCGGC
>JAKAKP010000124.1 GCA_021813445.1 Deltaproteobacteria bacterium
CTTGCTGAGGTAGAGGACAACCTCTGCCTGGGACTGAATGATCTCGCTAATAACCCGGAAAAACTTCGTTCGATGACGAATTTTCCATATCTTAATATTACCTGTTAGATGGCAACTTGGTATGAGGGTGCGTTTAGGCAATAGATCAGGACTTCCAGCCAGGTCTCTAAGCCAATTTAGCCAGCACTTTGGAGATAATCCCCGGCAGATGGCTGCCGGGCCAAAAGATCTGCCGGCACTTGGGGCATTGGTGAAACTGCTCCTGGGTATGAAAGACGTGTTCCGGGACCAGCCCCAGAACCTGGTCCCGGGGGAGGGATACCAGGATTTCGTTGCATTGGCCGCAGCGGCTGAGAAACTGGAGCAGGCCCCGGGTGATCTGCAGGCGGCGGAGCACTTCTTCCAGTTGCCTTTCGGAATCGGGGGCGGTGAGGACCAAAAGATCGGCCCGCTCGGTCCGGTCCAGAGTCTGTTGCCGGGTCAAGAGATAGACGCCGGGGGCCGCGGCCGGCAGGCGACCGGGGAAACGCTGCACCGTGGCGTCAAAGCCGCAGAATCGCAGCCACTTGGCCAGTCCGGCCAGGGGCAAGTCCACGATGAATCTCATGGCCTTAACACGGTCACGAAAAGATGGCCTCACGCCAAGACGCAAAGGCGCAAAGAAAGATGCAAAAATATTAATGATAAAATCTTGGTGGCACAGGCGTCTCGCCTCTGCGCCTGCGGCGGGCGGGGACGCCCGCCCTAAGCGTTTTCATCGTTTCGGGTGAGCCATGGGCTCAAGAATTACTGCTTACTGCTCACTTCTCACTTCAGCGGCACTTCCGTAACCCCGGCAGGCTTGGGCACGGACAGGTCCGTGTCCTTGAGGGGAGGATTAACGGTCATGTCGCTGTAAGTCAGGCGCAGCTCCCCCTTCGGCTCCAGGGTTTTCACCGTAATTTGCCCGGGCAGGCCCGGGGTTATTTGACCGTAGTTGGTGAACGTAGCGGAGAAGTGGAGCCGGCCGCCAGGCCCGAACCACTCATCCTGAACCGGCTGCATCTCCTGGGCCTCCACCCACAGGCGCTCTTTGATGCTTCCGCCGGGATACTGCCATTCAAACAGGTAACGGCCCTGTTTCACTTCATACTCTGAGCGGACAGGTTGGCCCGAACTCAAGGGCAGGTCCCCCACCATCAGCCGCAGCGCCTGCTGGAGGGTCATGGCGGGTGGAATAAAGGCCGCCAGGTTCCCGGGGCTGGCAACGCCTCGATAGAATTTCCCTTCTTTGGGAGAAAGGACCTGCACTTGCTGGCCGTTACTGTAAAAAAAGAGCAAAGAGCGTCCCAGGACATCCAGGACATCCGCCCTGATAGTATCCGGCAGGCGGCCCTTAATCAGGCTGGTGCCGGAATAATTCCATTTTGGCGACAGATAGGTAAGGCGTCCTTTGGCATCAAAGGATCGGACCTGGGGCCGCGTCGCCTGGAGCCGGGCAACAAGATCCGGTCCGGGAGGAGCAGTTATAGGTGGCCCGGGGGTAACCATAGTGCTGCACCCCCAGAGGCAGAGAGCTACCGCCAGCCAAACCAGGCGTGGTTGTTTCAATGGTTCGCTCCTTTGGCCCCGGATTCCAGGCTTTTGATCTTTTTCCGCAGTTCCGGAATATTGGCGTTTTCCAGGGTCAGGGCGCGGCGGTAGGTGCGCAGGGCATCCCCGGGGCGTTTCGCTTTGAGGTATGCGTCCCCCAGATGCTCGGCCACGGTGCCGTCCTGGGGCATGATCTTGGCAGCCCGCTCCAATTCTTCCACCGCCCGGGCATACTGGCCTTTTTTATAGAAAACCCACCCCAGGCTGTCGACGATATAGCCGCTGTCGGGTTTGGCCCGGAGGGCCGCCCGGATCAAGCTCTCGGCTTCATCCAGATGGATTCCGGCATCGGCATAGGAATATCCCAGGAAATTTTGGGCGTCGGGGTTTTCCGGGTCCAATTCTAAAACGATTTTAATATGCTTGATGCTGTTCTCGGTGTCTTTCTTCTTTTCGTAAATCACCGCCAGACGGAAATGAATCTCCTCCGAGCGGGGTATGCTTTTCAACCCTTCCTTGAGCACCTCAATGGCCTTGTCCCAGCGCCGTTCATCTTCATAAAAATAAGCCCAAGTCAGGTAAATATCGTCTCTATCCGGCGCCGCCTCCTTGAGTTCTGCCAACAAGCGGTACGCCTTATCTTTTTCTCCCTGCTGAAAGTAGACATAGGCCAGGCGTAGACGCGCAGAGATAAAATTTTCCGAGGTCCGGGGCACCATTTGATATTCCCGGGCTGCGGCCGGCAGATCTCCTTTCTCCTCCAGGGCCAGGCCGATGTAGTAACGGGCCCGCTCTTTATACCGGGGGTGTTCCATCACCTGGCGGAATTCCCGGATGGCTTCGTCCGGATGCTTCTGTTCCAGATAAATAAGACCAATATTAAAGATAACCGGGGCTTCGTTTCTCTCCAATACCTTGGCCTTCTGAAAAGCCTTATGCGCCTCCGCCGGCCGGTGGAGCATTAGAGCCAGACGGCCGATACTGGCCCAGGCCCGGGAATTTTTGGGCTGCCGTTTCAAGATGCGGCGATAAAGGCCCATGGCCCGGGAATACTGCTTTTCTTTTTCCAGCACGGTCCCCAGGTCGAACATGGCCGGGACAAAATTGGGGTCCAGGGTGAGGACCCGGTTCAGTTCTCTTTTGGCATCAGCCAGTTGATTCATCTCCAGATGAATGCGCCCCAGATAATAGTAACCCACCAGCAGCCTGGGCTCCTGGCGCAGTAGTTCCTGAATGGCCCGGATGGCCTTGCCAAAGCGCCGCTGCTGGGCATAAAGGGTGGCCAGGGAGAGGCGGGCTTCCTTGTTCTCGGGGTCCAGCACCAGGATACGTTCATATTCGGCCGTGGCTTCCTGAATCTGATTCAGGCCCACGTGCAACCCCGCCAGGATGAAATGGGCCTCCTGCTGCCTGGGATCCAGCCGCAAAGCCAGGTTCACATGCTCCAGGGCCTTCTTCACCTCGCCCATACGCTGGTAGAGAGCCGCCAGCTCGGTCTCCATCTGCGCCGAATTGGGGTCATATTTCAAAGCCTCTTCATACTCTTTGACCGCGCCTTCGGCATCCTCCGCCAGCAGATATTGTTGGGCCCGCAAGTAATGGTAGTATGCCTCGCTTCGAGAATGCTCCGCTTCCCCCTCTCCGGGCATTCCCCCGGGGCGGAGCCCCATCAGCTGACAGCCCCCAGATCCCAAAACCAGCAACAAAAGCAGACCCCAAATAATGCCGGCCCTGGCAGCAGGCCAGGTCCTAACCATCATCCCCATTAGCTAATGATTCCTCTCGTTTCTAGATACAAGCATAATGACTCATAAAATATTAATACCTCCCCATGGCCGGTCTTCTCCGGGCTAATCGCTCATGGGGGTTTGATAATCTTCCCAGTCCGGGATTTCGTTCTTCAAGTAGTGGCGCAATTTTTTGATCATCCGGTCCTCGATCTGGCGCACCCTTTCCCGGGAGATCTGATGGCGGGCCCCGATTTCCTGCAAGGTCAAGGGATGTTCCGCCAGCAGCCGCAAATGCAAAATATCCAGTTCCTTGTCGTTCAGGTCTTTTTTGAACTCTTCCAGTTTACGCCGGAAGAGATCCTTTAATTCCCGCTCGGCCAGGGCTTCTTCCACCTGGGGTTCCGTGGCCGGGAGGAAGTTCTTGTGATATTCATCCGAACCTTCCTTCAGCGGCGCATCCAAAGAGAGTTCCCAACCTCCCAGGCGCTGGTCCATCTCGATGACTTCCTCTTCCCGCACCTGCAAGGTCTCCGCCAGCAGCTTGGGGCCCGGCTCAAATCCCATGGCCCGGAGCTTTTCTTTCTCCCGCCTCAGGTTGTAGAACAGCTTCCGCTGGGATTGGGTGGTGCCGATCTTCACCAGCTTCCAATTGTCCATGATGAATTTGAGGATATAGGCCTTAATCCAAAAAGAGGCGTAATAAGAGAGTTTGATGCCCCGGTAAGGGTCGAATTTTTTGATGGCGTGCATCAGGCCGATATTGCCTTCCTGGATCAGATCCAGGAGGTTTTTCATCCAGAATTTTTGAAATTCCAGGGCGATTTTGATCACCAGACGCAGGTTGCTGGAAATCAGCCGGTAACCAGTTGCCTGGTCCTTGGTTTCATGATAATGGAGGGTCAGCTGTTTTTCTTCTTCCGGGGTCAGGAGGGAAAAGCGGTTGGCCTCCCGGATATAGCGCTGCAGCAGGTCCAGTTCCACCGGCACCGGCAGTGCGGTTTCTTCCTGGGCCTCATCAGGGGACTCCTCATGCATTCCCTCTGCTTCCGGCTCCAGGATTTCCGGCAGTTCCTGATTATAGTCGTCTTTGTGGTCCAGATCAAACTGGTCGTTCACTGAGACCTTCCCGGGTGTTAAGTTGCCGGCTTACCAGTGGAGTCGCACCGGAATGCCCCTCTGGTGGAGATAGTCCTTGATTTCCTGGATAGTATAAGCCCCATAGTGGACCATGGAAGCGATGAGCGCGGCGTCGGCCCGGCCCGTGGTCAGCACCTCATAGAGATGCTCCGGCGTGCCCGCGCCCCCGGAAGCGATGACCGGGATGGACACTGCTTCGGAAATCATCCGGGTCAGCGTCAGCTCATAACCCGCCTGGGTGCCGTCCGCGTCAATGGAATTGAGGCAGATCTCTCCCGCGCCCAGCCTTTCCGCCTCTTGGGCCCACCAGAGGGCGTCGATGCCCATATGGGTGCGGCCGCCGTGGATCACCATCTCGTAGCCGGAAGGAATGGCCTCCGAGACTTCCACTTTTTTTACATCCATCCCCAGGACAATGCACTGGCTGCCGAAATCCCTGGCCCCTGCGGCAATCAGATTGGGGTCCAACACCGCCGCGGTATTGACGCTGACCTTTTCCGCGCCGGCCAGGAGGACGTCCCGCATATCCTGGAGGTTGCGGATGCCGCCACCCACAGAAAACGGGATGAGGATAGCCGCGGCCACCCGCCGCACCACCTCGATCATAATGTTCCGGCGGTCGCTGGACGCGGTGATATCGTAGAACACCAACTCATCGGCCCCGGCTTCGTAATAATGCCGGGCCATGGCCACCGGGTCGCCGATATCCACGTTGTTCTTAAACTTGATACCCTTGGTGGTGCGTCCGTCCCGGACGTCCAGGCAGGGGATGATTCTCTTACTTAGCATAGGAGCCGTCCCAGGCCAGGAAATTCTTCAGGAGCTGCAGCCCGAAGCGGCCGCTCTTTTCCGGGTGAAACTGGGTGGCCACCAGGTTGCGCCACCCCATGACGCTGGGAAAGGTGATCCCGTGCTCCGTGACCCCCAGGACCATGTCTTCCCGGGCCGGCGAAGGATAATAGCTGTGCACAAAATAATATTCGGCGCTCTCCGGCAACCCCTGAAAAAGCGGGTGGTCCCGGAGAAACCGCACCTGGTTCCAGCCCATGTGGGGAATCTTTAAGCCGGGCTCCCGGGGCAGTGCCCGGGTCCGCCCGGGGAGCAGCCCCAGGCAGCGGGTGTTGTCATTTTCGTCGCTGTATTCCAGGATTACCTGGGCTCCCAGGCAGATCCCCAGAATGGGCACCCCGGCGTCAAAGGCCGCTTTCAGGGCCTGATCCAGCCGCAGTTCCTGGAGAATGGCCATGGCCTTGCCCGCCGCGCCCACCCCGGGAAAAACGATGCGCTCGGCCCGGGCCACCACCGCCGGGTCCTGGGTGACTTCCCCCGCCACGCCCAGGGCGTTCAAAGAACGCACCACGCTGGTGAGGTTCCCGGCCCGATAGTCTATGATCACCACCATAAAGGGTCTTACTTTCCTATAAAATTCCTAACCTAGAGAATTTATCAATCCCACGGCCCTGAGTCAATATAAGACCTGGGAAAATGGGGGTCCCGGAGAAGCGGATCAGAGTCCAAAGATGTGGCTGGCGGGAAGTCCATTATGCCTTCCCGCCCTTATCTCTTGAAAACGATCTTCTCTTTCATTCGAAAGCGAACCCCTTCTCTCTAAACAGCCTGATGCAGGCATCCACCACGTCCGGATCAAACAGTATGCCCTTATTTCTGCTAACTTCCTGCAAGGCCGCCTCAATTCCCAAACCCGGGCGGTAAGGCCGGTGGCTCGCCATGGCTTCCACCGCGTCGGCCACCGCCAGGATGCGCGCCGGTAATAGGATTCCCGTCCCCGAGAGGCCCAGGGGATACCCGGAGCCGTCCAATCTCGGAGGGCTTGAGAAGGGAATTGATCACCTCCAAATTTTTGTAGCTCAGATCCAATTCCCCGGCAACTTCTTTTAATTCAGGAACGGTGGGCAAAGGTCCATCCCTCTCGATCTTTATGGCTCGGCAGCTCAGATGGTGCGGACCAGATTGGAACCGACCTGTTAATCAGCAAGATCATTAGAATTTATCGGCTATGCCAGGCAGTCGAATAAATCCGAATGGAGGTTAGCTCCCTGGAAATTAGTTTACAGGAAAATCTTGTGAAAAACTCCCGGGACAGTCATTTTGAGGAGAATTTAATTTGAGACCCAATTTTTATTTGCATCCTCGCACATATTCAGGCAAAATAGGGACTTAGAGAACTTCTGGGAGGGGGAGCCTAATGGCCGGAGCTGCTGCTGCGGAAGGGCCCCAGAAGGGCAAATACAAGCACCATTTCCTGGTGGGCATGGCGCTGACCATCGGCTTGGTGGCCATGCTGGCCCTGTTCAGCCATCGGGGGCTGTACCGGATCTATCGTCTAAACCACGAGCGCCAGGCTCTGGACCAGGAAACCGCCCGTCTGGCTGCGGAAAACAGTCGGTTGGCCCGCACCATCGACCGTCTGCAACACGACCCGGAGATGATTCAGGATCTCATACGCCGGGAACTGAATCTCGTCAGGAAAAACGACATTATCATCCAGATGCCCCAGACGGCCGGGAAAAATCCAGCCCTTCCACCCCCACGCGTCCAGGCCTACTCCCGCCGCTCCCATCCCGGGGCAGGAGGTAAAGATGACCGAGCAAGGAGTGTCTCTGGAACTCCTCAAAGAGCGCCTGGAGCGGGAGCCCTGCGCCGGAGCGATGCACCTGCTGGCCGAAACCTATTATCAACAAGGCCAGTATCCTCTGGCAGCGACGGTCAGCCGCCAGGCACTTTCCCGATACCCTGAGAATCTGGAACTCCGCCTGCTTTTAGGACAATCCCTGGTCTCCCTGGGGGAATATGGCGAGGCCGAGGGGATCCTCCAGCCGCTGTTAGATGAAATCGCCCGTCTGGGAGAGGTCTTTCACACCCTGCACCTTCTCTATCAAGGGCAGGGCCGCCTCCCCGCCGCGGAGCAGGCGGAAGAAATTTACCGTCTCCTCCAAGGGGGGCTGGCAGCCCTACTTAAGGGTGAGGCGACTCTCATCCCCTCCCCGGCGCCGTCACCGCCGGCTGAGGATGACCGCAGACCCAGCCACCTGGCCCGGACCCTGGCAGCCCTGGAAAAGTGGCGGCAGGCCCTGCAAGCAAACTGAAAGGAACTAACCACAGAGGCACAGAGAACCCAGAGATTCACAGAGAAAATATTTTTCCCCTGGCTTATTAAAGCCAGGGAAAATGTCTTCTCTCTGTGACACTCTGTGCTCTTTGTGTCTTTGTGGTAAGTCTTTAATATTCTTCAATTTAAGAAAGGTTAAGCTTCCATGTACAGCACTGCCGAATTCAAAAAAGGCCTTAAAATCGAGATAGATGGTTCGCCCTTCATCATCGTCGATTTTCAGCACGTCAAACCCGGCAAAGGCGGCGCCTTCGTGCGCACCAAATTGAAAAACCTGCTCACCGGCCGGGTGCTGGACCAGACCTTCCGCTCCGGGGAGCGGGTGAAGAAACCGGACCTGGTGGAAAAGGAGATGCAGTATCTCTACCGGGAAGGGGACAGATATTGCATGATGGATAACGAGACTTACGAGCAGATCATGCTCACCGCCGAACAGGTGGGCGACGCGCGGCTTTACCTGATTGAAAACATGAACCTGAAGGTCCTCATTTTCAATCAGCAGCCGGTGGCCGTGGATCTCCCCAATTTCGTGGAACTGACAGTGGCCCAGACCGAGCCCGGGGTCCGGGGCGATACCGCCACCGGCGGCACCAAGCCCGCCACTCTGGAAAGCGGGGCGGTGATCCAGGTGCCTCTGTTTATCAATGAAGGTAAACGGGTGAAGGTGGACACCCGTACCGGGAGTTACATCGAACGCGTGAAGTAATCACGCCATCTTCACTACTACCACATAGCGCCGCACGCCGAAAGCCCTGGCTTTTTTCGTGCTTTTCATATAAATATCTACCTTTTTGTGGCAGCGGGGATTCATACGGTCCTGAAATTCAAAGACCCCCAAGCCGTGCACCAGGACGCGGTCCCCGAACCTCAGGCTCAGCCCCTTTTCCACATCCCGGCTCACCGCCAGCATGCCCTCGGCCACCCTCTGGCCGGAGGAAGTGATGCCCCTGGGGGAACCCGCGCTATATGCCCCCGGATGATAAGCCGTGACGGTCACCACGGACATGGAAACACTCATAGTCGGCTGCGGCCAACCTAGAAAACCTGCCAGCAAACCCAAGAGACAATAGAAGACTATCTTTCGCATACGTCCCTCTCTTTCCAAGAGGTTGATGGCTATTTATTGAATTTTGAGTTAAGGAAAAATTGAGAAAAGGAAAACTTAGGTAAACTTCGGACCTGAGCCGGGTGCCGCCTGTGCCGGTAACTTGCGCTGATCAACTCCGGGGCCGTCCTGCCAAGAGGCGTCATTGCTGCTTCCTGGGGCTCTGGCCAGTTTCAGATCCCTCCGTATTTTACCGGGGCTGAAGCGTACCAGCTGAGACCGTCCACGCGGGCTCGCGAAAATTTATGTGCCTTATAGCACGAGCTCCCAAAGCTGTCAAGAAAAATATTTCCCCAATTAGCTTAAGTAATTTATATTATTAATATAATAACATATTAAAAGTTGCGGTATTCTCTGACGGGGCATTTTTACTGTCGATTAAAATTTTATTTTTGAGAAAGTGGGATTTTTTCCCTGAAATAATCGTTATTTTAGCAATAAGTGGGAGAATTTTTTGGGAAGAATTTATTATTTTAAGAATATGTCAATAATGTCAAATATAAATAATTATATTAAATAGATACACTAATTATTTATTCCCTCCCCGGCATACCGGGTCCCCGCTCCCAAACTTTAATTTTTTAGTAGTTAAAAATCTCCCCCTTCCCCTCCTTAAAGGGGGGCGCAGAGGTATGAGGCAATTAGGGCAGAGGGCGGAAAAATAGGGGACGAAACGACTGTGGTCAGGTTCTTAAGGATTATTTTTAGAGGATGGCAGGCGGGGCCGGGTTGCCAGGACCCGGCCCCTATCGGCTTCAAGGTGTATCACCCGCAGACCGCGGGTACTCACACTCCTCAGGAGCCTCCAAAGCCCAGGGTGACCTGTCCGGCCTCCACCAGGACCGGCACTTTCCGGAGACCCCTGGTGAGTTTCAGCATCTCTTCCAGGGCCTGGGGATCTTCCCGCACGTCCCGGTAATTAACCTTCATCCCTTCCTTGGCTTTGGCCTCCCGGGCCCTGGTGGTGAAGGGTCAGGACTGTTTGCCGAAAATTGTTACCTCGTTAGACATATTCCCTCCCTAGCGGTTCTCGAGAAAAAAGACCTTCACATAAAGGAAATCCACCATGTTCAGAATCACCAAGGGGTTTTCGGAAAGGGTGTATTGCACCCCTTCGAACCTGGGATTAACCTTTTCCTTCACATGGTTCATCATCACTTGGGCCAACTGGGGATTTTGCGGACAGGCCCGCTGCAGGAAAGTCTGAAAGACTTTGGCATCGCGCAAAACCAGATTTTTGGTCTGCTCCCGGAGCTTAACCCGCAGGGGCTTCAGGGCATCATCAAAGAAATCGCCGATGTCCTCGTATTTTTGCTTGATCCGGGAGAAGCTCCACTGCCGCAGGCTACGGTATTCGCTGGCAGTCTCTCCCCCCAGGTTATCGGTTGTCAGGCTGACAATATTGATGCTGGGCACATTAGGAATATTAGCCGGCAGGTTAACGATATTGATGGCCAGTTCCGGATACTGCCGGTTGGTCAGGACGAAGTCCCGGCTGAAGCGGGTTCCGGGACGGTCATAGGTGTGGGAGTCGGACACCACCCAGCCGTCCTTCTCCAAGCCCTGGAGCAAGGGGCCGGCTTTGGGGATGAGACGCTGCAAGTCCGCAAAACTACCGGTAACCGCCCCTCGGTCCTCTTTAAAGCCGTAATTTCCCGAAGCCGGCGGCGGCTCCGGTCCCGGCGCCACCGGCGGCTCTGCGGCAGCCTGGGGTTCGGGTTTTGTCTCCCAGGCGCCCCGAGGTTCAGGGGTGGGCGCTGGCCGCGTCTGGGAGGCAGCGGAGTCGGTCGTCAGACCCAGAGTGAACAGGGCCTGCCCGCCTGCGCCGGCGCTGCTCCGGCGCCAAAATTTATAGGGTTGTTCCGGGTAAAGCTCCAAAATAATCTTCACCCCGCTGCCGGGGGAAGACTCAGTGACCACCTGCTCCACCAGCAGGTCATCTCCAGCCATCACTTTTGGCAGCCGCCCGGCCTGGGCCTGGGGAAATTCCACTACCATTTGAGGTTTCCCGCCCTCCGACCTGGTGTAAACCCTGGGTTCAGCAGGCCGGCTCAACACCACGGTGAGCATGGTGTTGTCTTCCACCCGGCTCAACCCCACGCGGCGCACTTCCAACGCGGTGGGGCGCCCCCAGGCGGCATCCGCCGCGGGCAGCAGTGACAGACACAGGCAGAGAATCCCTACCCAGACAGTTTCTCCTGACCAAACTCTGTTGTTAGCAGACATAAGCCGAAGGTTCAGCCTCCTTCCGGAACCCGTCTAAAGGTCACGCAGGAACCGGGGGGGCAGCCGGGGTGCCAGTCCGCGCTCATGTCCGCGGACAGCAGGTTGCCGCCGTTGCCGGGAGTGACGATGAGGATGGCGCCGCTCTTGGTGTAAATCCAAATCCTGCCTTCATTTACCATCCAGGTGAATTCCGTGGATTTCCCGGCAAAGGTCCAGGTCCCTTTACCATCCGCTTTGAGATCGAGGTCCACGTAATCCTTGCCGGCAAAGGGCTCCACGGAGCGATACTTCCCCGCGAAGGGGGAGCGGGACTCCCCACAGCCTCCCAGGACCAGGCAAACCATAACTAGACCAAGGACCGCGGTCAACTTCAAAAGGTCTTTCTTCATATCTGTCTATCCCGCAAGATAAACCCTCCCCGATCCAGCACCAGAAAGCGATCGTAGAGGAAGATTTGAATGCACATGACCAGCATGCCGGCGTTTTTGGTAACTTTCCACCAGTTTACCGGCTCCCCGACTTCACCGACGCACCCGCAGTTGATGGGGAGATGATGAAAAATGGCATCCACCAGCCCCACAATAAAGATGATATTCATGGCCGCGATCAGAGTGGCCGCAGCCCGAGTGCGGATCCCCAGTAAGAGGAACAATCCCACCACCAGTTCCGCCCACGGCAGGACCAGGGCCCAAAGATTCACCCCCCAGGCAGGCATCAGCCCGTAATCCACCACGTTCAAGGCAAAGACCGCGGGCCGCATGATCTTGCTCAGCGCGAAGGAAATGAAAATGAACCCCAGGAGAACCCGGCCGGCCACTGCCAGATAAGGGCTGCGGCGGATGGGCGGGATGAGGATGAGCAAAAAGATGCTCACCGGCAGCCACTCCATATAGCCTGGAATACCCAGGGGCAAGGCAGGAGGTGTCTTGGGCTCCTGGCCCTCCAAGGGGAAAGCGTGGAGCCAGCCGCTGTAATCCTTGAGCGTCACCACATGCTCCATGCCCTTGTTTTTCAATAACTGGGCCAGTTCCAGGTCGAATCGCCGGCTGAAAGAGCCGCCGTAAACGATGATGGTCTTATCCTTCGCCCCTGGCGTCTGCGCCACCGTGAATTGGAACAGAGGGTACATCAGATCGAACAGGATCAGAGGCAGATTTTGGGCGCCCTTGATGTGTTCCTGGTTATAAAAGGCGCTTTTCCGGGCATCCACAAAGATGGCCTGGTTCTTTTTCTCCAACTCCTGCGCCTTCATCAGAGAAATTTCCGGAACATCGATTTTTTCGCCCCAGCCCTGGATCAAGGGAATCCGGTTGTCGTTGTAAATGTTGACCACCAGGGCAAGAAAGATGCTCAGGCCGATCATCAGGACATAGTCGAACCAGGAGACCTGGCGCAGCTTGACCTGGTGCACCACCTCGCTTTCCAGGCGCCGGTCCCCGGTCACCAGCCATTGTGACAGTTGATGGATGATATGCCGGGCCAGTTGGGGGTTGTGGTCCAATATATGATCAAACTCTTCCTTGGAGACCTTGATCAGTTTCGCCTCTATCATGGCCTCCACCGAAGCGGTGCGGGGCTGGCCGGTCACCAGGGCTACTTCTCCGAAATAGGACCCGCTGCCCAGCTCCGTCAAATCGGTGCGGATGCCGTCCGCAGTCTCCCGGAAGACCTTGACCTTGCCGCTCTGGATCACATAAAAAAATTCCGGAGACTCCCCCTGGGTGACAATGCGCTCACCGGACTGGACGACCACCTCCTGGCCCAGTTGGCACAGTTTCAGCCCGTCCACCCCACTAGAGCTGTCGTGTTTCTCCTCTTCAGCCATCTTGCCCTTCCTCTGCCCCGAATCTCACGCCCGGGCTGGCACCGGAGATTACCACAAAGATGTTTAATTCTTTTACCACAGTAGCCCGAAGAAAGGAACTCTCTGGGGCCAAGTAAATCAACTTCTCCCCGCCCTCCCCTGCTGTTTGTCCCCTCCTTTCCTCTGATAAATTATCTGCCTTCCCGTATCGTTTTCTCATTTTGATAAAAAATTATCAGGAGTTGCGAGCCTTCTCTCAATGAGAGAATTTTTTCAAACCCCCATGCCCCCCCTCATCAGGGCCCAATAATTTAATTAATTATTTCCACATATTACAAGTTGCCTTACCTGTGTTTTTTGGCAAGCCCCTTGCATATGTGCCCCATGGATTAAATTTGCGAACTTCAGTGAGGTAGACAAAAATATATGGACAGTCATCCCTGGGTCCGGGACCAATGGGGGCAAAAGCAGGAAGCGCAGATGGAAAAACGCCTCCAAATCCTGGACCTGATCTTGAAAATTCTGGTGCCCTCGGCCTTGCTGCTCTGCCTGGTACTTTCCATCAAATTCGGCTCCTTCAACGGCTACCTGCAGCTCATGAGCCGCCAGAGCTTCGCCACCCCGCTCATGGCTTTGGGCGCGGGCTTCACCCTGGCCTACCTGGCCTTCCAGCTGGTGCGCACCGTCTTGTGGTGGCGCTATCAACCTTATCCCTTGACCCAGGGGACCCTGCCCCGGGTCACCGTCATCGTTCCGGCTTTCAACGAAGGGCCCATGGTGGAAAAGGCCCTTTATTCCGCGGCTGCCAGCGACTACCCCGCCGACCGTCTGGAGATCATCTGCATTGACGACGGCTCCAAGGACGACACCTGGTTTTACATCGACCGGGCCCGGCAACGCCATCCGGACCTGATCAAGGCCATCCGCTTCCCCAAGAACCGGGGCAAGAAAGAAGGCCTCTACGCCGGGTTCACCCAGGGCACGGGCGATTTCTTCGTCACCATCGACTCCGACAGCATCATCGCCCCGGATACCATCAGACAGGTCATCGCGCCCATGCTCCAGAACCCCGTCATCGGCGCGGTGGCCGGCAACGTCAAGGTCTATAACCGGGCCCGCTGCCTGCTGGCCCGCATGCTCGCGGTCCGCTTCGTCCTGGCCTTCGATTTCCTCCGGGCCTCCCAATCCATGTACGGCGCGGTCACCTGCACCCCCGGGGCCCTGTCCGCCTACCGCCGGGAAGCCCTGACCCCGATCCTGGAGGAATGGCGGAGTCAAACCTTCATGGGCCAACCCGCCAATATCGGCGAAGACCGGGCCTTGACCAACTGCGTCATGCGCCAGGGCTATTACATTACCTACCAGCGCACGGCCGTGGTCCACACCACCGTACCCCAGACTTACCGGGGTCTCTGCCGCATGTACCTCCGCTGGGACCGCAGCAACTTCCGGGAATCCTGGGTCCAGCTCTTCTTCATCTTTTCCAATTACCGGAAAAGAGACCGGCTGCTGCCCATCATCGACTTCTTCATCACCCAGATCGAATTTCCCTTGACCTATCTCTTCCTGGGGCTGCTGCTCATGTCCTTTTTCGTCTATCCCTTCGTCATGGTGAAATTCTTTGCGGGCCTGGGCGTGATCACCATGGTCTACATGTTCTATTATATCTACCAGGAGCGGGACCTGGAGTTCATCTACGGCATCCTCTACTCCTACTTCGCGTTTTTCTTGCTCAACTGGGTCCAGCCCTACGCGTTCATCACTCTCCGCAACGACCGCTGGCTGACGCGCTAACGCCCGTTTCCGGGATTTCTATATAGCCAAAGGGGGTCCGGTATGATCTGCCGCACCCCCCTTGGTTTTTTCTGGTGGAAAGACTTAGGGCCAGTAGCAGCAGGCTTTTGGCCCAACCAGGTTAGAATTCCAGGTCAGGCTCTCTTCTCTTTTAGCTTATCTTTATTTAATCCCTCTGATCACTGGCAATTGGCTACTGACCACTGGCCCCTGGCCCCTGATCCCTGATCCCTGCTTCAAAACGTCCCCCCAACTTCCCCGCATAGCCGGTAAGCTCCACATACCCCAGGCCGGTGAGAGGTTGCTGCTGCCGTTGCCCCTCCACCCGCACCTCACCTTCCCAATAAGTGAGGGCCGCAGCCGCGCCGGCCCGGATTTCCTGGTCCGCCAGGGTGGGGGTAAGGATCAGGGTGTAGTCCGCGCTCGGTATTTCCAGTTTCCAGGCCGCAGGATAAACGGCCCCGGAATGGGGGGATTTCCAGGTGGAGGTGGAAGTAATCTGGAAATCCGCCAGCTTGAGGTGCCGCACCTGGCCCTCTTGATCGATGAGGCTGCCGGAGGATGCGGGGTCGATGGACCCGTCCCCGCGGCGCAGGAGATAGAGCATCACTTCCCGGCCGTCGGAGAGCTGCAACGCGAACCAGTCCCAGCCCGCCAGTTCCGGAGCCAGAGAATGGCTGAACCACTCGTGGTCCATCCAGGAGGAGCCGGTCACTTCCAGGGTTCTTTCCCCCAGGGTGAGGCGGCCTTTGGTGGCCAGGCGGGTGAGGGAATAATAGTAGCTGGCCGCGTCGCCGCTGCTGGACTTGCGGCTGAAGCCGTTTTCTCCCTGGAGCGCCGGCGGTTTCTGGGGCATACAAAATAAGTCCAGGCCCAGGCCCTCGTCCCGGGCCTGGAGGTGGTGCGCCTCGCCTTGAATCTCTGCGCGCCAGGAATCGATCCACACCTGCAGGCGGCCCTCTGCTGCACCTGCCAGGCCCAATGCGCCCCGGCTCGCCTTTTCCCGGAAGATGAAGTTCTTGCGGGTAATATCGCTCAGGGCCAGATGGGCGAAATAGACGGTGTTAAGCGCCCAGGCGGAGCGGGCCTGGGGGTCGGGCTTCCTCACCCCGGCCCGGAAGAAGGTGAGCTGATACCCGAAGGGCTCCCCGTCCTGGGCCCGGAGATGGCCGGTGTAATACCACCATTCGGTTTTAAACCGGGGATGGGCACCATGGTCCCGGGGAAACTGGAAGACCCGCCCGGGCCGGGGTATGGCAAACTCCGGCCCGGCCGCGGCCAGAGGAGAAGGGGACATTATTATTAATAGTATATAAAGAAGTAAGGAGGCCGGGGAAACGGAAGCCAGGTAGAACCTTTGATCTGCCTTTCTTTTAGGATGGTTTTCTTTTGTCATTCGGTCCCGAAAAGTTATTCTTGGTGGCGCAGGCGTCTCGCCTGCGCTAAAACTGGCGGGCGAGGACGCCCGCCCCTACGCCTTTTCATAATTTACAGGCGAGCCAGCGGCTCATGAGGAACTGCTCTGAAAGTGTCCTTCGAAGCGCACCTCACGCGTCAAAAAGATAAGAAAGAAGGTCCCTTGGAATCAGTTGATGGTGGGGCGGGCCTCCGTGCCCGCCGGGCGCTTGGCGGGCACGGAGGCCCGCCCCG
>JAKAKP010000061.1 GCA_021813445.1 Deltaproteobacteria bacterium
AGCGCTTCGGGAGATTCCCAGGGTATCGTAATAATCTTCCATCCTAACGAACCCGTTCCCGATTTTTCTCCATGCCCTAAGAGCCTCCTCAACTTGCACATAATTTTTATCATCGAGGTAAGCCTTGTCAAGCTTGCCCGGTGCGGTCAGGAAGCAGATTCTCCAAAGAGATCTTCAAATCCAAGGATGTTTCTATGGCCACCACTTTTTCCCGGCTCTGGGCGCCCGTGGTGAGAGAGACGGTTTTCTTGGGCACCCCCAAGACCTTTGCCAGGAAATCCAGTAACTTCTTGTTAGCGGCCCCTTTTTCCGGGGCCGCGGCCACCCGCACTTTGAGGCGGTCCCCATGAAGCCCCGCCACTTCGGTACGGGACGCTCCCGGCACCACTAGCAGGCGCAAGACATAGCCCTGGCTGGTGGCAAGATAAAAAGAGGACACGGGCCAGCTCCCGGAGGCGGCTAACCGATCATCAGGGCGTAATCGCGCAGGGTCTGCACCACAAAGATGCGCAGAAACATAATGGCGACAATCACTATCAGGGGAGTAAGGTCCAAGCCGCCGAAGACCACCGGCACCCGCCGCCGCAGCCAGCTCAAGACCGGTTCGGTGATGTTATATAAAAACCGGACAATGGGATTATACGGGTCGGGGTTGACCCAGGAGAGCAAGGCCCGGGCGATGATCAGCCACATATAAATATTCAAGCACAGATCCAAAACAGTGGCGATGGCCTCCAGCAAATGTCGAAAAGCAATCATTCCCATCCTAACCCCCAACGAATTCTAGGGATAGTATGACTTGAAGGGGAAAGGTGTCAAGGGGTAATTGGAAGAAAGTCCAAGGATTTAGCAGATAATCATAAACAGGAGTAATGGTGCTAGGCCTTAATTCTCCGCCAACCCGTAAAAAAAACCCCTCCCCGGAGGGAGGGGGTGCGCAGATGAAATCCACTTCCAGGGTTATAGCCCCATGCTTTAGAGCACCATCAAGGGGGGCCAGGCGGTGGTCCCCATAGGGGGGCCGCCGGGCTGAGTCCCGGGAGCCACGAAATTCGGGACAATATGGGCTTCAACATATTTATCGCCGCCGGTGGTAACCACGTCGGTGATCTCCAGGGTGGCGAAGCCCTGGACCTGAGCCGTGGTGGTGTGGTCACCATCGGGAATAATGGGCACCAAGACGTCGTAGGTCTGACCCGCCGCGGTCTTGCTGGCAAGCTGATCCGCAATAGCTTGGAGCACCGATGCATCCACCCCGTTTTGGACATAGATATTGTCACCCACTGATAAAAGGGGGCCCACTTTGGAACCATTAACATATTGCCGCAGGTCGTTGGCGTTGGTATTCGGGTCCTTATAGGAATGCCAGGCGCCATCGTCATCGGTCGTGGGATTCAAGTGGATTCTGAAGGGGGTGTTATAGGGCGGTAACTTACCCCTGTCAACGGCCAGAGGGAAAGTTCCCTCGCCAGCGCCGACATAGCCTACGAGCCCGATGGCCTCAGCAGTGATATTTTTATCCGCCATTCCCCCGAGGATGCGGCTGAAGGACAAGGGCACCGGACCATTGGCAATGCCGTCTTTGCGGGTGATCACCTTCACGGCCGTAACCAGGTAGGGGTTAGAACAATCTAGAGGGGTGAAGGTCTTGGTAGTCAAATCCCAGGAGCCGAAAATGACGTCAGCATCCGGTATATCCAGACTTTTGCCGTCAGCCGTGTTAGCCCTCACCACCTGCTGGCAGACTGTCAGGGCATTGCTGCAACTCGGGGGGGCCGTCATCTTCCAAACCCCGTTGGTCCCCATAGTCATAGACTTAGCCAACAGACCCGTGGCCCCGGCCAGGGCCCCGGCATCTGCGGCCCGCTGCAATTCGCATCTAACCAGGAAGATATGTCCCAGATCAATGGCAATGGACATCGCGCCCACCGCCACCGTGAGGATAAGTGCGGTCAGGGAAGCGATCGTCCCCTCGGTATCTCGACCGAATTTGAGAAGTTTCATAGCGCTCTCCAAGAGGCGGGTGTAAAATAGTTTTCCAGGGTGCAGGGGAAAAAAGTTTCCTAAATGGTATATCGGCAATTCTTAGGGAGTCTTAAAAATCGAGATAGTCCCCAATCTTTGCGCCACATCAAGCTTTCAGGGAAGAATTATTTGATAATTGATTTCTATTAATAGCGACTGAGTTGAAAAGGCTTGGGGAGCCGGGGGAAAAAACCGCTAGCTGAACCGCACCCCCAGGAATATCGCCAAAAATAAAAGATAGTTATGAATTTTTCAAATTTCCAAACCTTTGCCTCGTTGCGGCATCGCAATTTCCGCCTGTTTTACATCGGCCAGATGATCTCTCTGACCGGTTCCTGGATGCAGGCCCTGGCCTTCAGCTGGCTGGTCCTGGTGCTCACCAACTCTTCTTTTTACTTGGGGCTGGTGGGCGCCTTGCAGACTCTGCCCGTATTGCTGTTTTCCTTCCTGGGCGGCGTGGTGGCGGACCATACCCACAAACTGCGCCTGCTCTTTATCACCCAAGCTGCGTTAATGATTCTGGCCCTGATCCTGGGAGTGCTGGTGGTACTGCAAATCATCCGAATCTGGGATCTCTGCCTCATCGTCTTTTTATCCGGCACGGTGATGGCCTTTGACATCCCGGTGCGCCAGGCCTTTATCGTCGAATTGGTGGGCAAGGCCGATCTGCCCAACGCCATCGCCCTGAACTCCACCCTGTTCAACGCCACCCGGGTGATGGGGCCCGCGGTGGCCGGGGTCCTCATTGCGGTGGTGGGCATGGCCAATTGCTTCTTCCTGAATGCCGTCTCCTTCCTGGCGGTGCTTGTGGCCCTGCTCCTGATTCATCTGCCGCCGGCCCAGCCCGTGACCTGGACCCCCTTTAGGAAGGCCTGGCGGGAAGTGCTGGATTATCTCCTGGAACGGAACGAACTCAAGCTGGTGTTGCTCATCATGTGTACGGTGGCCATCCTGGCCATGCCTTATTTCGTGCTGCTTCCCATCCTGGTCCGGGACGTTTTGGGCGCAGGGCCCAAGGGTTTCGGGGTAATCAGCGCCGGCAGCGGCCTGGGGGCTTTCCTGGGAGGCCTGACCCTGGCCCGGCGCCTGCAGCGCCGCCCCCCCATGCCTTCTTTTCTGGGGGGCTTGGGAATTTTTTTGTGCGGCTTGCTGGGACTGGGTCTGTGCCGTAATTACTATCTGGCCCTGGTCTTCATCTGCCTGGCCGGGTTTGGCATGGTGACTTTGCTTTCCACCGGCAACAGCCTGCTGCAATTGAATGTTCCGGATGAACTCCGGGGCCGCATCATGAGCCTTTTCGGGTTGATCGTCATGGGTATGGCGCCGGTGGGCAGCATCATCTATGGGGTGGTGGCCAACTACGTGGGGCCGGGCCTCACCATTGCCGGGGGCAGCCTGCTGGCCGGGGTGGTCTGCGGGGTGGTGCTCCTCAGGCACCCGGAGTTGTGGCATTTTCGCTTCACCGACCTGGAGCCGCCCCAGGAACCGGAAATGCCTCCCAACGTTCCTTCTTTCCGGGGCTGAGCCGATGCCAGAGGAAAAAATGGATTTTAGCCTGGAGAAGATGTCAGAGCAGCATCGCCCGGCGGTGATCGACATTTTCAATTACTTTATCCGGCACAGCTTCGCGGCTTACCTGGAAGAGGCGGTGGATTACCATTTCTTTGACCACTTCCTCACGATGTCTAGGGGTTATCCTGCACTGGTTCTCAAAACCGGAGGGCAGCAGGTGGTGGGATTTGGGTTTATGCGGCCGCACCACCTGGCAGACTCGCTGAAAAGAGCGGCGGAGGTGACCTATTTCATCCTCCCCGGGCATACCCGGAAGGGGCTGGGCACGGCGCTGCTGGAGACCTTCGTAAGGGAGGCCCGGAAAATGGGGATCGATTCCCTGCTGGCCAATATTTCTTCCCGCAATGAGGAGAGCCTCCGTTTCCATCGGCACAACGGCTTTCGGGAATGCGGCCGGTTTCTCCGGGTGGGCCACAAGTTCGGGGAGGACTTCGATGTGGTCTGGATGCAGAAATGTTTGGCATAAAGTCATTTCTCGCCCCCCCGGTAGAGAACCGGGCGCATGCTTCTCCCTGTTTTTGCTCAGATTCATAAAACCTTGAGAGTGACACCGGCGATGAAGGTCGGGGTTGCAGATTATGTATGAAGTTTGGAAGAGGTTGTGGATTTAGCAGGATTATCTTACTGAATTGACAGTATGTTACTTAAGATAAGAATAAAATTCCTCTTTAGTCAATCCTGATTGGCGTATCATTGATTTTAAAAGCTGTGGTCCAAAAGTTTCTGATTTACGGCTTAATTTATCAACTGTTACAAGACGCCGCTTGCCTTTAACATAACCCTCCCATTGATTATGAGAACCGGAAGTTCGTTTTAGGGTGAGGCCTATTTGCTCAAGAATATTTTCAACTTCAGCAGGAGTTAATGAAGGGTATTTCCCGCTCGTTAGGCGGCTTGAGGTACAGGATATTCTTCTTTAAAATTAAAAGCAGATCCTCTGCAAACCCTTAAATCCTGCCAATCAGTTGATTTAGAAGGAATTTTAGATGACGCAGATTTTCCTTTAAATCGGCATGCTAAGGCAATCAGTTGATAAACCAGCTTTTCTCGAAAAGGGGCGGGACGGGGAAGAAGATAAGAGATAGATTCTTTATCTTCAGTATCCAGCACAGACTGAATATAAAGTATAATCTGTTCCTGAAGAGCCTTGATGCTCTCTTCCATGGAAGGGCGCTCAACCATTAAAGACAAATCAATGCACGAAGCTATCCAGGACCCACTACGACTACGATAACCATAACAGCGCAAAGGGATTTTATGACGCGTGCTCTTAGGGTTCATTTTCCGGTCCCTCTTGCCCTTTCCCTATTTTGGGAAGCTTGAAATTGCCAAAAAGTCAATAGGTGCTTGTGAAAACAGGTATATTTGTGAAAATTTTTCATATACCTTTCATGGAGATTTATATATTTTATCGGTCGAAAAAGCCAGTACAGAAATTCCCTGCTGTCTATTAGATTGCAAACCTTTTGCCAAAGATAGACAACTCTCTTTTGCTTCTTAATTCTCAGGAATTCCATTACATTTGTAATATAATTTTTGGTTTCCCACTTTTCTCGATTCGAATCTCCAAATGAGTGGAGAGGACAAATTTTCCTAGATTTTCCCCTGATAGATTTCAAAATGACCCACTACCTCTCCCCCCAAAATTCCTTGTGAACTCCTGATTTTTTTGTTATAAATATGTGATTTGCACAAAACTACTCACGCCCCGCCAGGGCCAAGCTGGTGCCTGCCGGCGTCTCGCCGGCGGGTGGCTTTGCCGGCGGCGGAGCGGCGGACCAACCAGGAGGAAGGCAGTATGGCTTACGTCACCATGAAGGAGCTGTTGGAAGCGGGGGTGCATTTTGGGCACCAGACCCGCCGCTGGAACCCCAAGATGGGGCCTTATATCTTCGGGGCCAGAAACGGCATCCACATCATCGATCTGCAAAAGACCGTCCAATTCTTCAAAACCGCCTATAATTTCGTCGTGGAAAAAGTGGCCGACGGCGGCATCATCCTGTTCGTGGGCACCAAGAAGCAGGCCATGGACGCCATCAATGAAGAGGCCAAACGCGCCGGCATGTTCTACGTCAACCACCGCTGGCTGGGGGGCATGCTCACCAATTTCCAGACCATCAGCCGGTCCATTGAGCGCCTCAAGGCCTTTGAAGCCATGAAGGAAGACGGCTCCATCAAGCGTTTCCCCAAAAAGGAAATCCTGATGATGGAAAAAAAGGCCGCCAAACTGGAGCGGGCCCTGGGGGGCATCAAGGACATGGGACGGCTCCCGGACATCATCTACATTGTGGACCCTCGCAAAGAAGACATTGCCGTCCAGGAAGCCCATAAGACGAAGGTGCCCATTCTGGCCATCGTCGACAGCAACTGCGACCCCACGGAAATCGATTATCCCATTCCCGGCAATGATGACGCCATCCGGGCCATCCGCCTTCTCACCTCCCGCATCGCCGACGCGGTCTTGGACGGCAAGAAGCTCCGGGAAGAACGTCTCCAGGGGATGACTGACAAAGAAGCGGAGGCCATGGAAGCGGAGGCTGCAGCCCCGCAGGCCGCATCCGAGGCGGCGGAAGCTCCGGCCCCGCCGGCACCCGCAGCGGCTGAGTAAGCGTAACACCGTCTTCGGTCTTCGAACTCCGGTTAATCCGGGGGTTGGAGACCGATTTTCACGATCTTTTGTTCTGGCTGATCGCTGTCAGCTGATCGCTGACGGCTTCTCATAAGGAGGATGGATTTGGAAATTTCGGCGGAACTGGTAAAAACCCTGCGGGACAAGACCAACTGCGGGTTCATGGATTGTAAAAAGGCCTTGAAGGAAACCGACGGCGACCTGGAAAAGGCCGTGGATTATCTGCGGCAAAAAGGCATTGCCGTAGCCGGCAAGCGGGCCGAGCGGGCCACCAGCGAAGGCGTAGTGGTGGCCCAGGTGGCCGCGGACGGACTGAGCGGCGTGCTCCTGGAGGTAAACTGCGAATCCGATTTTGTGGCCAAAACCGATGCCTTCCAAGAATTCGCCAAGCTCCTGGCGGCCCAGATCGCGGCCCAAGCCCCGGCGGCCGTGGACGCCCTCTTGGCCCAGCCCTGGCAGCCCCAACCGAAGATCAGCGTGCAGGATTATCTCAACGAACTCATTGGCAAGACCGGGGAAAACATCCGGGTGCGCCGCTTTCAGCAATATACCGGCGGCAGTCCGGTGAGCGCCTATATTCACTTCGGCGGCAAGATCGGCGTGCTCCTGGAACTGAGCGGCAGCCAAGCCACCCCGGAGTTGACGGCCCTGGCCAAAGACCTGGCCATGCAGGTGGCGGCCACCAATCCCCTGGCCGTCAATCGCGAGGAAGTGGACGCGGCCGTGGTTGCCAAAGAGAGCGAAATTTATAAGGCCCAGGCCCTGGAAAGCGGCAAGCCGGAAAAAATCATCGAGAAGATGGTGACCGGGCGCCTGGAAAAATTTTTCAAAGAGAACTGTCTGGTGGAGCAGGCCTTTGTGAAGAACCCGGACCAGACTGTGGCCCAACTGCTCAAGGAAGCAGGCGGCCCTGGCCTCCGGGTGGTCCATTTCACCCGCTACCAGTTGGGAAACTGAGGCAACCATGCCCCCTGAGACCCCCAAATACCGCCGCATCCTCCTCAAGGTGAGCGGCGAGACCCTGGCCGGGGAGAAGAAATTCGGCCTCTGCCCGGACACCTTGAAAGCCATCGCCCAGGAAATCAAGCAAGTGACGGCCCTGCAGGTGGGCGTGGGCATCGTTGTGGGGGGCGGCAACATCTTTAGGGGCCTGGCAGTGAGCGCCCAGGGCATCGAGCGGGCGGTAGGCGATTACATGGGCATGTTGGCCACGGTGATCAACGCCCTGGCCCTGCAAGACGTCCTGGAAAAGGCCGGGGTCCCCACCCGGGTGATGTCGGCCATCGCCATGCACCAGGTGGCGGAGCCTTACATCCGCCGCCGGGCCATGCGCCATATGGAAAAAGGGCGGGTGCTGATCTTCGCCGCGGGCACCGGCAGCCCTTATTTTACCACGGATACGGCCGCGGCCCTGCGGGCCACGGAGATCGGGGCCCAGGCCATCCTCAAGGGCACCAAGGTGGCGGGTATTTATGACCGGGACCCGGAAAAGGACGCAGCCGCGCAAATGCTGCCCCGCCTCACCTATTTCGACATCCTGGAAAAGTCCCTGAAGGTCATGGACAGCACCGCGGTGACCATGTCCATGGAACAAAAGATTCCCATTATCGTCTTTAAACTGCTGGAACCGGGCAATATGAAAAAGGTGGTGCTGGGCCTGGAGGTAGGCAGCATAGTGGAGAGCTGAGGCGATGAGAGCGAAGGTTCTGGAGGAAACGAAACGGAAAATGGAGAAAGTCCTGGAGGCCATGGGCCGGGACTTATCCCGGGTGCGCACCGGCCGCGCCTCCGTGGCCCTGCTGGAAGGGATTAAAGTGGACTGCTACGGCACCAGCATGCCGCTGAGCCAGGTGGCCTCCCTGGCCGCGCCGGAAAGCCGCCTGCTCACCGTCCAGCCCTGGGACCCCGCTCTCCTGGGAGATATTGAAAAGGGCATCCTCAAGTCCGACCTGGGCCTCAATCCGGTGAACGACGGCAAGCTGATCCGCCTGCCCATCCCGGCCTTGACCACCGAACGGCGCAAGGAACTGGGAAAGATCGTAAAAAAGATGGGGGAAGAGGCCAAGGTGGCCTTGAGGAACATCCGCCGGGAAGCCAACGACCGCTTTAAAGACCTGAAAAAAGATAAGCAGATGCCGGAAGACGACGCCCACCGGGGTCAGGAAGAGGTGCAGAAAGTTACCGATGATTATATTAAGAAGGTGGATTCCCTGGCCGCAGAAAAAGAAAAGGAGATCATGACCTTTTAATGGCCCAGGTGAAGGATTTGTCAACAATCACCCCTTCTTTAGACACCCACCGCCTTCCCCGCCATGTGGCGATTATCATGGACGGCAACGGCCGTTGGGCCCAGCAGCGGGGCCTGCTGCGCAACAAGGGGCACGCGGCCGGAGTCGAAGCGGCCCGCATCGTGATCCGGTTGGCCCGCAAGCTGGACATCTCGTATCTGACCCTGTTTGCCTTTTCCGAAGAGAACTGGCAGCGGCCCGCCCTGGAAATCAAGGCTATCATGGGCCTGCTGCGCCGTTTCCTGGCCCGTGAACTCCGGGAGATGCAGGAAAATCAGATCGCGTTCCAGGCCATCGGCAATCTCAAACAACTACCGGCCGCGGTCCAGCGGGACCTGGCCCAGACTACGGCCGCCACCGCCGCAGGCGCCAAGATGGTCCTGACCCTGGCTTTAAGCTACGGCGGCCGCTCCGAAATCGTCCAGGCCGTGCAGGCCCTGGGCAAAGAAATCCAGGCCGGACGCCTCCAACCCGGGGAGGTCGACGCTGCCCTCTTCTCCCGCTATCTGTATACCGCGGGCATGCCCGACCCTGACCTCCTGATCCGCACCAGCGGCGAATACCGCCTGAGCAACTTCCTCCTGTGGCAATCGGCCTACACCGAGCTGTATCTCACCGAGACCCTCTGGCCGGACTTCCGGGAGGAGGAGTTCCTCAAGGCCCTGCACGCCTACCAGCAGCGGGACCGCCGCTTCGGCCTGACCCAGGAACAGATCGAGGCGCTGAACGCCTCAAATTCCAGGCATTAAAAGTTTTCACCGCTAAGACTCCAACACGTCAGAAATAAAAAAGCCATTTAGAAAGAAGGGGACGCTATGCGTATCCTTCTTTTTATTTAACCGCCTTCCAAATTTTCTAGCACCATCTGATACCGAGTTGCAATCTAACGACGTGGATTTGTAGGGGGGCACCCATGTGTGCCCCCTGGACGCTCGCAAAAACACAATCCTTCAGTCTCTAAAGGTACATACGATAATAGAATTAACGCAGTTGTATTTGCGGAGGCAGGGGCGGACACATGGGTCCGCCCCTACAAAAAATTACCGATAGATTGCAAATTGGCATGAAAAGAGATCACTCAGATAATTTTTGCTTTTTACTTGCAATCTTTTGTTTTATCAATAGTGTAAGATAGAGTATGATTTCTTAATCTGACTGCTTCCCGGTAGAGTGGGCCCATTGAGAATAGGCAGAATTTACAAAATATTCCTTGGACGCCACAGTAAAGAAAGCTCTTAACCAGCAGAGAGAGGCGACAAGACATGAAGACCTCCAGATTATTAATGTCACTAGTCACTCTGGGTTGGATTCTATGACTAGCCTTGCCCCTCCAGGCGGCCCCGCCGCGCTATCGCATCTATACCCCGATTATGGGTATGGATTACCAAGTACTGGCCATTAACGACAACAATCAGGCAATAGTTAATCATTATAACAATGATAACAATGATAACATTATCACTTACCTGTGGACCATAAACGGCGGACTGAAGGATCTGGGGAACCTGGGCTTGACCATCACTGAAAGTTTGGCAATCAACAATCTGGGGCAGATTGTGGGCTATTCTTTTGTTGACCTCTCTCCCTATAAGGTTAGGCACGCCTTCCTTTGGCAAAACGGACATATGCAGGATCTGGGCAGTCTGAGCGGCGGTTTCCAAAATGAAGCCATATCGATCAATAATCTGGGCAAAGTTTTAGGGCGAACCATTTCTGAGACTGGTTCTGTTGCCTATTTCACTTGGACGCAAAGCGGCGGTATTCAATCCCTGGACTTGCAGGGAGGTGTTGCCTGTAAAATTGCAGATGACGGCAGCATCGTAGTGGCAGAGAAACAGCCGTGCCTGGCTATGGCACACTCCCGGTGCGGGGATAGACCTGGGAACCTTGCCGGCCCCTTTCGATTATTGGTCCATAGCTTTGGATATTAATAAAATGGCGAGGTGGTGGGGTATTCCTACTCCTCAGCTGCTGCTGCCCATGCCTTTTCCTGGACCCAGAGCGGGGGTATGAAAGACCTAGGAACCCTGGGCGGGAATAACAGCATGGCTTATGCCATCAACAGCCAAGGATATATCGTCGGGTGGGCCGATGCGGTTGATGGTTTTAGAAAAGGTTGCCTCTGGACCCCCAGTGGCGAAAAGTTCGACCTGAATACGCTGGTGATCAACAAGCCCTCGGGTATTCAGGTGGGGGAAGCTTTTGGCATCAATGCCAATGGAGTAATCGTCGGCCGGGGAAGCAACGGCAGCCCCTGGTATATGTTGGTTCCTCAGACCGTAAAAGTCTTCCCATTTCTGTTGCTATTGCAATGATTGATTTCATTTTGGAGCAGGCGGAGACGCCTGCTCCACTTTCTCTACTCCATCCTGCGAAATGATTTCTTTCAATTTCTCCGCCACCTGCCGATTGAAGCCCGGAATGGCCGCCAGTTCTTCTACACTCGCTTTTTTCACCGCTGCCAAATCCGGATAATGCTCAAAGAGCCGCCGCCGTCGCACCGGGCCGATGCCGGGGATTTCATTTAAGGCCGAAGCCAGCATTTCTTTGCGCGCGCTTTTGCGGTAATAAGTGATGGCAAAGCGGTGGGCCTCGTCCCGGAGCCTAAGCAGCAGGAGCCAGCCCGGGGCGTTGGCCGGCAGGAAACGGGGATTTTTACGCCCCGGGAAAAACAACCGGTCCCGCACCTCCCGGCCCTCCTGGACCGCGGCCTTGGCCAGGCCCACCACCGGGAAGGAAATCTGGCCGATTTCCTTTAACGCCTGCAACACCACATTCAACTGCCCCTGGCCGCCGTCCACCACCAGCAGGTCCGGCAGGATCTGGCCTTCCTTGCCGTAATGGCGCCGCACCACTTCCCGGAGCATGGCGTAATCATCCTGGCCCACCACCTCCCGGATCCGGAAACGCCGGTAGCCGGACTTGTCCGGCTCCCCCCGGATGAAGGCCACCAGCGCCCCCACCGGCTGCTTCCCCTGCAAGTTGGAGATATCCAGACACTCCAGGCGCTCCGGCATCTGCGGCAAATGTAGCCGTTCCTGCAAATCCTGGAGCGCCTCCCCAGGCTCGGCCTTGACCTGCCGCCGCTCCCAGGCCGCCCAGGCGTTCTCCGCGGCCAGGGCCAGCAAGCGGGTGCGGTGGTTGGCTTTGTGGGGGAGGGCCAGGGACCTGAGGTCCCTGCCCTCCCCCACACCCCCTCCCAACCCGCTGTAAGGGGTTGGGGAAGGGGGCTTGGGATAAGGGGCAGGGGTCGTCGGTGACCCCTGGCCTACTCCCCCAAAATCCTTACCCACAAGCAACCGCACCGGACCGCCTTTCTGGTCCTGGAAGACCTCTTGGAGGAGGCGTCTCTCCAGCAGGTCATGGGGTAGCAGGATCTCATCCGGCAGCGGCCTTTCGGCGGTATAGTATTGCTTGAGAAAGGCCCCCAGCAGGTCGCTGTCCGGCAGGGGATCGGGCAGGGAGTATTCCCGGCTGCCGCTGACCAGGCCGCCCCGCACCATGAGCACCAGGATCAGGGCCCGGCCCTGTTTGCGGGCCACCCCCAGGACATCCTGGTCCTTAAAGTTGGGGCGCGCCATGTCCTGGCGTTCCAGGGTCTGGGTGATGGCCGTAATCCGGTCCCGGAGCGTTGCGGCCTTTTCAAACTCCAGGTTGGCCGCAGCCTCCGCCATCTGCGCCCTGAGCTGCTTCACCAGGTTGCGGCCCCGGCCTTTGAGAAACTGGGCCGCCTCCTGGGCCGCCTGGCGGTAGGACTCGCAGTCCACCAAGCCGGCACAGGGGGCCAAGCATTGTTCCAATTGATATTCGAGACAGGGCCGGGACCGGGGGGCCAGACGGCTCTCCCGGCAGGTGCGCAGCTTGAAGGCCCGCTTCATGACCTTCAAAGTCTCCCGGGCCATGGTGGCGGAGGAATAGGGGCCGAAATAGAGGGCCCCGTCTGCATGGAAACGCCGCACGAAGCGCAGGGCCGGGTATTCCTCTTTCAGGTTGAGGCGCAGGCAGAGATAATTCTTGTCATCCCGGAGCATGACGTTATAGCGGGGACGGTACTCCTTGATCAGGTTGCGCTCCAGGATCAGAGCCTCCCGCTCGGTGACGGTGAGCAGGAAATCCACCCGGGCCACCTTGCGGAGCATCAGGTCGGTCTTGGGTGCGTGCCTTTCGGGATCTTGCAGATAAGAGCGCAGGCGGTTGCGCAGGTTCACGGCCTTGCCCACATACAGCACCCGGCCCCCTGCGTCCTTGAACAGATAGACGCCACTCGCGGCCTTGGGCACCTGGTCCAGGGCCCCGGCCAAACCCGGATAGGGAGAAGCAGTCTTTACTTTAGCGCCGGACATCTTATCTTCTAGCATAACAGCCCGCACCCCCGTGTCAAGGCGGCAGGGGTCAGGGGCCAGGGATCAGTGGTCAGTGGCCAGTGGTCAGTAAAAGATTAAGGATATTTGACATTACTTCCTTTGCTTGCCGTCTTGAAGAGCCAGGGTAGTTGGTGGGTGGGGCGGCCATCCCTGGCCGCCCGGAGCCCCGGCGGGCACGGAGGCCCGCGCCACCAGTCCTTTCATGTTGTGCAGGCGGGCCGAAGGCCCATGAGGAGCCGCATTGCCAGGCTCAAGTTTAAGGTTCAAAGATAAGATACCGAAACTCTTGATTTTTCATAACTTAATAGGGGCAATATCAAAACTGGTCACTGACCACTGGCCACTGACCACTGCTCACTATTTTCACAAGGAGTTGCTCATGGCATTGCCGCAACGGAGCTTGGGCCGGACCGGGCATCAGGCCACCATTGTGGGGCTGGGGGGCGAGGGCGTCTTGCGCACCTATGGGGAGGAAAAGGAAGCCCGGGCAGTCATTGAGGCGGCCCTGGCCGCGGGCATCCGCTACTTCGAGTCGGCCCGGGCCTATTCCGGCAGCGAAGCCTATTTGGGAAAAGGCCTGAAAGGGCACCGGGACCAGATTTTCCTCACCAGCAAGTCCCACGGCCGCAGCTATGAGGAGGCCATGGCCCATCTCTCCATCACTTTGAAAAACCTGGACACCGACCACCTGGACCTGTGGCAGGTCCACGATCTGCGCACCGCGGCCGACCTGGAGGCCATCGCCGCGCCGGGCGGGGCGCTCCAGGCCTTCCGGGAAGCCAAGGAGCGGGGCTGGACCCGCTTTGTGGGGGCCACCGGCCACCACGAACCGCAAATATTGCGCCGGGCCCTGGACCTCTATGATTTCGACACGGTGCTACTGCCGGTCAATCCCGCAGAGCCCCACGACCACTCCTTCCTGCCTTTGGCCGGGGAGGCCCAGGCCCGGGGCCTGGGGGTCATCGGCATGAAGGTGCTGTGCCGGGGGCTTTTGCCCCAATTGGCGGAAGAGCCGGAGAAACTGACCTTTGAGCTGGTGGCCTACGCCCTGAGCCAGCCCGTGTCCCTGGTGGTCATCGGCTGCGACAACCCGGCGCAGGCTAAGGCCCTGGCCCAGGCCGCGGCCAACTTCACCCCCATGACCCCGGAGGAACAGAAGGCCCTGGAAGAGGCGGTGGCCCCCTTTGCCCGGCAGTTGATGTATTACAAGCCATGATTAGTTGTCAGTGGTCAGTGGTCGGTTTTCGGTTTTCGGTTAAAAAAATCATAAGAAACCGTTGCAAACCGCTCTTTTTCTGTCACCCTGAGCGCAGCGAAGGGTCTAGCGTTTGCAAAGACTAGATTCTTCGCGGCGCTCAGAATGACAATTATTGCAAATTAATTCTGCCGGTTCCCAAGCTGAGCTTGGGAACCAGCCATTCATGTTCCAGGGGAACACCCAAAACCATGAAAATTAATGCAGGGTGCGTCTCACGCACCATCTTTGGCGCGTAAGACGCGCCCTACAAGAGGCATTTTCAGGGTGGGGAAATAAATAGATTTATTTTTGACTTATTTTATATGATAATTTCATATAAAAACATATTGAATTGCATAATCGGAGATGGCGATGGTGAGAAAAACTATTTTGCTGAATGACGATCTGGCGAGTCAGATAACCCTCCTCTCCCGGAAGGAAGACCGGGATTTTTCCGGCAGTCTGCGGTATGCCCTGCGCATCGGGCTGCTGGCTCTGCAGAATCCGGAGCTGACCGCCGGGGAAATCAAGGATGTCTTGGAAGCCAAAGCAGAAATGGAGGCAGGCCAGGTAAAGGAACTGAATCTTGAGGATTTATGAGACTTCCAAGTTTAAGAGGTTAAGAAAAAAGCTGCGCAGTGAAAATGAGAAAGAAGCTTTGAAAAGGGCCATAACCAAAGTAGCAGCCGACCCTCGGGTGGGAAAACCCCTCAAAGGGGAATTCCAGTCGTTCTGGCGATTTCCCTATAATGTGGCCGGGCAGGAGAAGCGCTTGATCTATAAATTCGAAAATGATTGTCTCTATCTCCTCTCCTTCGGCCCCAGGGAAGGCATTTATCAGTGACTATTGGTCAATTCTGCATAATCGGTCTTGGCCTGAATTCTGGGGAGCAATCGGCAATCTATCATTTTGTCCAGTTTTTAAGGCAGAAGTCGGATTGCACATTCAGACAGAATACAGGCGCGATTTCAACATATGGACAATTTGCGGGATTTTGTCCAGTTTTTTTCCCGGGAAAAATCTAATTGTCTAATCTAAAAATCACGGCAGTGGCCGATGCGGAGAATACGTGCTACCACCTTGATATCTTGCAGTTGATCCTCCTTAGTTCTGCCTGACCCTGCTGAGCCATCTTTTCGAAGAGCGGTAGCAATTACTATAGGCCCCGGGTGGTATAAAGGAACGAGGCATGTGGATGCCCATGGATAGCCTCGGCCAACAAGATTTCCCACGTTAACCTCATCAAGACGAAGCTTTCTTCCTTTATCATATATAGGCTCGAAACGGTGAAGTTCTTGCATTGCCGCATTACCGAAGGCCAACACAACCCTTGGCCGTAAGATAGCGATGAGCCTTAGGAGATGTCCTCGGCAGTTGATCCGCTGTTGTGTTGTGATTTTCGGTCCATGGCCACGGTCCGGTGGCATGCATTGCACAGCATTGGTAAAAGCTACATTAGTAGTGGCAATATTGATGTTTTTGAGAAGGTGACGCGTAAAATTGCCTGTTTCATCAGTTTCTTTGTCGAATGTGAGATAGCCCTTGTTAGGATCATATGTATCATCACGGTTCGGTGCCTCTAGAACAGCGAGGATGCCAGATTTGCAAGAATCAGCAAGTACGCTTTCTGTGCAGTCAGGCTCTGGCGTCTTATCTAACATTGCTGTAGCCCAACCTAATCTATAGTTATAATTTTTTTGATTCGTCTCATAATGTATCTGCGCATGTCGGTATTGGTTATCATCAGATGGGTCAATCTCTCTTCCATCAGAAAGTAATCGGCACTTGCGACATTGTTTAACTATGCTCCTCCATTTCCGAAGTTCATTGACGCTCACCGCTGTCCCTCCTTTGGAATTCAGGACAAATTACCACGAGTTGTCCAGTCTTACAAAGACAATAGTCATGCTGGCTCCTGATCACTGACCACTGACCACTGATCACTCGTTCCTCCCCTGCCCATCCAGCCTCTTCCCCACGTACCAATCGATCTGGCGGCGGATTCCCGTGATG
>JAKAKP010000151.1 GCA_021813445.1 Deltaproteobacteria bacterium
CTTGCTGAGGTAGAGGACAACCTCTGCCTGGGACTGAATGATCTCGCTAATAACCCGGAAAAACTTCGTTCGATGACGAATTTTCCATATCTTAATATTACCTGTTAGATGGCAACTTGGTATGAGGCCCAGCCCCACCAGCAGAAAAAAAGGAACGGCAAAGAGAAACCGGACCAGCCCCATGCCGTAGGGGCTGAGATGCGTCAGGTACCGCTTGGTCACCGCATCCGTGCCCGCGTCCCCCAGGGCCGCAGCCAGGCCGAAGAGTAGCCAGATTCCCATGGCCGAGATTAATCCTTTTGCAGTGAGCGGTGAGCAGTAAGCAGTGAGCAGCAAAAGAAATGACGAAATGGGCCACTTTTTACTGCTTACTGCTTACTCCAATCGCATTAGTCAACTCCACAAACTGGTCCACACCCAGGGTCTCCCCCCTCCGGCCCGGGTCGATCTGCAAGGTCAGGAAAATCTGGCGCAGGTCCTCCGGGGTGAGTCCGAAGGCCGGAGCCTGGTGCACCAGGGTATTGTTCAGGGTCTTGCGGCGGTGGGCGAACGCGGCCTTCACCACCCGGCTAAGCAGGGCCTCATCCCGGGCCGCAGGCACTGGTGCCCGGGGCCTCAGGCGCAACACCACCGAGTCCACCTGGGGGGGCGGATAGAAATTGCCCGGACCCAGGGAAAAAAGGCGCTCCAGGGCAAAGTGGTACTGGATCAAAACGGAGAGAACCCCGTAGTCCTTGGTGCCGGGGGGGGATAAAAGGCGGTCCCCCACCTCCTGCTGCATCATGAGCACCGCCCGGCTGAGAGCGGCTTTCCCCTCCATCAGCTTGAACAGCAGGGGTGAGGTGATCTGGTAGGGCAGGTTGCCCGCCACGGCCAGGGGCTTTTCTGCATGCCGGCTGCACTCCTGGAAGTCAAAGGCCAGCGCGTCCTGCTCCAAAATTTGTACCTGGGGATTGTCCGGGAACAGCTCTGTCTTCAGAAATTGGGCCAGGGCCGGGTCCCGTTCCAGGGCCACCACTTTGCCGGCCGCCCGGGCCAGGAAAACCGTGAGCGCGCCCAGGCCGGGGCCGATTTCCACCACCGTCTCCGTGCCGCTCAGGTCCAGGGCGGCAACGATCCGCTGGGCCTGGTGGGGGTGGAGGAGAAAGTTCTGCCCCCAGGCCTTTCTAGGCCTCAGGCCCAGACGGCGCAGGAGGATTTTGGGGGAGGTTGAGGACACCGGCGGCCTTTCGGGCCTTCTGCTGCCGATAGCGCTCGACGGCCCAGAGAGTGAGAAAATAGGAAATGATGGCCGGGGGCACGGCGATGATCACGCCCCCGACCTGGAGGGCCAACCCTCCCCGCCACAGAAGATCCAGGGTATTTTGCAGGTCATAGGTGGCCGGCAGACACAGAGGCCCCCCCCGGAAGAGGAGGAATTTCCCGACCTTGTAGGCGGCCACGTAAAGGGGGGCGATGGTCACCGGGTTCATGATCCAGATGCCCAGGTAGGCGGTGACCGGGGAAATCCGCAAAATAGGAGCCAGAATCAGGACTGCGGCGGTGTGGAAGGGCACGGTGGGGGTGACGCCGATGAATACCCCCAAGGCCATGCCCCAGGCCAGCTTCCGGGGGTCCCCCTGGAGGCGCTTGAATTTGAGCCACTGATAGCGAATAGTCCGGCTGATGGTCATAACTTGGCCGGGGCAGGAGGCGCGGCCGCGTTCCCCTCTTCCCTTAAAACCCGGCGCAGCACTTTGCCCACCTGGCTTTTCGGCAATTCTTCACGAAATTCAATGATTTTTGGCACCTTATACAAGGCCAATTGCTCCTGGCAGAAGGCCTGGATTTCTTCGGGGGTGGGCGGCGCGCCGTCCCGGGGCACGATCACCACCTTCACTACTTCCCCCCGGTAGGCGTCAGGCACCCCCAAGGCTACGGCTTCTTTGACCCCGGGGTGGGCATACAAGACCTCTTCCACCTCCCGGGGATAGATATTGTAGCCCCCGGAGATGATCATGTCTTTTTTCCTTTCCACGATAAAAAAGTAACCATCCGCATCCATGCGCGCCAGGTCCCCGGTATAGAGCCAGCCGTCCCTGAGGGCCTGGGCGGTTTCGACGGGCCGTTGCCAATAGCCCGGCATGATCTGGGGGCCCTGCAGGACCAGCTCCCCCACTTCGCCGGGGGGCAGTTCCCTGGTTCCCGTCTCCTGATCCATGACCCGCACCGCGGTGCCCGGCAGGGGCAGGCCCATGCTGCCCGGAGGCCGCCGCCCGTCAACGGGATTGATGTGGGTCACCGGCCCGGCTTCCGTCAAGCCGTAGCCTTCCAGAATGCGGCAGCGGGTCAGGGCCTCAAAGCGGTCCCGGACCTCCAGGGGCAAGGGCGCGGAACCGCTGATGCAGGCCCAAAGTGACGTGAGGTCATAGCGGGATATTTCCGGGTGGTTGATCAGGGCCACAAAGAGGGTGGGCACGCCCGGCAGCATGGTGGGCCGGTATTTCTTTAAGGCCTTAAGCAGCATCGGCATCTCGAAGCGGGGCAGGACAATGATCATCGCCCCCTGGGACAGGGGCCAGTTGAGGCAGGCGGTGAGCCCGAAGGAGTGGGAGAAGGGCAGCAGCCCCACCAGCCGCTCGGTGCCGTAACGCACCTGGTGGAGCCAGGCACTGATTTGGGCCACATTGGCCAGCAGATTGGCATGGGTCAGGGCCGCGGCCTTGGGCACTCCGGTGGTGCCGCCGGTATACAGCAGCACCGCCACGTCCCCCGCATCGGGCCGGGGTCGGGCCTCCAGTGGCGGGCTTTGCAGCAGTTCGCCCCAGGCCAGGAGGCCGGGCCCCGGCTTAAAGCCCAGGGCCAATCCCTGTCGCCTGGCCTTGAGGGGGTAGAGCCAATTCAGGGGCCAGGGCAGGTGATCTTTGAGGCCGGTGACGATTACCCGGGACAGGCCGGCCCGGGCCCGGGTCGCCTCCACTTTGGGGAGCAGGTGGTCCAGGACCACCAGATGGCGCGCGCCGGAATCCGCCAACTGGTAATTGATTTCTTTGGGACTGAGGAGGGGATTCAAGGGTACGGCCACTGCGCCCAGACGCAGGATGGCGTGAAAGGCCAGGACAAACTGGGGACAGTTGGGCAGCAATAAAGCGACGCGTTCTCCAAGGGCCACGCCCAGGTCCCGGAAAGCCTGGGCCAGGCGGGCCGCCTGGAGGGATAGAACTCCGTAAGACATGGTCCGGCCGAAAAAGGCCAGGGCCGGAGACTGGGGGGATTTTTGGGCCGCTTGGAGCAGTAACTGGGGCAGAGTTCCCGTAACCGGTCCGATCTCTTGGGGCACTCCCTGGTCGTAATGCTTTACCCAGGGGCAGGTCATCGGCAATAATCCTCCGCCCTCAATGCTGGTGCTCGCCCCCTTCGCACGTACAGCAGGATTGATGCTGCTGTAGATCCTCGGGGGTGGCTTCCCGCACCTGGCGCACGGTGAAGGAGACTTCCAGGTCTTTACCCGCCAAAGGATGGTTGAAATCAATGAGCACGGTGTCGGGCCGCACTTCCTTGACAATAAAATAGACCTGATGCCCTTCTTCGTCTTCGGTTTCAAATACCTGGCCCGGCTTCAGCTCCACTTCCGGGGCGAAATCCGACCGCGGCACCTCCATGATCAGTTCCTGATCGGTTTCGCCATAAGCGTCGGCGGCGCTGAGCAGCACTTTTTTCTGGGTGTCCTCCTCCAGGCCCATCAAGGCCTCTTCCAGGCCCGGGGGCATCACGCCCCAGCCCATGCAGAAGGAGATCTCCTCCGGCTGGCCGTTGGGCGGATAATAATCCTGCTCCCCCATGCGGATCAGGTAATCTATGGTAACAAAAGAGGTTTCGTCGATTTTCATTATATCCTCTCCTGAGAAGACAGGGCTCCGGCCTTTTCCAGTAATTATAAAGAAAAGTTCCGGAAACCCAAAGCAAGCCTCACGGCTGGATAATGCCAGAAAGGGAATGAGGTGAAGGCTCTCCCTAAAAAGGAGGGAATCCAGGCAAGAAATCCGCCCTCAACTCTTGGTGGCCATAATGATCCGCCCGGTGTTCATCAGATTGCACCGCACGGACTGATTCACGTTCATCCCCACTTCCCGCATCACCCGGATCACATCCAGGTCGGTAGTAAAACCGATACGGACGCATACCGGGGCCAGAACGTCTTCGATCTTGCCCAGGAAACCGCCGTTAGGGCTGCGGGTGTGATTGATGACGATGATCTGGCCCCCCGGTTTTACCACCCTCAGAATTTCCCGGCATACCTTATGGGGGTCTTGGACGGTGGTGATCACATAAGCGGAGATGACGGCGTCGAAATGATTATCGGGAAATTCCAACTGCGAAGCATCCATGACCTTGAGGTCGAAGGTGCTGCCGCCATTGAGCTGGGCCGCCCTTTTCTGGGCCTCCTCAATCATGGGGGCGGAAATATCAATGCCCGTCAAGTGGGTGCGTGCAGGGTATTTTTCCAGGGTAGAGCCGGGGCCGATGCCGATTTCCAGGATCTTTTGGTGGGGTCTTCTGTCCAGATAATGGAAGGCCTTGCGGCGTCCGGGTTCCAATAATTTTCCGAAAACATAATCATAAAACGGGGAATAAAAAGAATATAATTGCTCCATGTAGCTGGGGTTTACGCGGCATTTCATTGTCAATCCTCGTAGGAGATGTGATTTTTAGACGCTAGGGTTTCCAGGTTCAGGCGCATGTTGGCCCCAAATGTCCTATTGTACTCCATCATTTTCGCAAATGTAAACTGAATTTTTCCTGACCGCGGCCGGATTCCTAAGATCCAGGTTAGCAAAGCCTTACCTCCCAAGAATCTGCCGCCTGCCGATATCGCAATAAAAAAACGCGGCCATCCGCCGCGGCCACTTTGAAAAATAGCTGGTCAGGCTCATAACCCTGCTCCAGAACCTGGCGCACTTCCAGCCACTCTTGCCCCCAGGTGAACCTTAAGGGGCGTTCATGAAGGCGGGAGCCGGAATAGGTGGCTACCTGGCAGCGCATAAAATACTGGTTTTCGGTTTCCGGTTATCAGAATGACCATAAGGGGTAAGGCCAAGGTTTTGAAATAGTTTCGGAGCTCCTCCGGCCTTGATTTGAGCCGGACTGCCTTCAATAGTGATCATGATAGCACATATCACTTAGGGAGGCGTTATTTTCCCTCCCGGAGAGCGCCCGCACGCCCTAAGGCCGCGCCGGAATTAGACATTGCAATAGTCACCAGGGTAATTTAAAATGCCAGATATGCTCCGGGGTTGGCCCTTCGCTCTAACCCTGGAGGTGAAAGATTTGCCTCTATGCTCCTTCGTTCTCGAAGGCGGGGGCAGTCTAAACTATCATCTTGGGCCAGCCCCCGGGTTGGCAGAGCCTGCAGCCGGATCAAACCGGAACGCTGCTGGCCCTGGCACCATTTCGCCTGACCCGTGGAGGAGGTTGATTTATGTCCATAAAGAAGAATCTGGATTTACGCCGGGTAGTGGTCACCGGCGTGGGGCTCATTAATTCCATGGGCCCCGACGTGCCCACGGTCTGGGAGCGTCTGTTGGCAGGTCAATCCGGAGTGAGCCGGGTCAGCAATTTAAGCAGCAGCATGGATTCTTTCATCGCCAATCATCCTTTGCCCGAGGATTTTCCCCTGATTGCCGGGCAGATCAAGGATTTTGATCTGAAAGAGATCATCCAGACCCGGAAGAAAAACCCCTCGAAAGAGGATTTGAAGCAAATCAAATATACCGACCGTTTCACGCAGTTTGCCCTGGCCGCCAGCCTGGAAGCGATCCAGGACTCCGGCCTGGACCTGGAAAAAGAGGACCCGGAGCGGGCCGGGGTGATTATTGCCACCGGCATGGGCGGCGTCGGCTCCTGGGAGGAGCAGATCATCAAGCTGCTCAATGAAGGGGTGCGCCGGGTGTCGCCTTTTCTGGTGCCCAAGATGATCCCGAATCTGGCCGCGGGCAACGTCTCCATCAGCTTCAAGGCCAAAGGCCCCAATATCGCCCTGTCCACCGCCTGTGCCGCAGGGGCGCACGCCATCGGCATGGCCTACCGCACCATCCAGATGGGGGAGGCGGACCTGATGGCCGCCGGCGGCACGGAAGCGGCCATCACCCTGTTAACCGTGGCCGGATTCTATCGCATGGGGGCCCTGGCTACGGGTCATAATGACAGCCCCGAGACGGCCAGCCGCCCCTTCGATACCCAGCGCAACGGTTTTGTCATGGCGGAAGGCTCGGGCGTCCTGGCTTTGGAGGAAAGGGAGCACGCCTTACGCCGGGGGGCCCACATCTATGGAGAGATTATCGGCTTCGGCATGACCGGTGACGCCCACCATATTACCGACCCCCATATCGAAGGGGCCAAGCGTTGCATTCTTTTGGCCCTGAAAGACGCGGGCATCACCCCCGGCGAGGTGGATTACATCAACCCCCACGCCACCGCCACCCCGGTGGGGGACAGAAACGAAGCCCAGGCCCTGCTCCAGATCTTTAATCATGGCGGTCACCGGCCGCTGGTCAGCGCCACCAAATCCATGACCGGTCATCTCCTGGGAGCCGCAGGCGCGGTGGAGGCCATTTTCTCCCTCATGGCCCTGAAGCACGGTGTCGTCCCGCCCACCATCAATCTGGATGACCCGGATCCCGAGTGCCAGGGCTTTGACCTGGTTCCCCGTAAGGCCCGGGAAGCCGAAATTCGCTATGCCCTGTCTAACTCCTTCGGATTTGGAGGCACCAACGCCACTCTGGTTTTTAAAGCCCATGAAGGATAAAGAATAATTCCGGCGCCGGAGAAAGATCACCCCACGCTTGATCCCGGCGCTGCCAGAACTGACCGGGACCTAACCCGCGTCCGCAGCTGCGGCAGCCAGCGATGAGTGACCAGGCCCAACCCATCCGCATTGCCATTCTCAGCGACCAGGAAGGCCCATCCTGCCAGGTGATGACGCTGCCTTTCTCCTTGGAAGGCTTTCCTCCTCTCGAAATGGAAATTTTTACCGGCGTGGGCTCCCTCTCCCCGGACAAGTTGCGCCAGCTCCTCCAAGAGAGGCAACCCGCGGGCTTCGACATCATCCTGGACGGGGAAGGCCTGGCCCCGGACCTGACTCCCCCGCCCATCGGCTCCGGACCCCAGGTCCAGATTCTGGAGAGTCTGCTCTGCCAGCTCCAGGAGTTGCGGCAGAAACAGGAAATCAACGCCGGGATCATCAACAGCGCTACGGATGCCATCGTCACCATTAACGAAAGCCATATCATCATCGGCTACAACCAGGGCGCGGAGCGGATTTTGGGCTATACCCGGGAGGAGGCTTTAGGCCAGGACCTGAAACTCATTATTCCGCCGCCTTACAAAGATGTGCACCGGGACTTCGTGCGGCGTTATGTGGCCACCCGCCAGGCCCATGTCATCGGCAAACATGTGCGCCTCAACGCCCAGCGCCGGGATGGCACCGAATTCCCCATGAGCATCTCCTTTTCCGTGGCCGAGGTGAGGGGCAACCTCTATTTCACCGGCGTCATCCGGGACATGACCGAAACCAAGGAGATGGAGGACCGCCTGCTCCAGTCCGAGCGCCTGGCCGCGGTGGGCAACACCGTCACCCACATTGCCCATGAAATCAAGAATCCTTTGTTGATTATCGGCGGTTTTGCCCGGCAGCTCCTCAAGGCCACGGCATTGGACGACAAGGCCCGGCAAAAGCTGGGCATCATCGCCGAGGAAGTGGCCCGCCTGGAGGAGATGGTCGCGGAAATGCGGGACTTCGTGCGTCCCCCCGCCCCCCAGAAAACCCCCGGCCAGGTGGAAGAGCTGGTGAATCAGGTCCTGGAGTTTTTCCAGGACAATTTCAAGGAGCACCATATCCAGGTGCAGCGGCGGGAGGACGGGCCGCGGCCCCGGCTGAGCTTCGACCCCAAACAGATTCGCCAGGTCCTGATCAATCTCTTTAAAAACGCGGTGGAGGCCATGCCCCGGGGCGGAGAACTCACCGTCGCCACCCGGGTTAAAGGGCCCAACGTGGAGATCGGCGTCACCGACACCGGGGAGGGCATGCCCCCGGAGGTGGCGGCCAGCATCTTTCAGCCCTACTTCACCACCAAGGAGAAGGGCACCGGCCTGGGGCTGGCCATCTGCAATTTCATCGTCAAGGAGCAGCACGGGGGCCGGATCCTGGTGGACAGCACGCCGGGCCGGGGGTCCACCTTTACCATTCAGCTCCCCCTCTCTGAGGCGGCTCCAGCGTGAGCTTCCCCGACGGCGTGCCCCTACTGCAAGTGCGGGACCTCCAGGTCCGTTTCGCCACTCCGGGCGGTTCGCTGCGGGCCGTAGCCGGGGCGAGCTTCGACCTGAAAGCCGGGGAAACCCTGGGCCTGGTGGGGGAGTCCGGCTGCGGCAAGACGGTGACCGCCCTCTCCATTTTGCGCCTGCTCCCCGCCGGCCACGCCCAGGTGCGCGGCGAGATCCGCTTTGCCGGGAACGACCTGCAGGCCTTGCCGGAGCCGCAGATGCGCCAGGTGCGGGGCAACCGCATCGCCATGGTCTTCCAGGAACCCATGACCGCGCTCAATCCGGTCTTCACCATCGGCGAGCAGGTGGCGGAGGCCCTGCGGCTGCACCGGGGCCTGGGACATCAGGCCGCCTGGAGCGCCGCGGCCCGGGTCTTGTCCCGGGTGGGGCTGCCGGAGGCGGAGCGCCGCCTGACCCAGTACCCCCACCAGCTCTCCGGGGGCCTGCGCCAGCGGGCCTTGATCGCCATGGCCCTGGCCTGCGACCCCGAACTGTTGATCGCGGACGAACCCACCACCGCCCTGGACGTGACCATCCAGGCCCAGATCCTGGCCCTGCTGAAGCGCCTGAAGGAGGAAATGGGCCTGGCGGTCCTGTTCATCACCCACAACCTGGGGATCGTGGCCCAGACCACGGAGCGGGTGGCGGTGATGTACGCCGGGGTCATCATGGAACAGGCACCTACCCCGGAGCTATATAAAAACCCGGCCCATCCCTATACCCGGAATCTCCTGGCCGCGGTGCCCCGGCTGGACTTCCGGCACCCCCCCGGGGAGAGACTGGCGGCCATCCACGGCCAGGTCCCCAGCCTGGAGGCCCCGCCGCCGGGCTGCCTCTTCCAGGACCGCTGCCCCGAGGCCCGGGAACAATGCCTGGAGGAGCCCCCCTGGGTGGAAATAGGGCCGGGACATATGGTGCGGTGCTGGAATTATGGCTAGCAATGCTAAAGGCGGGAGGCGCTGCGCTTTCCCGCCCTACAGGCCGCGGGTAAGTGAGAAAAGCACATGCCGGATGAAAAAAAGACCAAAGAAGAGCTCTTAGCAGAATTGGCGGGCATGGACCAGCAGATTGTTGATCTGGCCCGGACCGTCACCAAATACCAGCGGCTGGCAGAAGCCTGGCGGGATCTGTGGGAGCAGTTCGCGGCCATCGTCGAAGGCTTCGATGGCTTCATCTACATCTGTTCCCAGAATTACGAAGTGGAGTATATGAATCAGCGCTTCATCGACCGCACGGGTTATTATCCCCTGGGGCAGAAGTGCTATAAGGCCTTGCATGACCGGGACGATATCTGCCCCTGGTGCGTCAATGACAGGGTCTTTAAAGGCGAAACCGTGCGCTGGGAAGTGCAAAGTCCTAAAGACCGGCGCTGGTATTACGTGATAAACACGCCCATCAAGCACCCTGACGGCACCATGTCCAAGATGGCCATGATCCAGGATATCACCGAAAGCAAAGAGGCGGAGAAGGCTCGGAAACTGGCGGAGGAAAAATACCGGGGCATCTTTGAGCACGCGGTGGTGGGCATCTACCAGAGTTCTGCCGATGGCCGGTTTCTCAGCGTCAATCCGGCCCTGGCCCAAATTTTCGGGTACGCCTCCCCCGGGGAAATGCTGGCTAGTATCACTGATATCAGCCGGCAATTATATGTCGATCCCCGCCGCCGGGATGATTTTAGCAGGGAGATGCGGGATGAGGGCCTTGTAAAAGGCTTTGAAGCCCAGATGTACCGCCGGGACGGCAGCCGCATTTGGGTGGCCATCAATGCCCGGGCGGTCATTAATGAGGAAGGCGAAGTCCAGTATTACGAAGGCTTTGTCCAGGACGTCACGGAGAGGCATCAAGGGGAGTCGTAATATACCGTCATGCCTGAAACCTTACTGAAAACTCAAAACTTAAGCCGCTCCTTCCGCCTGGCCGGGCCCTGGGGCCGGGGGCCGTGGTTCCAAGCGGTGCAGGGGGTGAACCTCCACGTCCAGGCCGGGGAGACCCTGGGCCTGGTGGGGGAGTCCGGCTGCGGCAAGTCCACCCTGGGCCGCCTGGTCTTGGCCCTGCTGCCCCCCACCGGGGGCCGGGTCAGCTTCGGCGGCGAAGACCTGGCCGCGCTGCCCAAGGCCCGCCTCAAGCACCTGCGCCGGCAGATGCAGATCGTCTTCCAGGACCCTTACTCGTCGCTGAATCCCAGGCTGATGGTGCGCCACATCCTGGAGGAGCCCTACGCCATCCACGGCCTGGGCACCAAGGCGGAGCGCCGGGCCTGGGTGGCGGAGCTGTTGCAGGAGGTGGGTCTGGGGGAAGAGCACCTGGAGCGCTATCCCCACGAATTCAGCGGCGGCCAGCGCCAGCGCTTAGGGATAGCCCGGGCCCTGGCCTTGAAGCCCAAGCTGATCGTGGCCGATGAGCCGGTCTCGGCCCTGGACGTCTCCATCCAGGCCCAGATTCTCAACCTGTTAAATGACCTGCAACAGTGCCATGGCCTCACTTATCTCTTCATTTCCCATGACCTGAGCGTGATCTCCCAGATCAGCGACCGCATCGCGGTCATGTACCTGGGGCGCCTGGTGGAGACCGCGCCCCGGCCGGTCTTTGCCTCGGCCCGGCTCCATCCTTACACCGAGGCCCTGTTGGCCGCGGTGCCGCTGCCGGACCCGGAGCGGCCCTTTCAGCCCCCGGAGCTCAAGGGGGACCCCCCCAGCCCCATCAACATCCCCTCCGGCTGCCCCTTCCATCCCCGCTGCCCCGAAGCCCAGTTCCCCCTCTGCCGGGAGGTCTTCCCGGAATACCGGGAAACCGCGGCGGAACATTGGGTCTCCTGCCATTTCCGGTAGCCGGAGCCTCCACAGGCGGAGACCCCGGTCCGCCCCTGGAAGTGGATATTTTCAGAAAAAAAAAGAAGCCAGGCAGGCAACGTACCTGGCTCCTTCATCCTGCAGGCGGCCGCGGCTTTGGTCTGATACCAATTTCGCTTTTACACGCTACAAATCCTAAAGAGCGGCGTGCATCGGCGGCTTATATTTAATCGCCGATAACCGCCGATAAACGCAGATGAACGCCGCTGATTGCTGCCGGTTTGTTGCTGGCAATATGAATTTGGTATGAGGCCTCCGGCCTCAGGCTTTTTTACTTATTGGGCACACCGGTGGGTTTGCACAGCAGGCTGGCGGAAGTGGACAGCCGGCCGCACTGCTCGCAGACATACTTGATGTCCTCCAGTTTGCCTTTGCAATAATGTTTTGCATGTTCCGTCTTTTCTCCGCAATAGGCGCAGGTCATGGCCTCTTTCCCGGGATTGCAGAGATGGCCGGGCTCCTCCGCCAGGGCCCCGCAGGTTTGGCAGGTATATACCTTCTTCGCCATAAATCCTCCTTGACCAGCAGATGTGTATATAAAAAATAAGGTGCAAATAAATCTTGTCAATGCGGAGACGGAATTTTTGGGGATGATGAGATTAGGTCGCAAAATCCTTTAGAGAGGGGAATCTCAGGGAGCCAGAGTCAGATTGCCTGCCTGGCCGTCCAGCCGGGCCCACACCCCTAAAGGCAGGGTATGGTTGTCCGGTTGGTGGCCCACGGGCAGGCCCGCCAGAACCGGGACGTGGAGAGGCGCCAGGGCCGTGGCCAGGATTTCCCACAGGTTGTCCCGGGAACTGCCGCTGCCGGTGAACGCGCCCAGAACCACCCCCTTAACCCCCTCCAGGGCCCCGGCCAGGAGCAGATGGTGGAGCAGGCGGTCCAGCCGGTAGACGGCTTCGTTGTGGTCCTCGAGGAAGAGGATATGGTCCCGGAACCCGGGGGCAAAAGGCGTGCCCAGCAGATGGCACAGGGTGGTGAGGTTGCCCCCGGCCAGGGTCCCGGCCGCGGTCCCCGGCAGCAGCGGGGTCAAACCCGGGAAGGTGACGGTCTGCGGCCCCGGGGCCGTCAGCCAAGACAAAAAACTCTCCCGGGCTTCTGGGGTGAGGAGCGGCAGGTGGGCCACAGTGGGGCCATGAAAGGTCACCAGGCCCAGGTCCCGGTGCAAGTGCCAGAGCAGATTGGTGAGATCGCTGAAGCCCACCAGGCGCTTGGGCTGCGCGCCCAGGGCGGCCAGGTCCAGGAAGGGCAGGACCTTGAGGGAGCCGTAACCCCCCCGGGCGCCCACAATGGCCTTTACTTCCGGCTCCTGCCAGACCTCCAGGAACCGCCGGGCCACCCGCTGGTCGCTCTCCCGGCCCCAGGCCCGGGTCTGAAAGACCTCCGGCCCGCAAACCACCTTAAAGCCCCAATGCCGGAGGAGGTCCACCCCGGCCTGCCAATCGTTGCGGGCCACCGGGCTGGCGGGCGCGGCCACGGCCACCGCGTCCCCGGGCGCGACCGGTGGCGGCCAGATGCAGGACTGGACGGGGGGCGCGGGACTGCCCCAGGGGCCTCGGCCCCCAGCATCTTTGGCGGAGGGAGACATATTGCTAAAGATTACCCCCTTCTCTGGCAGATAACAAATAATCTCTTTCACTTGACCAAGTTTTTGACATATAATACAAGGGCACTTGGATCGTTTCCCAAAGGGTGGTTCCCGGAACGTTGCAGCGTCTGTGGTCCCAAATCCCCAGCCGGTATCTGTTCGGCCCGGCCTTTCTCCTTATTTTCGGGTTGGGGGCCTTTTTCCGCGTCCATGATCTGGGGGGCCGGAACCTCTGGACCGACGAAGCCTGGGTGGCCCTGGCCGCGCTGCAAGGCACCCCCCAGGCGGCCTTGGCCGCGGGCCAATCCACCCCGCCCCTATACCTTCTCAGCGTCTGGGCCCTGGCCCAAATCGGCGGCGGCAGCGAAGCGGTGCTCCGCTCCTTGTCCCTTTTTTTCGGGCTGGGGACCCTGGTACTTTTCTGGCCCCTGGCCCGTTCCCTTGCTTCCAGGTCTGCGGCCTTGCTGGGGCTGTGCGTGGTGGCCTTTTCCCCGGTCATGGTCTATTACGCCAAGGAGTTGAAGCAGTATAGCGGCGACGCCTTTTTTGCGGTGCTCATCTTTCTCCTGGTGGAGCGGCTGCGCCGGGCGGACGGCAAGTGGGCCTGGTTGACGCTGGCGGTAGCCGGCGTCCTGGGTCTGGGGTTCTCCCATGCCCTGGTCTTTATCCTGCCCGTGGCCCTGGTGGGGATGTGGTTTATCCTGCCGCCCCCCCGGCGCTGGCGGGTGGCCCTGGTGGGCGCCGTCTGGGCCGCGGCCTTTGCTGCCTGGTACTTACTGTTTCTCCGGCGGCAGGTGGAGCCGAACCTGGTGTCCTATTGGGCCCAGGATTTTCCTGATTTCTCCGGGTTAGGGGCTTTTCTCTGGTGGTTGGGGGCGGCGGTTTACCGCTATTTCTGGTACTTTTGCGGCCCCCGGGGCATATATTGGGGGCTGCCGCTGCTGGTCGCGGGCATCGTGGCTTTAAGCAGACAGGGCGCGGGCCGGCTCATCTTGTATCTGGGGGGGCCTCTGCTCCTGGCTTTTGGGGCCGCGGCCCTGCACCGCTACCCTTTTATGGCCCATTACGGCGGCAACCGCTTGATGCTGTTCAGCGCCCCGCTGCTCTATCTGGTGGCGGCGGTGGGACTGATGTCGCTGCTCACCTGGCTCTGGCACCAACGGCAGCGGGTGGCGACTCTGGCCCTGGCCGCGGTCATCCTTCTGGCCGTCAATCCCCGGGGGATGATCGGGGAAAGCTTATATCCCCTCAACAACCGGGAAGAGATCCAACCCCTGGTGGCATATCTGCAAAAGCAGATTCGGCCCCGGGATTGGGTCTATGTTTATTATTTCGCGATCCCGCCGTTCAAGTACTATTTTCACGGCTCCGAGAAGCGGGTCTGTTGGGGGAAGTCCTTCGATGACCCGGACCAGTATGAGCTGCCGGCCCCCGAGAACGGCCATCCCCGGCGGCTGTGGTTCATAGCCTCTCACATCAACTCGTTGGCGGAGGTGCGGGGATTTGCCAGGGAACTCCTGGGCACGGAATGGCGGGAGGTATCGTGTTTGACCCGGACCGGCGCGGTCCTTTTCTGCTTTAAATGGCAGGGGCCGCAGCTGGCTAAAACCCGGACAAGCCTTGCAGTACCCGGCGAATCCGGCCCTCCAGCTCCGTCACCCGGTAAGGCTTATAGATAAGGCCGGCGGCGCCCATCTCTTTGATCCGGGCCACTTCTTCAGCAGGAAAGAAGCCGGAAGCCACCAGCACCCGCACCTGCGCATCCAACGCTTGCAGATCCTGGAGCACCTGCAAGCCGTCCCGCCCCGGCAGGTAAAAATCCAGGACCACCAGGTCCACTGCCCCCAGGCGTTTGAAGATTTCCAGGGCTTCCGGGCCATCCTCCGCCACCTCCACCCGATACCCCAGATGCTCCAGGAGCTCCTTGCCCAAAGAGCGGATCAGGAGATCATCGTCAACCAACAGGATTAGCGGCGGCACTCTTCGGGGCTCCAGACGCAAAAGTGATAACAGCTACCTTAGTAGATATTGCGGCGCGGCGCAAGCCTGAGTTTACAGGGTGTTAAAGTCCCCCTTTGCAAAGGGGGAGTAAGAAAGTGCCTGATTTAAGGTATTCTTTGGTGGCGCAGGCCTTCCAGGCTGCGCCACCGGTTAAAAATCTTGTAGGTAAAGATAAGCCCCCGAGGGGAGAAGGAATAATTTTAGGCATATCCATAGCCGATATTTCTTAACTTATTCCTGGGACGCCACACTCGAACCGCCGATTTTCATCATGCCATGATGCCGCCTCAGACTGTCAGGATTCCGGCTCTTCCGGGGAGCCTTTAACTTCCCGGCTGCCCACCCGGATCCGCAGGTTGCGGATGATTCCGGGTCCCAAAGCCCTCTCCAGCGCCTCCAGGATACCGGGGGCGAGAAAGTGCAATTCCTGGCCCCAGGCCGCGGCGCTCACCTCCACCCAGAGTTCCCGGCGGCGGAGTTCCAGGAGCCGGGTGTGGGCCAAAATCTCCGGGGGCACCGCCGCCTCCCAGACTTGGCGGATGCGGCTGCGCTGGGCCAGGCTTTCCCAATCCAGGGGCTTCATCAACCCCAGCAGGACATCCCCGATGGCTATGGGCCGGGTTAGCGGCTGGCGTTTGGCCATGAGATAATCAACCCTTCGCCCGGGCGAAGCCCGGGGCCGCCCGCCGGATTACTTCTTCCGAGACGCAGAAGGCCAGGCGGAAATAGCCCGCCCGTCCGAAACCCCGGCCCGGAACCGCCAGGATATTTTCCTGTTTCAGCCGGGCTACCAGGGCCAGGTCATCGCCCCCGGGGGCCTGGGGAAAGAAGTAGAAAGCCCCCCGGGGTTGGACAAATTCATAGCCGGCCGCGGTTAACACCTCACTGAAAAGGTCCCGGCGCCGGGCGTAATAAGCGATGTCTACCGAGACCTCCAACAGATGCGCCACCACCCGCTGCATCAACGCCGGGGCGTTGACGTACCCCAGGATGCGGTTGGCCAGCACCAGACCTGCAAAAATTTCTCCCCGGTCCGGGGCCCGGGGGCTGACCGCGGCATAGCCCAGGCGTTCCCCGGGAATGGAGAGGTCTTTGGAAAAGGAGGTGGCCAAAAGCGTATTGGGGTAGGCCGCGAAGATGCTGGGCAGGCTCAGGCCGTCGTAAACCAGCCGCCGGTAGGGCTCATCCGCCAGCAGATAGACGGGCCGCCCGTGGCGGCCGGAGTGGTGGGTGAGCAACCTGCCCAGCTCTTTCAGGGCCTCGGCCTCGTACACCTGGCCCGTGGGGTTGTTGGGGGAGTTGACGATCACCACCCGGGTCCGGGGGGTAAGGGCCTGTTCCAGCCGGTTCAGGTCCAACTGAAAATGCTCGTCGGTCTCCACCACCCGGACCGTGCCCCCGTGGTTGTCGACATAAAACATATATTCCGGGAAGAAGGGGGCCAGGACCACCACTTCGTCCCCGGGGTCCAGCAGGGTCTTGAGAATGATATTGATGGCCCCGCCCGCGCCGCAGGTGAGCACGATATCCTCGGTCTTAAAGTCCAGATGGTGGATCTTGCTCAAATGCTGGGCGATGGCCTGGCGCGTCGGCACCAGGCCGGCGTTGGCCATGTAGCTGTGCAGGCCGGGCCGGGAATCCTGGGCGGCGGCCAGCAATGCCTGTTTGAACTCTGCCGGGGGCTCCAGGTCCGGGTTCCCCAGGGTGAAGTCCATCACTTTATCTGCGCCCAGGCGGGCCTTCAGTTCCGCTCCCTCCTCGAACATCCGCCGGATCCAGGAGGCGTTTTCCAAAGCTTGTTTGATGCGGTTGGAGACAGTCATTTAGAATCCGTTTTCGGTTTTGGGTTTTCGGCCTTATCTGAAAGCTGCCTGCTGCAAGCTGACGCCCGTTTAGTGCTTGTTTTCAGTTTTCCGAATATTCTTGATTTTCCTAATTTATCCGAATAATAAGTTGGCCCCTGGCCCCTGATCACTGGCCACTAATTTATGGCTTTTCCTCCACCTCATACCCCGCGTCCCTCAACGCCTGCAACACCGCCTCCCCGTGCCGGGCGTCCCGGGTCTCCAGGTTCAGCTCCACCCTAGTATAGTCCAAAGGCAGCTCCGGGGCCAGCCGATCGTGCATGAGATGCAAAATATTGGCGCCCTGCTCCCCCAGGAGGGAGGCCAGCCGCCCCAGGGCCCCGGGCCGGTCGCTCAGGGTCACCCGCAGGCTCCAGAGGCGGCGGCCCGCCAGCAAGGCCCGGGGCAGCACCCTTTCCAGTAAGGGAATGTCGATGTTGCCCCCGCTCACTACCAGGACCACCTGCTTCCCCAGGCCCCGGGACTTCAATGGCCCCAAAAACGCGGCCAGGGCCACCGCGCCGGCCCCTTCCGCCAGCACCTTCTTGCCTTCCAGGAGGAAGAGCAGGGCCTGGGCGATCTCCATCTCCTGGACCAGGACCACCTCCTGCAAATATTGCTGCAGCAAAGGAAAAGTGTGGGAGCCGATAAGGGGCACCTGGATGCCGTCCGCCAGGGTGGGCCGGGCTGGTACTGATAAGGGCTTGCCCTGTTCCAAAGCCGCGGCCAGGGAGGGAACCTGCGCCGCCTGGACGCCGATGACGGCCATCCCGGGTTTGCGGGATTTCAAGGCCAGGGCCATGCCTGCAGCCAGGCCGCCGCCGCCCACGGGGATGAGCACGGTATCCACCCCCGGCAGGTCCTCCAGGATCTCCAGGCCCAGGGTGCCCTGCCCGGCCATGACCTCCGGGTCGTCATAGGGATGGATAAAGGTATAGCCCTGGGCCACCAGTTCCCGGGCCTTGTCCAGGGCCGCGGAGATATCCCGGCCGTGGAGGATTACCTCCGCGCCGTAGGCGCTGGTGGCCATCTGCTTGGAAATGGAGGCCCCCAGGGGCATGACGATGGTGGCGGGAATTTTGAGGGCAGCCGCGGCAAAGGCCACGCCCTGGGCGTGGTTGCCCGCGGACGCGGCCACCACCCGCTGGCCTTCGCCCCGCTCTTTAAGGAGCTTGAGGCGGTTGAGCGCGCCCCGGAGCTTGAAGGAGCCGGTGGTTTGGAGGTTTTCCAGCTTGAAAAAGACCTCCCGGCCGCTGGCCCGGCTCAGCCTCCGGGAATAGACCAGGGGGGTGTGCTGCACCATCCCCTTGAGCCGCGCTTGCGCGGCCTCGATGTCCGCTAAGGTAATGGTCATGGCAGAATCAGGCGGCCTCCCTGGGGTGGCGTTTCCTCTATCTTACCTCCATTACCAGGTTGCCGTCAAAGAAGTATCAAACTATTTAGTGCAGGCTGACCGTGGGTGCGCCAAGCCGCAGGGGCGGTCGCAATGGCCGTCCGCCCCTACGCCTTAGTGTTTTTCGTGAAGAAGCGGTATTACCGTCCGAACCTGATGGAATCGATGATCCGCTGCAAATCCGCGCGGTTGGCGTTGAAATCCTTGGGTTCGCTGTGGGCGATGAAGCTGTAGTAATAGTTTTGGCCGTCATAGCACTGCCACTGGATGCGCTGGAACCCGCCGGAGCCCTTTTCTGCGGTCTCGATGGTCTCCCAGCCGATGACCCCGTCCTTGCCGCCCTGGTCCCGGCGCTTCACGGCCATATATTTGCCGATGCTCTTCTCTTCCATGGCCGACTTATAGGAGGCGTCCACCGAGGCCTTCCGGGGGAAGCTGGGCACCATCTGGGTCCAATGGATAGTGAAGCCACAGGTGGTCCCCGGCTTCATGAAGATGATGTTGTCTCTCTCGGCGTTGCCGGTGGGGTTGCCCCGCTCCAGGCGCCAGCCCGCGGGGATGGTGTAGGAGAAAGGCCGGACGGTGTCCTTATAGGTCACCGGCGCGGTGGATACCCCGGTTTTGGTATCTTGCATGGAGGCCTTACCTTCGTAGGCCTTGGTGGCCGGTTGCGGTTGCGGCGGCGGCGGCTGCCCCGCTTCCTTGGCTTTGCGGGCCGCGTCTACGCCGCTTTGAATGGCCCCCCATTGCGCCCCCGCGGGCGGCAGCGTCCATAATCCTATGAGCGTCAAGATACCTAAAGTCCACATTATTTTCCGCATTGCCGGTCCTCCTTAGTAGTAAAGTTGGTAAGAACAGGGAGCCTCAGGCCTTCTGGGCCTTGCGCCAGCCCGCAGCCTTCAGCTCCGCCACATGCCGCTGCCATTCGGGTTTCAGGGATTGCAGATACTTGGATAGGTCTTGCTCAATCAGAGGGGCCAGCCGCCGGTGCAGCGCGGCGTTCATGTCCTGGTCCCCGGGGGAGAGGCCCTGCCAGCTCAGGTAGTCTTCGTCAAAGAGAAATGCCGGGGTGACCGGGCCCCCCCGGACGCCCTGCTGCCGCAGCAGGCCCTGGGCGCCGTCCATATCGTACTCCAGAATCCAGCCGCAGTCCCGGAGCATGGCGGTTTCGTCCCAGATGGCCTGGTCCTGGCACAAAGGACAATATAGGCTTACAAGGATTTCGGGAAAGAGGAGATTATCGCGAAAAAGGAGGAAGGCCGAATTCCGGCCGCAGTGGCAAAAGCGGCGTTCATTCCTGCACATGGGGGATCTCCTGAAGAGGACTGCTCTTAAATACTAATTTTCGGTTATAATAGCAATATTCTTTAAAGTTTTACTAAAGGAAAAAAGCCATGGAGTTGATTTCCCAAGTGCTGGCCCACTTCCCGGGCCGCTTCGCCACCGAGTTGGGTATCGACGTCCAGGCCGGGCCGGAGGCCAGACAGAAATGGTTCCTGGCCGCCATCCTTTACGGGGCCCGCATCTCCGGCAAGCTGGCGGCCCGCACTTACCAGGTTTTTGCCAGCCGGGGGATCTACTCCCCAGCGGCCATCCTGGAGCAGGGCTGGGATAATCTGGTGGCCCTGCTGGATGCCGGCGGCTACGCCCGCTACGATTTTAAGACCGCCACCAAATTGCTGAAAATTATGGCTTCCTTGCAGGAGCATTATCAAGGCTCGCTGGAGCAGCTGCACGCCGCGGCCACAGACGGCCCGGACCTGGAAGCGCGGCTCATGGCCCTGGCCCCGGGGATCGGCCCGGCCACGGCCAACATTTTTCTCAGGGAACTACGGGGCGTCTGGGCCAAAGCCACTCCCGGCTTAAGCCCCCTGGCCCAACTGGCCGGGGAGCACCTGCGGCTGTTGCCTCCGGGCCTCAGTCCGGAAGAGGCGCTGGCCACACTGGCGGCCAAATGGCGGCAAGAACCCGCGCCGCCCCGCGACTTCGCCGACCTGGAGGCGGCCATGGTGCGCCTGGGCCGGGACTATTGCCGCAAACCCCAGGGGCCGCCCTGTCCCCTGGGGAACTGGTGCGGCCGCAGTAGATGACGCTTCGTAAATAATAGGACACTAAATCTAAGGGAAAAATAAACCTCGAGGGGATTAAAGCCCCCTTTGAAAAGGGGAGTTTTAAAGGGTTTTTCCTTTCGCTTAGCAAATCCCTCCTAACCCCCCTTTGGCGAAGGGGGATTAAAAACCTTTCAATGGGCTTTATTTCCAAACAGCCGCGACAAGGTCTCCCAGGTCTCCGAGGCATAGGCATCCGTCAAGGCATAATCCCACCCCAGGCTGTGGAATAAGCCCCGCACCTGGCCCCGGTAGTTCAAGGGGTCCAACATCACCCGGCTGACGTAAGGCGAAATGAGTTCATGGAGCCGGGCGGGGTTCATGGGCAGCATGGGGGCGATGAAGACCCAGGGGTGAAGGCCCGCGTCATGTAATTTCTTTAAGGCCGCGATACGGGCGCCGATGGGCGGGGCGTGGGGCTCCAGGATCTTGCGGACCCGGTCGTCGTCGGTGGGGATGGAGAAGCCGACGGTGACCTCCGGCAACCCCGTGAGGATATCCAGGTCCCGGCAGACCAGGGGCGATCTGGTCAAAATGTCGATGCCCCAGCCGTACTCGCCTAAAATTTCCAGACATTGCCGGGTCAGCCGGTATTTCCCTTCCACCGGCTGGTAGGGATCGCAGACGCTGGAGAGCAGGGCCCGGCCGGGCCTTTTTTTACGGCGCAGTTCGGCCCGCAGGACCTCGGGCAGGTTAACTTTCACCTCCACAAACGTGCCCCAGGGAGCCTGCTGGTGCTGGCGGGAATACTTGCGCATGAACACCGCGTAGCAATAACGGCAGCCGTGACCGCACCCCAGGTAGGGGTTGATGACATAATCCACGCCCGGGATTTTGGACCGGACCAACGCGGTCCTGGCGGTGATGGCGGTTATTTCCAAAAACGCGGCTCAGCGATTTTAAAAAGGTTTACAGGAGAATTTCCCCTGACTAATTAATTATATAGTATATTCAATTTTTAAATAATTAAGGTAGCCTTCACCGGCGCAGGCTGGAAAGCCGGTGCCACCGCCTGGATTGGACACCAAACCGGAAGAAAAGCCATGCGGCCTACAGGAGTTTTATTCATCTGCCTGGGGAATTCCTGCCGCAGCATCATGGCCGAGGCCCTGGCCCGCCACCTGTGCGGGGGCACGGTGCTGGCCGCGTCCGCGGGCATCAGCCCCCTGGGCTTTATCGCCCCCCTGACGCTGAAGGTGCTGGCGGAAATCGGGGTATCCAGCCTTGGGCTGCGCTCCAAGGGGCTGGAAGAAATAGCGTTCCCCGCCTACTCCCTAGCCGTTAATCTGACAGATTATTCTCTGGCCGGTCACCTCCCCGTTAACTTTTCCGGTCGATTGCTGCGGCGGCCGGCCCCGGACCCTTACGGCGGCAGCCTGGAGGACTACCGGCAGACCCGGGATTTCTTGCACCGACTGCTTCTGCAGGAGCTATTTCCTGGAACCAGGAGCTGAGTCCCGCTATGGTCAGGCTCTTCGCCCCTTTACTTCCTTGAAGAACGGGGGGTGGCGTTCTATAGTTGGCGGTGGGTGCAGGCCCATGGCGAGGGTTGAAAAAGAAGAGGGCTGTGCGGTTAATTTTCCCGGACCAGCGCCGGATTACCGCCGGCCGATGGTTCTTAACAGTGAGCCCTTCACTGGTGCAGAATGGCAGCCACTCTTTTAGGACAGCCTGATTCTTATCTTTGGCTCCAGGCTGTCTCCAGGGACCAATTAATATGACCTTCAGACAAGGGGAAAAAGACGTCTGGAAGCGCGTTCCCGCCAGGGATATGCTCCGGCGTTGGTGGGTTTGGCTGGTGGCGGCGGCGTTGGTGGGGATCGTGGCCTACAGCCAGTTGGGAAAAGGGGGGAAGACCGGAGGCCCAGGCAGGAAAGGGGCGAACCTGGCGCCAGCCAGTGTCCCGGTGACTGCAACCGCGGCCCGGAAAGGGGACATCGGCATCTGGCTCACCGGCCTGGGCGCCGTCACCCCGGTGCGCACCGTGACCGTCAAGAGCCGGGTGGACGGCGAGCTGATGCGGGTCTATTACAAGGAAGGGCAGATCGTCAAACAAGGGCAGCTTTTGGTGGAAATCGACCCCCGGCCCTATCAGGCCCAACTGACCCAGGCCCAGGGCCAGATGATCCGGGACAAGGCCCTGCTGGCCAACGCCCGGGTGGATCTGAAACGCTACCAGGTCCTCTCCCGCCAGGATTCCATCGCCGAACAGCAGTACGCCACCCAGAAGTTCCTGGTGCGCCAGTTGGAGGGCACCGTCAAGTTGGATCAAGGGCAGATCGACAACGCCAAACTGCAGATCATCTACTCCCGGATCACCGCGCCCGTCAGCGGCCGCATCGGCCTGCGCCTGGTGGATCCCGGCAACATCGTGCACGCCACGGATACCACCGGCCTGGCCGTGATCACCCAACTCGAACCCATCACGGTCATCTTCACCATCGCCGAAGACAGCCTGCCCCCGGTCCTCGATAAGCTCAGGGCGGGGGCGCGCCTGCCAGTGGACGCCCTCAACCGCGAGCAAACCAGGAAGCTCGCCACCGGCTCTTTGCTGACCCTGGACAACCAGATCGATCCCAACAGCGGCACGGTGAAGCTGCGGGCGGAATTTGCCAACAAAGACCACGCGCTCTTCCCCAACCAGTTCGTCAATGCCCGCCTCCTGCTGGAAACCCGGCACGGAGCCACCCTGGTGCCCACGGCCGCGATCCAGCGCAGCACTCAGGGGCCGTACGTCTACCTGGTGGAGCCTGACCGGAAGGTGGCGGTGCGGCAGGTGCGCCTCGGTCCCACCGAAGGGGATCACGTCGCCATTGACCAAGGGCTCGCTCCCGGGGACCTCGTGGTGGTGGAAGGCTCCGAACGGCTGCGGGCCGGCGTCAAGGTCGAGTTAAAGAACCAGGGCCCTGAAAATTCCGGCAAGTCCCGGAAAGGCAAGTAGTGAACCCTTCCCGCACCTTTATCCTGCGCCCGGTGGCCACCACCCTGCTGATGGCCGCGATTTTGCTGGCCGGGGCCGTGGCCTACAACCAACTGCCAGTCTCGGCGCTGCCCCAGGTGGATTACCCCACCATCCAGGTGCTCACTTTTTTCCCGGGCGCCAGCCCCGAGGTCATGGCTTCCTCTGTGACCGCGCCCCTGGAGCGCCAGTTCGGGCAGATGCCGGGGCTGAAGCAGATGACCTCCAACTCCTCCGGGGGCAGTTCCGTCGTCATCCTGCAATTCAGCCTGAACCTGAGCCTGGATGTGGCCGAACAGGAGGTCCAGGCCGCGATCAACGCCGCGTCCACCTTCCTGCCCAAGGATCTCCCCAACCCCCCGGTTTACAGCAAGGTCAATCCCGCGGACGCGCCGGTCCTGACCCTGGCCCTGACTTCGGAGACCCTGCCCCTGTCCAAGGTCGAGGACCTGGCGGATACCCGGCTGGCCCAGAAAATCTCCCAACTGCCGGGGGTCGGTTACGTCAGCATCAGCGGCGGGCAGAGGCCGGCGGTGCGGGTCCAGGCCAACCCCACGGCCCTGGCCGCGTACGGCCTGACCCTGGAAGACCTGCGCACCGCCATTACCGCGTCCAACACCAACCAGGCCAAAGGCAGTTTTGACGGTCCCCGGCAGTCTTCGGTCATCGGCGCCAATGACCAGCTCTTTACCGCCCAGGAGTACCTGCCGCTGATCGTCGCCTATGTCAACGGCGCACCGGTGCGGCTCGCCGATGTCGCCGGCGCCATTGACAGTGCTGAGAACGTCAAACAGGCGGCCTGGATGAACGATGTCCCCGCGGTGATCGTCAACATCCAGCGGCAGCCGGGCTCCAATGTCATCGAAGTGGTGGACCGCATCAAAAGGCTGCTGCCCATGTTGCAGAGCACCCTGCCCCAGGCGGTGCAGGTCTCGGTGCTCACCGACCGGACCACCACCATCCGCGGCTCCGTGGAGGACGTGCAGTTCGAACTGATGCTGGCCGTGGCGCTGGTGATCCTGGTGATCTTTCTGTTTTTGCGCAATTTGCCGGCCACCATCATCCCCAGTGTGGCCGTGCCCTTTTCCCTGGTGGGCACCTTCGGGATCATGTATCTCCTGGGATACAGCCTGAACAACCTGTCGCTGATGGCCCTGACCATCTCCACGGGTTTCGTGGTGGATGACGCCATCGTCATGATCGAAAACATCGCCCGCTACATCGAACAGGGGGAGCCGCCGTTGCAGGCGGCTTTAAAAGGTTCGGAGCAGATCGCCTTCACCATCCTGTCCCTGACCGTGTCCCTGATCGCGGTTTTGATTCCGGTGCTCTTCATGGGGGAGGTGGTGGGCCGGCTCTTCCGGGAATTTGCCGTGACTTTGGGGGTGACGATCCTCATCTCCGCGGTGGTGTCCCTGACGCTGACGCCGATGATGTGCGCCCGGCTGCTCAAGCATACCCCGGAGGAGCAGCAGAGCCGTATTTTCCGGACTTCCCAGCGGGTCTACGACCGGATTCTCGATTTCTATGCCCTGACCCTGCGCTGGGTCCTGAAGCACCAGCCCGCCACCCTGCTGGTGGCGGTGGCCACCCTGGTCCTGACGGTCTTCCTGTACATCATCGTGCCCAAGGGCTTCTTTCCGGTGCAGGACACCGGTATCATCCTGGGCATCTCGGAGGCCCCCCAATCCATCTCCTTTCCGGCCATGGCCGAACGGCAGCAGGCCCTGGCCCGGGTGATCCTCAAGGACCCGGCGGTGGAGAGCCTCTCCACCTTTATCGGCGTGGATGGCACCAATATCACCCTCAACAGCGGCCGGGTGCTGATCAACCTCAAGCCGCTCTCCCAGCGCAAAATCAGCGCCTCCGAGATCATCCGCCGCCTCCAGCCCCAGATCGCCCAACTGGAAGGCATCAGCCTCTTCATGCAGCCGGTCCAGGACCTCACCGTGGAGGACCGGGTCAGCCGCACCCAATACCAGTATAGCCTGGAAGATCCCAACGCCGAGGAATTGAACCTCTGGACCCCCAAGCTGGTCGCCGCCCTCCGGGAACTGCCGGAGCTCCAGGACGTGAGCAGCGATCTCCAGGATCGAGGCCTCCAGGTCTATCTCACCATCGACCGGGCCACGGCCTCCAGGTTGGGGATCACCCCCCAGCTCATCGACGACACCCTCTACGACGCGTTCGGGCAGCGCCAGGTGTCCACGATCTTTACCCAGTTAAACCAGTACCGGGTCGTCCTGGAGGTCAAGCCGGACTTTCAGCAAAAGCCCCATAAACTCGAAGACATCTATATCCGCAGCGCCGGCGGCGGCAAGGTGCCGCTCGCCGCCATCACCCGGGTGGAAGAGACCATGGGTCCCCTGGCCATCAGCCACCAAGGCCAGTTTCCGGCCACCACCCTGTCCTTCAATCTGGCGGCAGGGGTTTCTTTGGGGGAAGCGGTACAGGCCCTGGATACCACCGCCAAGAACTTGGGCCTGCCTCCCAGCATCCGGGGCAGATGGCAGGGTACGGCCCTGGCCTTTCAGGCCGCGCTGAAAAACGAACCGCTGTTGATCCTGGCGGCCCTGATCACGGTCTACATCGTCTTAGGCGTGCTGTATGAGAGCTATATCCACCCCATCACCATCATCTCCACGCTGCCGTCGGCCGGGGTGGGGGCCATTCTCGCCCTGCTGCTGTGCCGCACCGAATTCAGCATCATTGCCTTGATCGGCATCATCCTGCTCATCGGCATTGTCAAAAAGAACGGCATCATGATGGTGGACTTTGCCCTGGACGCGGAGCGCCGGGAAGGGAAGCCCCCGGAAGAGGCCATTTATCAGGCCTGCCTGCTGCGCTTCCGGCCCATCATGATGACCACCTTTGCGGCCCTCTTAGGGGCGCTGCCCCTGGCCATCGGCACCGGCATGGGCTCCGAGCTGCGCCATCCCCTGGGCATCTCCATCATCGGCGGCCTGATTGTCAGCCAGGTGCTCACCCTCTATACCACGCCGGTGATTTACCTCTGGTTCGACCGGCTGGCCGCGCGGCTGCGTAAAGAACGGCCAGCAGAGGGAGATCTGGGAAATTGAGGTGATATTGCCTCAACTCGGTTTGTTAAGCTGGCGTTTATGGGCTCAGGCCAATAGTGAATATTAAAAAAGTAGGGGCGGGCGTCCTCGCCCGCCCTGTACTCCGCACAGGCTGGAAAGCCTGCGCTACCGCTCAGCAACTTTATGGAAAAATCATTCCTGGACCTACAGTGCAACCACAAACCATGAAAAAGTTAGGTGGGGCGGGCTCCGTGCCCGCCGGGCGTCTGGCGGGCACGGAGGCCCGCCCCACCTACTTGGAACCAGGAACTTGGGTTTTTAACATATTTTTAAGTCCCCATTTTCTATAGGGGAATTTACTGGGATTAGCGGGCACCTCCATAATCCCCCCTGCCCCCCTTTAGGAAAGGAGGGAAAGAGAAACCGGCATGAACATCTCGGCCCCTTTCATCAAAAGACCGGTAGCCACGACCCTGCTCACCATCGGCATGGCCCTGGCCGGGTTTCTGGCCTTCCGGTTTTTGCCGGTTTCCCCCCTGCCCCAGGTGGATTTTCCCACCATTACCGTGTCGGCCAACCTGCCGGGGGCGGAGCCCGATACCATGGCCACCTCGGTGGCCGCGCCCCTGGAACGCCAGTTCGGGCGCATCGCCGGGGTGACGGAGATGACCTCCGCGAGTTACCGGGGGTCAACGAGCATTACCTTGCAGTTCGAATTGAGCCGGGACATCAATGGGGCGGCCCGGGATGTCCAGGCCGCCATTAATGCGGCCCGCACTTACCTGCCCACCAATTTGCCCAGCAACCCCACCTACCGCAAGGTCAATCCCGCGGACGCCCCCATCCTGATCCTGGCCCTCACCTCCGACACCGCGGACCGGGCGAAGATGTATGATGCGGCCTCCACCATCCTGTCGCAAAAGCTCTCCCAGGTGGAGGGGGTGGGCACGGTCTTCGTGGGCGGCGGTTCCCTGCCCGCGGTCAGGGTGGAGCTGAACCCGATGACGGTTCACAAGTACAGCCTCGGTCTCGAAGATGTACGATCCTTCCTGGGCCAGACCAACGTCAACCGGCCCAAAGGGCAATTGGCGGATGCGCAGCATTCCCGGGAAATCCGGACCAACGATCAGCTCTTCAAGGCCGCGGAATACCGGGACCTGGTGGTGGCCTACCGCAACGGCGCGCCGGTGCGTCTGGCGGACTTAGGCGGCGTGGTGGATTCCCTGGAGGATGTGCGCACCGAAGGCCTGTTGAACGGCAAGACCGCGGTCATGGTGATCATTTTCCGGTCGCCGGGGGCCAACATCATTGAAACGGTGGACCGGATCCGGAGCCTGCTGCCCCAACTGCGGGCCGCCATTCCCCAGGATATCGACCTCACTGTCACCGTGGACCGCAGCCCCCCCATCCGCAGTTCCCTCAAAGACGTGGAATGGACGCTGCTGATTTCCGGCACCCTGGTCATTCTGGTGGTCTTCGCGTTCCTGCGCAGCGTCCGGGCCACCATCATCCCGGGGGTGGCCGTGCCGGTGTCCATCATCAGCACCTTCGGGGTCATGTATCTCTGGGGCTATAGTGTGGACAATCTCTCCCTCATGGCCCTGACCATCGCCACCGGCTTTGTGGTGGACGACGCCATCGTGGTCATCGAGAACATCACCCGCTACCTGGAAAAAGGGGAGCCGCCGCTGCAAGCCGCGCTCCTGGGAGCCCGGGAAATCGCGTTCACCGTCTTGTCCATGAGCGCTTCCCTGGTGGCGGTCTTTATTCCCCTGTTGTTGATGGGGGGTATGGTGGGCCGGCTGTTCCGGGAGTTCTCCGTGACCCTGTCTGCGGCCGTTGTCATTTCCCTGGTGGTTTCTTTGACCACCACCCCTATGATGTGCGCCGCGCTCCTTACTTCGGAAAAAGGGCGGACCCACGGCCGCATCTACCGGGCCAGCGAGTGGGTCTTCGAGCTGATGCGCCATACCTATGAGGTCACTCTGGGCTGGGCCTTGCGGCACCCCAGATTTATGTTCTCCCTGACGGTGCTCACTCTGGTGGTCAACATCGGCTTATTCGTTTATATCCCTAAAGGTTTCTTTCCGGAACAGGACATCGGCCGGATCACCGGCTTCATCCGGGCCTCCCAGGACATCTCGTTCCAGGCCATGCGGGCGAAGCTCAAGGAAGTGGTGGGGGTCATCCGCACCGACCCCGATGTCACTGATGTGGTGGGTTTCAGCGGGGGCCCCGGAGGCGGTGGCTCCACCACCAATACTGCCCGGATGTTCATTTCCCTGAAGCCCTTTGAGGAGCGGCGGGTCACGGCGCGCCAGATCATTGCCAGGCTGCGCCGCAAGCTGGCCCAGATTCCGGGCGCGCCCACCTACCTGCAACCGGTGCAGGATTTGCGCATCGGCGGCTTTGCCAGCGCCGCGCTCTACCAATACACCCTCCGGGGGGAAAACCTCGCAGATCTGAATACCTGGGGCCCCCAGATGTTAGAGAAGATGCGGACCTTGCCGGAATTGACCGATGTCAACAGTGACCAACAGGATAAGGGTTTGCAGTCCACCCTGGTGATCGACCGGGATACGGCCTCCCGCCTCGGCCTCTCCGCCCAGCACATCGACGACACCCTGTATGACGCTTTCGGGCAGCGCCAGGTGGCCATCACCTACACCCCCTTAAACCAGTACCACGTGGTGATGGAGGTGGCCCCGCCCTTTTGGCAGCGCCCGGAAATCCTGCGCCAGATCTATGTGCAGTCCCCGAAAGGCGCCGAGGTGCCGCTGAGTGCGATCACGCGCTACGAGCCCACCACCGCGCCGCTGTCGGTTAATCATCTGGGGCAGTTTCCTGCAGTCACCATCTCTTTCAATCTGGCCCGGGGCGCAGCCCTGGGGGATGCGGTGGCGGCCATCGAGTCGGGCACCCGGGAGATGGGCCTGCCCGCCAGCATCCGGGGGAGCTTTCTGGGTACCGCCGAGGCCTTCAAGGCCTCCCTGGCCAATGAGCCGTATCTGATCCTGGCCGCGCTCCTGGCGGTCTATATCGTCCTGGGCATTCTCTATGAGAGTTACGTCCACCCCATCACCATCCTCTCCACCCTGCCGTCGGCCGGGGTGGGGGCGCTGGTGGCCTTGATGCTCAGCGGCACGGAGTTGAGCATTATCGGGGTCATCGGCATCATTCTGCTCATCGGCATCGTCAAGAAGAACGGCATTATGATGGTGGACTTTGCCCTGGAGGTGGAGCGCCATGAAGGCAAGCGGCCGGAGGAGGCGATCTATGAGGCCTGTCTCCTACGCTTCCGCCCCATCATGATGACCACCATGGCCGCGCTGCTGGGGGCGCTGCCTCTGGCGGCGGGACATGGCGCGGGCTCCGAGATGCGCCGCCCCCTGGGCATCTCCATCATCGGCGGCCTGATTGTCAGCCAGATGCTCACCCTGTACACCACCCCGGTGATCTATCTTTATCTGGACCGCTTCCGGCTTTGGGTCATCCGCCTGCGGGGCAAGGCAACGGCGATGGTTGCGAGGAATAATTCTTTCTCCCCTACAGGGAAGTAGGGGCATAGCTCGCTATGAGACAGGGGCTTAATTCCATGTGTCTGCAAATAAAGAAAATTTTTAGACCGGGAGCCGCGCCTGGATGCCTGGTCCTGGCGCTGCCCGCGTTGATGTGGTTCCTGGCCGCCGGTTGTTCGGTGGGGCCGGATTATGTCCGGCCCCCCACTGCGGCGCCCGAGGCCTACAAGGAAAATGCCGGCTGGAAGCAGGCCCAGCCCCGGGACGAGCTGCCCCGGGGCAAGTGGTGGGAGATCTACCAAGACCCCCACTTAAACGCCCTGGAAGAACAGGTGGACATTTCCAACCAGAATATCGCCCAGGCGGAGGCGAACTTCCGCCAGGCTTTGGCCCTGATCCGGGTCTCCCGGGCCGGGTATTTTCCCACGCTCACCGGCGGGCCTTCCTGGTCCCGCTTCAGGAGATCGGAGAATCTCGGGAGCAGTAATCGGAACCTGGCTGGAGCCTCTGGGACTGGTGTAAGCTCCGGCACTATCAGCACCTCTCCGGGTGCCACCCTGGAAGACTACCTGCTGAATTTCAACGCCGCCTGGGAACTGGACATCTGGGGCAAGGTGCGCCGCAGCGTGGAGTCCAGCAAAGCCAGCGCCCAGGCCAGCGCCGCCAATATTGAGGTGGCGCGCCTGAGCGCCCAGGCCACTCTGGCCCAAAGCTATTTTCAACTCCGATCCCTGGATGAGCAAAAACGACTGCTGGACGACGTTGCTCTTGATTTCCAAAAGATTCTCGATCGGACCAAGAACCGTTATGCCAGCGGCGTGGCTTCCCGGAACGACGTGGCCCTGGCGGAAACCCAGCTCAAGAATACCCAGGCCCAGGCCATTGACCTGGGGGTGCAACGGGCCCAACTGGAACACGCCATCGCCACCTTGCTGGGCAAGCCGGCCTCGGTCTTTTCCATTCCTAAGGCCCCGCTAAACCAGAGCATTCCGCCCATTCCCGCGGGGGTGCCGTCGGCATTGTTGGAACGCCGCCCCGACATCGCCGCCGCGGAGCGGACCATGGCCGCGGCCAACGCCCAGATCGGCGTGGCCATGGCGGCCTATTATCCCACCATCACCTTGAGCGCCACCACTGGTTTTGAGGCCGCCACCACGCCCCTGTGGTTTACTTGGCCCAGCCGCTTCTGGTCCCTGGGCGCGGCCGCGGCCCAGACCCTCTTCCAGGGCGGGGCGCTGGTAGCCCAGACCGACGCGGCCCGGGCCGCCTATGACGCCACGGTGGCCGCTTATCGCCAGACCGTGCTCACCGGCTTTCAAGAGGTGGAAGACAATCTGGCGGCGCTACGGATTCTGGAGCACGAAGCCAAGGTTCAGGACGAGGCGGTCAAGGCGGCGAAACTATCCGTCACCCTAAGCACCAACCAGTATCAGGCCGGGACCATCAGCGTCCTGGACCTGCTGGTGGTGGTGACCAACGCCCGGAACAACGAAAGGACCGCTGCGGTTATCCAGGGCAACCGCTTGAGCGCCAGTGCGCTCCTGATCAAGGCCCTGGGCGGGGGCTGGCAGGCGTCCGACTTGCCGGAAGTGGCCACCTGGATGCCGGAGACCAAAGCCAAGGTCTGGGAAACAAAAAAGAGCCCAACAAACCGGGAACCTGCTGCGGGGGGAAAGGCAGCGAGGAGAGGTAATATTCAATAAAAAGGGTTACGGCCTCAGTCCGTAACCCTTGGTTTTCTTGGTAGGCGGTACTGGATTTGAACCAGTGACTTCCACCGTGTGAGGATGGCACTCTACCGCTGAGTTAACCGCCCAGAATGTGTCTCTATTTTTTAATCCAAAAAATCTCTTTTGGCAAGTCCCCAGCGCGGCCAGGGGGGAGATTTTGGGGGAATAAGGAGGGGAGAAACCTGCATGTGCGGAGTTGCCAGAAGTCTTCCCCCGCATGGGCGCTGAGAAACAAAAGGGGCAAGGTAGCGGCGTCTTGCCGGTGTCCTTGCCCCATTTCTTAAATTACTCAATCTTACTTATTAATCACCACCAGGGTTCTGCGATCGATCATCGGGTAGATTTCTTCCAGATCCGGGTTCAGGAGAGAGATGCAGCCCTTGGTCCAATTCATGCCCGTCAGGTTCCTCTCAGGATACTCGGTGCCGTGGATGCCCACTGAGCCGCCGATATTCGCATCCGGGGGCACTTTCCCCGCCAGTTTGGCCCGGTCGAATTTTATCCAGTTTTTGGTGTTGGGGTAATCCAGGAGGATGAAATAGGACCACCTCTGGTGAGGGTATTTGGTCACCACATGATAGACGCCTTCGGGAGTGCAGGTGTCGCCCTGACACAACTTATCGTTGTAAGGATCGTTACCCAGAACGACATTATAGGTCTTAAGAGGAGTGAGGCCATGGTACATGGTAAGTTTACGGGCTAATTTATGCACGAAGACGATCGTGGGTTTGTCGCCGTTGGTGTAGCCGTTTTTGCTCATCACCTTCTGCAGATATTTTTGATCCGCGGTCAGCTTGGTGTGGGGGGGCTCATACGCCGGCAGAGGCGCTTCCAGGGAGGCTTCCGGTGGTTTGACCGGTTGCCCGCCACAACCGGCGATCAGCACGAAGAGAAAGAGAAATAGTAGAGCGCTCACGAAGTTACGCATGGCAGTTGCATCCCCCAAACGATAACATTAAAATAGTTAGAAGCCACTATAGCAAAGATAAGGTCTATTGGCAACACCGTTTTTCTTGCAGAATCATGATTTTTCTAGCATATTGCCAATGATACTATATCCCTAATAAATACCATCAATTTGCCGTCCAATTTGTTAAAAGATATTGAAAGGTTAGTTGGTGGTCAGAAACGGCAACCTTTAACTATATGGCTCTAAATCTGATCATTGACGGCTATAATCTGATTAGGCAGTCTCCTTACTTGCAGGAGATCGACGCCCGGGAACTGGAGGCCGGCCGGGAGGCTCTGCTGGCCAGCCTGGCCCTGTACCGGCAGTCCCGCCCCGGTCACAAAATCACGGTGGTCTTTGACGGCTGGGACCAAGGGGGCTGGAAAGAATCCCGGGACCGGCGCGCCGGCATGACCATCATCTATTCCCGGCGGGGAGAGAAGGCCGACGAAGTGATCAAACGCCTCCTGGAGAAGGAACGCTCCCGGGCGATAGTGGTGAGTTCCGACCGGGAGTTGCAGGATTATGCCGACCGGGTCGGCGCCGCCTGGATCAGCGCTCCCCAATTTGAGGCCTCCCACCTCCGGGGCGCCGCGGGTCCCGGTCCCGCAGCCGAGGCGGAGGAAGCAGAGTATCTGCCGCGGCCGTCCAAGAAAGGCCCGGCGCACCGGGCCCCCAAACGCCAGCGGCAGCGCCAGCAACGCTTAAAGAAGCTGTAGGCGCGGACCTGGGGGGCCGCCCGGGCATGAGGGCAGGCACGTCTATCCCAATACTGGAGAGAAAGCTCGCGGGATCAGCTTTTAACAAGTTCGCTTCTTTGAGCAGTATATCAAGAAGATCGGCGTGCATCGGCGGCTAATATTTAACCGCCGATAAACGCCGATGAACGCCGTTGATTCTGCCAGTTTGTTGCATGTCAATATGAATTTGGTATTAATCCAGGGAGGAAAGCCCTTCCCGGATGGCGTATTTGGTAAGTTCGGCGACGCTGAAGATTTGCAGCTTGTGCATGATCTGCATGCGGTGGGTCTCCACTGTCTTGATGCTGATATTGAGGTGGTCCGCGATCTGCCGGGAGCTTTTGCCTTCGGCCATGAGCTGCAATACTTCCCGTTCCCGGGGAGACAACACGGAAAAGACCGACTCGTCGCCGCCGCCCTGGAGATAATCCTTGATGACCACATTGGCGATCTCGGTGCTGAGGTAGATTTTGTTGGTGAGCACCATGCGGATGGCCGTGGCCAGTTCCTCGAAAGCCGAGTCTTTCAGCAGATAGCCGCTGGCGCCGGCCTTGAGCATGTTCATGACAAAGCGCCGGTCGGAGTGCATGGACAGGCCGATGACCTTGACTCCGGGACATTCCGCCAGGACCTGGCGGGTGGCTTCGATGCCGTTTAAATCCGGCATGCCCACGTCCATAATGACCACCTGGGGCGAGAGTTCCCGGGCCAGGCGCACGGCCATGCGGCCGTCATCCGCCTCGCCCAGCACCTCGATGTCGGCTTCTTTCTCCAGCATGGTGCGCAGCCCTTGCCGGACGATCTTGTGGTCATCTGCCAAAATGATCTTGATGGGCATGTCAGGACACCTGCAATTTATTATCTTCCTCCCAGAGGGGGATCAGCAGAGAGACCGTGGTCCCCTGGGCCGGTGCGGATTCCACCTGCAGCCGCCCGCCCAGATGATGCAGCCTTTCTTTGATGCTGAAGAGGCCGAAACCGCCGGTCTTTACTTCCGTCCCGGGGGGGGCGGGGATAAAACCGATTCCGTCGTCCTTGACCTCGATGTTCAGGTTTTGTCCTTGGCGGCCGAGGCGTACCCAGAGGTTCTGGGCCCGGCCATGTTTGACGGAGTTTAGCATCAGTTCCCGCACCACCTTGAAGACCAGGGCCCGGGTTTCGCTGTCAATGGGCCGGGGTTCTTCATCCCGTTGCACCTCCACGTGGAGGCCGTGCTGCTCTTGCAGGTATTCGCCGAACCATTCCAGGGCCGGCTCCAATCCCAGCTCATAGAGAATGGGCGGGCTGAGTTCAAAAGTCAGGGAGCGGGTGGACTTGATCACGGTCTCCACCAGGTCCCGCACTTCATTCACCGGCACCTCCAGATCCGTGCCCGCGGCCTTCACCCCCAGGGCCCCCAGCTTGATCTGGGTCAGGGCCAGGAGCTGGCCGATATGGTCATGAAGTTCCGTGGCCAGGGTGCGCCTTTCCCTTTCCTCGGCTATGGATAGTTGCGAGGCCAGGGAACGCAGCTGCTCCTGATAATTGCGGATCTGCTCTTCGGCCTCCTTTTGGGGGGTCAGGTTCTCCACCATGACCACCGCAAATTGGGTTTCCCCGGCGCTGTTCTTGACCAGAGAGACGGTAACCCGCCCCCAGAGCATGCGGCTGTGCCGGGTGACCAGGCGGCTTTCCAGGGCGAAGAAGGGGCAGGCGCCGGACAGCAACTGTTGCCAGGAATCCTGGTAAGCGGCGGCGGTATCAGGGGGGAGCACTACGGTGAAGGACAAGTTGCGCAGCTCCTCCCGGCTGAATCCCAGCATTTCCTGGAGGGCCGGATTACTCTCCACCAGATGCCCCTGCAAATCGAGCAGGGCGATGCCGGCAGTGGCCCCTTCAAAAATGGCGCGGGAGCGCGCCTCGCTTTCCCGGAGAGCCATAATATACTCTTTGATCACCAAATCGGACACCCCTGCACCAAGGAAGGTTCTGTTGGCCGCCACCTCGCGCACCGCCCGGGTCAGCTCTTCAAAGACGCAGTCTTTGAGAAGATAGGCGGAAGCGCCGGTTTTTAACATATTCAAGGCGAAGCGCCGGTCGGCATGCGTGGACAGGGCAATGATTTTGACGGCGGCCGAAGTAGCCAGAATCCGGCGGGTTATCTCCAGACTGCTCAGATCAGGCATGGTCACGTCCAGAATGACCACGTGGGGAGAAAGCTTCTGGGCCAGGTCGATGGTGGTCTGCCCGTCTTCCGCCTCCGCCACTATTTCTAGGTCCTTCTCCCCTGCCAGCAGCGTATAAAGACCTTGGCGCACGAGGCGATGGGGATCAGCCAGAAGAACTTTAATAGCCATAATAATTCCTTAAACAGCGGCCGCGGGTCCAGGCGGCGCTTTGCGCGCCAGGGCCTGCGGCCACCATTAGATTATTAAGACATTCCTTGTCCCGCGTCCATAAAAATTCTTAACCTGCGTCTCTATGGGGGCAGCCGGCCTCCGCCGGGCTCCTAAAAAAGGGTGTAAATAAACGGGGCCACGGCCGAGCCGCTGGCGAACACGAGCAAGGTTCCGAAGAACAACAGCACTAAGGTCAGGGGCAGCAGCCAGAATTTCTTGCGCTCTCTCATGAACCCCCACAAGTCTCGCAGAAAACCCATGTACCTCTCCTTTGCGGCCGGCGCCCGCCCCGCGGCGACCCCTAAACGGGTCCGCGGTTTCTGGCCTGCCGGCGTCTTGGTTAATTGGCACTACTGGTCACCCTTCTTCGGCTCCGGGAGGTCCCAGGGAATTTCCATCAGGTTGCTTTCCCCCGTGTCCCCTGCTGGAACATTTTTCCAGGCCTTCCTGCAGGTGCCCTCCTTGGCGTGGATTTCCAAATAGATGTTGTAACCGGCATCATCCAGGGTGTCGTAATGCATGAAGGTCTTATCAGGGACCTGGTTCACGGTATGCCCGGGGAGGACCACGTCCTTTTCCTGGGTCACGGGTCCCAGCACAAACTTATCATCGTTCCGGGCGTAAATTTTGATCCGCACATTATGCCAGGCGTGATTATCCAGATTGGTGATCTGGTATTCCCGCCGGGCCCGGGGCGCGTTGGCCTGGGCCCACTGGTAGGTGAAGCCTGCGGATAGAGACGGCGGCGGGGAGACCTCCCGGGGCGCAGGCGGGGCCTGGCGCTTGGGGGCCCGGGCCGCTTCCTCCTCGGGCGGGGCCGCCTTTTTCCGGGCTCTCTTGACCGCTTTCTTCAGTTTAGGCGGTGGCGGCAGGGCCGTGACCACGGCAAAAGGATAGAAGCCGTGCTCCCCGGTGAACAGCTGGGGGCCGCCCAGAGTGCCGCCGTTGATGGCGTAATTCCCGGGAGTCAGCTTCTCCCTGGGGGTCAGGCTAAACCATCCCGGTTTTTTGGGCACCGCCGCGACTTGCAGGGGAATTTCCGTCTGGATGCACCACAGGTTCATGGGGACGGGGGTATCCAGGTCCATTTTATAAATTCTCTTGAAATTTTCGGCATTCAGTTTGTTGACGCTGAGGTCGAAGCGCCCGGCCGGAGCCGTTTCCAGATATGCCAGCCTGGTCAGGTGCACCTTGTCGCCCCCGGTCTCCGGATCAAAGACCATGATCTCCAAAGGCTCCAGTTCCACCTTGAGGGCGGGTTCCTGGAGGATGCCGTATAAGCCCACTTTGTTGTCTTGCCCCCAAGGCAAAGCCGTCCGGAAGATCAGGCCGCCCTGGGTCAGCTTGATGATTTTCTGACCTTGCTGCAGATAAAGGCCTTGGGTCTGGGCCGGTTTTTTCACCTTGCGGGCGGCCTCGGCCCCCTGGGGGGTTGCCGCCGCCACCATCAGCCCGATGAGCAGGGCAGCCCAAAAGATCTTGCCGGTTGAGGTTTGCATGGTTCGATTCCCCAGTATGGTGTGTTTACCGCTCTCGGTTGCCGGCCCCGCCGCTTCTGTTTTAGGCGAAAAGCTTGGCCGCCAGACGTTCATCCAGCTTCTTCAATTCGGCATATTCCTCCACCGCGGCGCCGAAGTCGCCCCGGGAAAGATAGGCCACGGCCAGTTGATAATGCCCCAAGGCGTGCCGGGGATTGATGGCCAGCAAGGCCTGGAACTGCGCACAGGCCTCGGGGTAGCAGCCCTGGCGGAGATAAGTCAGGCCCAGTTGGTAATGGGCCTCCTCATTATTGGGATCGGCCTGGAGGCCCCGCTTCCAGAGGGGGGCCCGGTCTTCGCTGGCGGCCAGGGACCCGGTTTCCAGGAGCAGACCCTTGGGGAATTCCGGCAAATCGGGCCGGAGATTGATGGCCTGCCGCAGAATGTCCAGGGCCTCCTGATAATAGGTTAAGGCGCTGGGGGCTGGGCTCGGGTCCGGAGCCAGGGGCCGGGATTTCTTTCTCAAAACGTTGGCGAAGGCAATGGCTGCTTCCTGCCAGCGGCCCATCTGCCCCTGGACCAAACCCAGGAGATAATGGGCCTCAGCCAGGTTGGGGTTGTAGCGCAACGCGTTTCTCAGGTTCTCCACCATGTCCGCGCCCTGGCCGGCTGCGGGGGGAGCCAGGCTGGCCAGCCGCGTGGCCTCGGCATCGCCTCCCAGGAGGATGGCCTTTTGGAAGGCCTCGGCCGCTTCCCGCCAGAGCCCCAACTGGCCATAGCCGACTCCCAGGGCCTGGTGGGCCATGGCATGCTCCGGCCTGGCCTGGACGGCCCTTTTAAAGGCCGCGACTGATTCCTGCCAGTTGACCACCTGGGCGAACATGCCCCCCAGGTTGAGATAAGCCTCGACATTGTCAGGCTTGATCAGGACTTCCTGCTGAAAACACCTGACCGCCTCTTTCCAATTGCCCAGCTGATTACAGGCGATCCCCAGGTGGCGGAAGGCCGGGGCGTGATCCGGCTTCAGGGCCAGGACCCGCTGCAAGGCCTTGATGGCTTCGGGCCAGCGGCCCAGGTGCAGGTAAACCAGGCCCAGATTATAAGTGATCCCCAGATCATCGGGCTTGGTCTGCAAGGCCTGTTGCAAAGCCTGGGCGGCTTCCTGCCAGCGGCCCAGGCGGCAGCATGCCGCGGCCAGGCGTTGCAGCACCTCCGGATCCCCGGGGCGCAGCCCCTGGGCGTGTTGGAAAGACTCCACCGCCTCCGGCCAGTGCCCCAACGCGGCCTGCACCTGACCCAGGTTGCAGGCGGTCTTATAGAGATCAGGTTTCAGCTTCAAGGCCTGTTTCAGATAGATCAGGGCTTCCGGGAACTGTCCCTGCTGGCTGTGGGCGACCCCCAGGTTGCAATAGGCCTCGGCCAGGTCGGGCTTCAGTTTAATGGCTTGCCGGTAGCTGGCGATGGCCTCGGCCCAGTTGCCGCTTTCACTGAGGGCCAGCCCCAGCAGGTGGTGGGCCTCCGCCTCGTAGGGCTTCACTTCCAGGGTTATGGTCTGCCCGGTAGCAGCGGCAGGGGGTTCTTCCAGTTTCAACCGGAATTCGGGCATGGAGGCCTGGGGTTCCGGGGCCGGGGAAAAGACCGGGACTTTGGGAGGCGCAGCCGCCTCTATGGGCGCGACCGGCGCCGGCTGTGCCATCTCCGGCGCTGCTTCCGGCGCCGGAGCCGCCACTGGCGCCACCGGGATAAAAGGCTCCAAGGCCGCGGTGGGGGCTGGCGGGACTACCGGGGCCACCGGCTCCTCTTTTGCGGCTTCTGGGGCCCCCGGCATGGGGGCCGCTGCTTCTTCCTGGATGGGGGCGGGGGCTGCTGCCGCCACCGGGGCCGCGGCGGCCCGCAACTGCTTCAAGGCCCAGGAGGCCACTTCCCGCACCGCCTCCTCGGTATCGCTCAAAGCTGCGGTCAGGGCCGGCTCCGCCTGGGGTTGCTTCAGCTCCCCCAGGGCCTCGGCCACCCGGTAGCGCACTCCGGCATCCGGGTCATTAATGACGGCCAGCAGCGCTTCCACTGCCAGAGGCTCTTGCAGCGCGCCCAGGGCCCAGGCCGCCCAGAACCTCACGTCCCGATCAGGATCTTGCAACGCGGCTACCAGCGGCGTCAAGGCCAGCGGATCTCTGCACTTCCCCAAGGTGCGGGCGGCTTTGGCCCGGACCGCGGGATCAATATTGGAGAGGGCAGCCAGAGACTTCTCTACCCCGGACTCGTTTTTTGGCACCTCGCTGATGGCTGGGACTTTGTCCGTCACCTTGCCGTTCCGGGGACTCTTCTTAGCCCCCCGGTTCCAGAGAAACAGCGGGACCAACGCCCAGGAAGTCAAGAAAACCAAGGCGGACCCTTGACCAACAAATGGGCAGAGCCGGTTGACCCATTCTCCGATTCCCAGAGTAACCAGATTCACGGTAATCATTTCAGACCCCCAGCGAGCCTGGACCAGGCGTCAAGGCCAACGCCTTTAACCTGACCGGCTCGTTGATTGCTGCCAGCTATCTCCAAGGGCTTGGGGATGGGCATTGTTTGCCCCCGCCGGGCAGCCGCTTGCCTTCGCCCCGTAATCCCTGTTAAGCCATTGCTGACCATACCCTTACACCATTCCTTGTTTGCTCTACACCTGGCCCGGGGACAAGTCCCGGGAACCGGGAGTCACCAGGCGCTTAAAGAAGCTGCGTTCGGCCGCGCTGACGCCCCCCAGGGCCAATAAAGCTCCCCCGTAAACGGCCAATCCCGCCAGGATGGCGACGAAGAGATTGGCCTGCCGCAGCAGGAAAACCGCCAGGGCCATGATGGCCGCGGCCAGCGCCGGGATGGCGATCAGCCCTGCCAGTTTCCTGAAGCCCAAATACCGGGGCAGCATAAAGCTAAAGAGGATGACGCAATATATTCCCTGGGTGGTAAAGATGGCCCAGCAGGCCCCCAGATAAGAAAACCCCCAGATTAACAAAAAGCTGGCGGCCACGTTAATGGCGGCCAGCGTCCACAGAGAGATCAAAACCAGGCGCTCCCGGTTGCGGGCCACCAACACACTCTGGCCGGCGAAATTCCAGAAGCTGAAAATCAGGCTGATGCCCAGAATTTGCAGAGCCGGGATGGAGGGAGCAAAGGCCTCCCGATAAAGAAAGATGATGATGCGATGGGCCAGCAAGGTGGTAATGACCACCAAGGGGGCCGTAAGAATAAACAGATATTTCAAAGTGAAGCGCAGGGTGCGGACGAAGGCCCCCAGGGACTGGACATAGTATTGGCTCATGGTCGGCAGGAAAGCCCCGGTCACCGCCGCGGGGATCAGCGTCAAGGCATCGAAGATCCGGAGTGCGGAGGCAAAATACCCCACTTCCACTTTCCCGGCCAGGAAGCTGAGGATCACCACCCCGATCTGGTTGCTGAAGTACAGGGCCACCAGGATCCCGGCAAAGGGGACCGCCGCAGCCAGGTGGCGCCAGATGGTCCGCCATTGCCAGCTATGCTGCCCCCGGATTGCCACCCGGCTGAGAATAAAGAGGCCCAGGATGACGGCCCCGCTAACGCTGGCCAATTGCGTGGAGAGCACCCCTTTCAGCCGGTAACCGGCATAGAGGAAGGCGATCCCCAGCACCACATTGGCAGACGAGAAGAAGAAGCGTACCATCAGCTCCAACTCGGCTCTCTGATTAGCCCGGAAGAAGGCGTTAGTGAATTCCATAAACGAGTGCACCAGGGCAAAGGTTAGCGCCAGAATCAGGACGATGGGATCGTTCCGGGCCCACAAGAGCACGATGAGGGAAAATATCCCCAGTATAACGACCGAGATTGACCCCTTGATGGCCCCCAGGGCCCAATAGTATGAATAAGTGCCAGCCGGATTCCGGGATACCTCCCGCTGGATCAGATCCTCGAAGCCGAATTTGGAGGGGATGATGATAAAGTTCGATAACGCCGTGGCAAAAGCGAAAATCCCGAGCGACTCCGCCCCCAAAAAGCGGGCGACAACGACGAAAAACACGACGCCCAGACCCTTGGCCATCATCTCGATGGTGATTAACAGCAGACTGTTGCGGACGAATCTTTGTGAACTCATTTTTTTCCCAGAGCCAGGGGGATAATCCCTCCGCACCCGCCGGCCAGTCGCGAATCTGCTTCACAGCGCCTAAATAACGGGTTGCCATGGTTTCCACCCACCTTGAGTCAAGCCCCCGATCCCTGCGGGACCGCGACCTTTTGGTTTGCTAAAGCCAAGCGGGCGAAACGGCCGATGCTCACTGCCAATCCCAGGATGAACCACATAAGGCGGTTCTGGGTCCAGATGGTGTAATCCACCTGGGCATGGGCGTAAAAAGCCAAGATACCAAAGAAGAGACCCGTCCCCACGCAATGGAGAAACGGGTCTTGCACCTTCAGGGCCGGATAAAGCCAGGTCATCACCCTCCACAGCAGGAGGAGGAAGAAACCCAGACCCAGCAGGCCGGTCTCGGCGCCGATGAAGAAAAAGAGATTATGGACCGGCGAGTTCCAGGCCGCGACGATCTGCTCCCGGGTAAAGTCATAGGGCGGCGCGGTCACCACAAAGTTATTCAGGCCCGTTCCCAACAAGGGACGGTGGCTGATGATGTTCGTCGCCACTTCAATCAGGGGCCAGCGGCCGTAAGCGGTGCCTTCCGTCCGGAACAACCCGGTCCGCAGGGGATTGGGAATAATCAGCAGGAGAGTGGCGCCGATCACGGCTATGGAGAGCACTCCGAAAAAGGCCCGGGTCAGCCCCATTTTTTTCTTCCAGAAAAAGATGGCCAGGAGAAAGAGGGCCAGGGAGGTGGCCATGATGCCGCCCCGGGAATAGGTCACTCCCAGCCCCAAGACCTCGATGACTATCGCTACCGCCAGCCAAAACTTGAGGCGCCGGCTCAGGGGATAGAAAAGCAGGCTGAAGCTCAGGGGCACCATCAGATCAAAAAACAGGGCCAGGGAATTGGGATGGCCGATCCAGCCCCCCACCCGGGAGACGGCCTCCAGGCCGGCATAGCCGTATAAGGGCTGGGGCCCGGCGCCTCCGCCTCCAAGGAGACTAAAGCCCATGAGGGTGCCGGTGAGTCTCTGGCCGATGGCGATGAGGCCCTGGAAAAACGCGAAACATATCATGACGGTGACGATGAGATGCAAATCTTTGCCCTCATTGATCTGGCTGGACATGTAGATGAAGATAGCTAGGGAAGTAGCCAGGGCAAAGACGTCAAAAATTGCGAAGAGCGGTTCCTTGGCCACGAACACTGAGCAAGCTGCAACGACGAAAAGCCCGGCCAGGGCTCCCAACCCCCGGGTGGAAACGGGGCCCGGTATCTTCCAGACCACCCGGTTGGCAATCCAGCTCACATAAAGGGCCGCCAGGGGAATAAAACTGAAATGGATGGGGAAGCCAAAGGTGGAGCGGCCAAAAGGCGTCTTGTGATAGTAGATATGCATCCCGATCCAGACGGGCACGGATAAGGTCAGCAGAATCAGGAGGAGTTCTCTCCGGTTCGGGACGGTTAAAGCTATGGGCCCCATCAGACTGAGGAGAAACAAGAAGATGAACCATTTCCGGGAAAGCTGCGCCGCCACCAGAAACCCCAAGCCGAGCATCACCCCCAACGCCAGCAGCCAGACCATCTGCGCGGTGGAGGAGAGGGGCATTCTTTTTTCTGAGCTGGGCGCAATCATCTTAAAGTTCCGGTATGGAAGCTAAAACCTTGAGTTTCTCGCCCTCAAAATAACGATCCACATCCTCAGGATATTTCAAAGAGTCGTCCCAATATTCCAGGAAGAAGGCCGTGCTGATGCTGATCACCAGGGACAGCACCAGACCCAGGCCCAGGTTGAGGAGCGGTTTGGGGAAATAGGGCCTCAGAGGCACTGCGGCCAGGCTCAAAATTTTGGCATTCTCCAGACGGGTGTCTGCACTTTTGGCCAGCAGGCTGTCCTGGTATTTTTTCATCAAAATGGACATGATCCCCTGTTTGGTATCGATTTCCCGTTCCAGGTTGCTCAAGCCCATCTCCGTGGTGGGCAATTGGGCCAATTCTTCTTTCAAACCCTTCATGGTCTGGCCGATGGCCTGCTCCTCAGCCTGGAGTTCCCGCAACTTAGCCAGTTCCCGCTCTTGCAGGATATCGACCTGGCCGCGGATCTGGTGCCTAAGCTGAGCTATCTGCTCCCGGGCCGTCTGCGCCTGGCGGCTGTCCGGAGTGTAGCGCTGCAAGATGGTCTTCAGGGCGAACTGTAGGTTCACCAGCTTGTTTTCCAGGTCTGCCAGCTGGGGATCCTGGGTCATTTCCGGCAGGGGAATCAGCAAATTGGGCCGGGATTTCCGCAGGTTCTGAATTTTATCCACCTTGGAGCGGATACGGATGATCTCCTTTTGCACGTTGGTCAGGCCGTTGTCGTAGGTCTCCATTTTTTTCAGGAGGGCTTTGCTCTGTTCGGAATAGGAGACGATCCCGGAGCCTTGCTTCAGGCTCATGAGCTGTCCTTGCAGGTTCTTCAGGTCCTTTTCCACGCCCGCGATCTGCTCGGCATAAAAAGAACTTTCCGCCCGGTTGATATTGATGGCCAGGTGCTGATGCTGGTATTCTTCCGCCACCTTGTTCACTATTTTGCTGGCCAGAACCGGATCGCGGCTGCGATAGCGGATGAAAATGATCTGGGAGTCGCTGGCCGGATCGACGATGAGATCGGTATGGAGTGCGCTGACCGCGGCTTCGAAGGCCTGTTCCTTGGTCTGAGCGGGGGACAGGCCGATTTGGCTGCTCACAGCCTTGATCCCTTTCATCACGGCCCGCAGGCCGTCACGGATGGTTCCTGCCACCCCTTCATCCACCACCTTGTGGGGCTGATCCAGCTTCAGCTCCTTGACCACTCGTTCCAGGACCGGGCGGCTGCGGATGATCTCCATCTCGGTGTTGAGTTCTTCTTTGGGGTTGATCATCAAGTTGCCTGCCCCTGCAGCTCTTTGGGTAGTTGTCAGCAAGTCTGGGTAGTTCCGTCCCAAGATCGCCACACTGCTGGAGGCCTGGTAGACCGGAGGCCAGAGCCAGCTTCCCACCAGGATGGTCCCCAGAATGACGACATTGATAAAGATGATCAGATCCGCGCGTCGGCATAAGCTATAAAGCAGGATCCGTCCTGTGGTTTGGGCTTTCATCCTTATCTCCTTGCCGCTGCCTTTTCTTTCCGGCCCCCGGCCCTCCTAATCAATAATGGTATGATAGGGGATGGGTAAAAAATCGGGCCAGGTCGCCCACATCTCCAGCGGGCTGACATTTAAAATAAACTGCCGGTCTATTTTTAGGGCCGGCGAAGTTTTGAAATAGATCTGGCAATCCAAGCGGGTGTGGGGCTCCACATCTAGGTAGTCCCGGGAGCCCGGTTTCAAATTGCGGCTGTAAATGTTGCGGCGGGTGCCGTCCTGATAGAGCAGGTCCACGGACAAATGCCAATTGGCCATCACCAGCGGCGCCTCCACCCAGACGTAAACCTGCTTCACATCGCCCAGCAGGACCTGCATGCTAGCATGCTTCCGGTAGAGATGGAGTTGGGGGGACCGGAAGATGCGCACTTCCCGGCGCTCCCCCTTGCCCACTACTTCGACGGGGGTATAATTGCCCAGGCCATAATCCCCCGAGAGAGCGATGAGCCCGAAGTCCTCCCGCACGGTATTTTTTATCCCTGCGGGCAGCAACACGTCTTCGCCCCAGGCCGGGGTGAGCAGCAGGGCCAGGAGAACTGCGCCGTTGATGAAGATTTTGCCTAACATGGGTCCATCCTCAAGAGCAAACGGTCACTGAATCAAGGGACCAAATTGTGACGTCCAATAAGCGCCCACCGTACCTTGGGTCTGGATGGGCAGCACATCCCGGATGTATTGTTTTACCCACAGGTTAAGCTTGGCAATGCCCGTCTTGGGCACCAGGACAACGTCCCCGGCTTTCAAGGTTACGTCATTCTTCAGGCTCTTGCCTTCGCCGGGAGAGGCCAGGTCGGTGAGGACCCATTCAGCCTGTTCGAACTGCCCCCGGCGCAGCACCACCACCCGGGAGAGATCCGCGGTGTCTTTGGTGCTGCCCGCGGCCATGATCGCCTGCAGCAGGGTGAGATGGCCTTCAAAGGGTATGGCCTTGGCCTGGTTCACTTCGCCGCCCACAAAGATCCACTGCCCGGCGCTCTTCAGCAGGGCCACGTGAATGTACTGGGGGGCGTCATGAATCTTCTTGGTGGCCATGTCATAGGGATAGCTGCCGGGGGTGACCCCCACCAGGACGGCGATGTCCGGCTTGCGGATGTCCTTGGAATATCTTTTCTTCAGAATTTCCCGCAATTCCAGCGGGGTTTTGCCCGCGGCCTGGACCACCCCCACGATGGGCAGGTTGATATTGCCGTCCGCACCGATGCGCACGCCGATGTTCAGCTCTGGGTTGTAAACGAAGCGGATATCGAAGTAATCCCCGCCCTTCAACACCTCGCTGTATTTGGTCTTGGCAATGAATTCCTTATATTTTTTACTGATGGTCTCTTGAATCTCCGGGATGGTCAGGCCGTAAACGAGAACTTCTCCGATGAGGGGGAGGTCGATTTTGCCGTCCGGGCGCACCAGGGCTGACTTTACGTCCAGCTCGGTATTCAGCGGAAAGGTGATGCTCAGGGTGTCTCCCTTATTCACCCGGTACGGCTCCGCTTTCACGGGACCCGGCGGCAGAGGCTGCATCTCGGGAAACGCCACCTGCCGCACCCCTGTGCCTTTGCCGCCGGGCGCACAGGCCCACACCGGCAGCAGCCCCAAAGCCAAAACCACCAGTAAAAAGCGCAAGGTTTTCATTTGCCTCTTCCCGTCAGGGTCTTGATTAAATCCAAGAACGCCTTTCTTAAGGTCCGGTATAAAATATTCAGGTCCAAGCCCAGAGAGACATTATGGACATAGTCCAGGTCTTGGCGGATCCACTCGTTGAACTCCAGCTTGGTATGCGCCTCCACCTGCCACAGGCCGGTCATCCCCGGTCTGACGGCCATGCGGGCGTCCCGCCATCTCGGGTTATAGCGCATCTCGTCAAGGGACAGGGGACGGGGCCCCACCAGACTCATGTCCCCCTTCAAGATATTAAAAAGTTGGGGCAGTTCGTCCAGATTGATATCCCGGAGGAACTTGCCCACCTTGGTAATGCGGGGATCTTGAGTGATCTTGAACATCGGCCCGTCCACTTCGTTCAACTCCATCAGTTGCAGCTTTTCTTCTTCGGCGTTTTCCACCATGGAGCGGAACTTGAACATGGTAAATTGACGCCCCTTTAAACCGGAGCGCTCCTGGCGGAAGATGACCGGCCCGGTTGAGTCCAGCTTTATGGCCAGGGCGATGAATAGCATAAAAGGCGAGGAGATGAGCAGGAACAGGGTGGAGAGGAAGATATCCAACATCCTCTTGATCTTCAGGTAGAAAGGCCCCGCGGGGGTCTTCCACTCCTGATGCTTCACCGCGGCCTGGGGGTCGCGGTGGGCAGGTTCCCGGAGGCGGAGGACCTGGCTATCCCCGTTGCCGTTGGCGCTTTTCTGGAGCGCCGTCTCATAGAGGATGGAACCGTTTTTGACCAAGGTGCCTTCGCCGACGATGCAGCGGCTCAAGTAGGTGCCCCGGCCGATCTTGGCCTGGTCCAGGATGACGCATTCGTTGATGATGCAGTTCGGCTCAATTTCGCATCCCTGGCCGATGGCGGTGGGACCGAGGATCAGCGCCTCCGAGCCGATCTTGGTGCCCGGTTTCATCACATAAGGGGGATAAAGTCTGACTGACGCGTCCAGGGCGGGGGGATTCTTATGGTTCTTGCCGTTGGTGGCATTGACAAAATCCACCCGGCCCAAGAGCACGTCCAGGTTGGCGAAAAAGTAATCGTCCAGACTGGAGATAGTGCGGGAATAGCCGGCGATTTCCCAGGTAACCGCGGCGCCGCCCTTTTCATAAAGGAGGGGGAAAAGCTGCTCTTTGAGGTCGAAGTAACCGTCTTGGGGAATATATTCCAGGATTTCCGGCTCAAAGAGATACAAACCCGCGGGCCGCAGCATGCTGCGCCGCTCCTGGGCCGGGTGAATACGGTGGATGACCTTGACTTCCTGCTGGGCGTCCAGCTCCACCCGCTCCTTTTCCCAGGCCGCCTCCAACACCGGCAGGACCGCGACCGTCGCCTGGACCTTCTGTTCCTGATGGAAGCTCAACAGGTCCGCCAGGTTGATATCCACCAGCAGCTCGCCGTTGGCCAGCCAGAAGGGTTCTCCCTGCAGTACGTCCGCCACTTCCCGCAGAGAGCCGGCGGTGCCGAAATGGGTTTCCCGCACCTGATATTCCATCTCCGGATTATGGAAGGCCAAACGGTCCCGGACCAACTCGCCCACTTCGGGTTTGACGCAAAAAATAATCCGCTTCACCCCCACCGCCGCGAAGGCCGTTTCCAGGTAATGGTACAGGGGGCGGTTAGCTATGGGCAAAAAGGCCTTGGGGCAAGAGGAGATGGAAAAGCCATTGAAATTGGCGATGCCACCCACTAACATGACGGCGGTTTGAGGATGCGTTTTCATCGGAGTTCCCATCTTATAATTTCTTATAAATCCAATTGGGTATGGGAAAAATCCTGCGGTTAAGCAGGAGATCAATCTTCTTGCAGCCGCCGGCCGTTAATTTGGAAAGCGCCTGGGACACCACCGGCACCCGCGTTACCCCTGAATAAACCACCACAATGCTCTGATCAACTTGGGAACCATAGAATACCGATTCCGGATACATGTTGACCGAGGGACCGTCCACAATCACCAGGGCATAATCCTCTGTCAGCCGGTTCACTATGTTTTTAAATTTGGGGGGCTCCAGATACGCCAAATGATTAGGGGGAATGATGCCGGGCCCCATCGCGAAGAGCCCGGGCGCGCTCCGTTGGATCACCGCCTTAGGGGCCTCCACCCGTCCGCTGATCAGCTCCCCCAGGCCAAAGAGGTTCGTCAGCTTTAAGGCCTGGCAGATGCAGGGATGGTGGAAATTGCCATCGATGAGCAGGATGGGGCGGTTGTGTTTCCCGGTTGCGGCTAGAGCCAAGCCCAAGGCCACGGTGGTGGAGCCTTCCCCCCGGTCCGCAGAGCAGATCAGGACACTTTTAATCGGTGCTTCTCCCGGAAGTAACATGAGGTTGTCGTAAAAGTTGGCGAAGATTCTCTGGGCTTGGGGAGAATATAATTTTTCCGTATCTAACAGGTCATCGTACATTTTTATTTCCACCCAAGGCATCTTAGGGCCGGGAAGGGGACAGAGCGGCACAACTCATGCCTCAGTAGTCCTGTCTCCACCGCCCCCGGACCGCCAACGCCCCTCTCGTAGTGGGTTGATCTGCTCATTTTCCTGGGAAAATTCCTGCCTGCCATGGCTAGTTACCTTTAATTTTGAGCCAAACTTAACGCAAATGGCTCTATCCCACAATCGGTGAGCCCTTGGTTTTAATATCAGGGAATCCCTGATTTTTGGCTCCAAGAGCCATTGATCCTTCCTTGCTGGCAATTCTGGGTCACCATATCCCACACTGAGCCTGACCGGCAATCGGTGGGCCCTTGATTTTGCTGCCAGGGATTCCCTGATTCCCCAGATTAAGACAAAATGCGGCACCCCTGCCTTTGCGGCCTCAAAGGGAAAAATCTGATAGGGGGCATACTCCAGTATCGCCCCGCAACGACCTTATCGGGCCTCTTTCTTGATAGCTTAAGCGCAGGTGAAAGTTTAACGAATTTCAGGACCTTTTATACTTCGAGGTGATTGCTGCTTATCACCAGAGGGAGGCTGGTGACCAGAACCCCGGCGTATCGGCTGGTTCAGGAACTGGACCTTCCACTGCAGACCCCATTTTGCCTTTTCTTTTCCTTAACTGGGCTGGGAAAAAACCAGGTACATTTCGCTGCCATTGCTTTCTTTTTTCCGGCGGCGCCATTCCTCTTCGGCTCTTTCCCTGATATAGGCGTCGAAGGGATGAGATAGAGGATAAAAGATTAAAGAGGCAGTATATAATAAATTATTTTTCCAATTATTTATTCTTTTTGACTTAAGACGATTCATTATATTAATAGGCATCCTTAACAGGTTCAGAAATACTAATAATGCTCCGATTTTTAATATTTTGATTTTGGCCTCCAAATCTTTACCATAAAATGGATTAGCCATTTTCAAAGCGGTTAAAGGGTTTGCTTCCGAAATCCATCTCAAGGCTCCATAATATTGCTCTGAATAATAATCCTTAATTAAAGCAAATTTTTCTTTTGAAAAGATTTTACTCAGTTGGGTAGTTGTCAATCTGCGGACATGTCCCTTGTCTTCAAAAAAGAAGACCCCACCTTTATCAGGATTAACCCCATCTTTTCTAAGCATGCATAAGTTATATTCTAAGCTGCCTTTATTTCCACAGGGTAAAATGTGCAGCATTGTTGAAGCAGGTTTCATGTAGTCAGCGATTTCTTCGGCCACTTTTTCAATGTCGTACACATGCTCCAGTACATGATGAGTAAATAAAAAATCGAATTTTTTCCCATTATAGCTCGCATCGCCGGAATGGAAAAAAAGACATTCTTTATATCGTTCCTTTGCTATATCAATGGCTGCCTGACTCAGATCCATGCCGTATACTTGATAATTAGGCAATGCTTGTCTGATTATGTCGGTAAATACGCCGTTGCCACAGCCAAAATCCAGGGCTTCCCCCCTTTCTGGCAAATCTAACTCTTTAATCAGGTCAAATATCCGCTTCTTTTTCCAATCTTGCCAATAATCATCCATATAGGCAAAACTTCCGGCCTCAGAATACCTAACATCATAATATTTCTCCGATTCTTCTTTGTTACGGAGATTAGAGTTTGTTTCGGCACACATTATAGATATAAATCTCCCAATATATATGTATCTTCCCTATAGACTCGGGTAAAGTCAAGAAAATTCTGGACTTGGAGCCGGAAAGCGCCAGGCCGCCGCAGGTTAGCCGCGCTCTAACGAGAACAGATCTCTATCGCTAATTTCTGGGACATGCTTACTGCAGGGAGGGAGGAAAATGTCCGCGATCCGGGGTTAGACCGCTATCTTGGGATTACTCAGGGCTTTTTGCCATGGATCAGCTCGGAGACAGTTAGCAACTGATAGCCCGCGGCCCGCAGCGCCGGCAAGATGACTTTTAAGGCCGCAACTGTGGGGCTGCGGTCCGCCCGATCCTTTTCGTCGCTGTCATGGAAGATGATGATGGAGCCGTTCTGCACCCGGCTGAGGACATTGTTGACAATGGTGGCGGCGTCCAGACCCTGCCAATCGCCGGAATCGATACTCCATAAAACCAGGTGCTTATGGGTATGGTCCAAGTAGCTTACCAGCCTCTTATCAAACGCGCTATACGGGGGGCGCAAAAGCCTGTCCTTTTGGGGACAGCCCACGAGATCGAGGTCCAAACCAGTTGTCTCGATCTCCTGCTCCCGGGTCAGTTGATCAGTCTTGGTCAGATAGGGATGGTCAAAGGTGTGGTTGCCCACTTCATGGCCTGCCCGCAGCATGGTTTTTATCAGGCCGGGATATTTTTCCACTTTCCGGCCCAAGACAAAAAAGGTGGCATGAGCCTGATACTGTTTAAGCAGGGATAGAATCTTGGGGGTGTAAGAGGGGGAGGGACCATCGTCGAAAGTAATGGCCACGGCATGTCTTTCGTGCTCTCCGGCCCGGATAATAACCGGTTGTGCGCCCCTGACTGGCCGGACCAAACCCGCGCCGACCGCCAGCAGGGCCACTAAAGCCAGGCAAACACCTGCTGCGAGATATCTTCCCGTGCCAGACTTGATCGGCACTTCCCTCCATTTCCTGGAGCCGGCACGGGGATTCGAACCCCGGACCTGCTGATTACGAATCAGCTGCTCTACCACTGAGCTATGCCGGCAAAAGGTAGATTAGCCTTGAATATCGCAAGTTTCAGGATTTTTGGCAAGAGCTAAAATTTACTCAGATTATTCATTTTGCCAGCAGATAACCGCACAACTGCAGGCAAATTTTCCAGAGGCAACAGTCTCAGTTTTGGGATTCCGGCATAACGACCATATTATCGTTGGCAGTATTGGAGGTTATCGCCAGGATTTTTTGTCGCCTCTTTCAGGTTAAGCCTCTTGACGCTGGGGAGCCCTCCGGGTTATATGTAGAGGCACAGGCACGTAGCTCAGGGGGAGAGCACTACCTTGACGCGGTAGGGGTCAGGGGTTCAAATCCCCTCGTGCCTACCAGGATTTTTAAGGGGTTATGGTCCGAGACCATGACCCCTTTTTGCTGGTTGTAAAATCGGGCGATGGGCACCAGATGGCCAGCAAAACCTAAATAAAGAAAAAAGGTTGGCAACCTTTCGATTGCCAACCATTGGTAATTATTCCCAAATCTTTGGTGGAGATGAGGGGACTTGAACCCCTGACCTCCTGCATGCGAAGCAGGCGCTCTTCCAGCTGAGCTACATCCCCACGCACTTTAAATTATGGCGGCTTCGCCGGGGTTGTCAAGCATTATTGCCAGCAAGCCCCCGGGAGAAGGCCGCAACTTCCCGGCTGCAAGTTTTTTTCCGGGGGGCCTGGGGGAATTTGGGGCAAAACCTGGGGGCCGCCCCTTGTCTCCCCCCCTGTCCTGGGATATTAATAACCGCATAAGGAGATGAGGGGAGGAGTTAAAGACCCGGGCCCGCCCCTCCCCATGAAATCCATGCCCAGGAGGCCTTTGTGGCGGCAGAATGGCAGGTGGTGGCATTTCCGGTGATCCTTCCGTGGCGGGAGGAATTTTGGACCCTGCCCCTCTATTTTCCGGACCTGAAAGTGGGAGTAATACCGGGCTGGCCCGGCCAGTTGTCTTACCAGGGTCTGCCCCTGCCGGCGGAAGCGGAGGCTGGAGGCCGGGAACTTCAGGGTTTCCAGCGGGGCGAGTTGCACCAATGGCAGGCGTTTAAGGAATATAACCAAGCCCAGGAAGATCGGCAGGATGACCTGATTCAGGCCATCCGTCAGGGCCATGCGGCTGCGGCCCCCAGCCCCGGGCCTCTCCCGGACGCCTGGCATCTGGCCTGGCAGATGGAAAAGATGCTGGCCGACCAGGAGGCGCAGCTCGTCAACGTGGACCGGGGCCAGGAGTGGTTGGCGGAAATTTTGGCGCCGGAACCCTGGGAAGAACGGCAGAGTCTGGGACCGGTCCCCGGCATCGACGAAATGGTGGACCCGGAAATGGCCGAGCTGCGCTATCACCTGTGGCGGCGGGTCATGGCCGCTTATCTGCAGGGCCAGTGGACGCCTCTGCTCCTGGGGCGCACCGCCCGCTCCCTCTTCCTCACCTTAAGGGGGTGGCCCAGGTGGACCGGATTGCGCACCGTGCAGATTGCCCTGCCCGGATGCCGCAGCGAGAAGGAGTGGCTGCAGGTAAGAAACAGCGCGGGGATGATGGAAACCCTGAATAAAGCCGGCGCCCTGCTGGCCGCGGCCCTGACCAAAGCCGCGGGCTCTCCCGACCTGGCGGCCGCGGCCCTGGAACTCACCAAATTTGTGGAGGAAATTCTGACTCCCAAGTGGCCGCTGCCCTCCCTGTGGCCCTGGCCTCTGGAGATCTGGGCACCGGATGCCGAAGAAGGCGAAGAAGGGGGGCCGGTTCTCTGCTGGACCGGGGCTGGCGCTGGGGTGCTGCCGGGTTAGAGCGGCGCCCGGCAATTAATCAGGTCTGATCAATCAGGAAAAAAGACCCCCTGGGACCAAGGGGGACCTAAAGGTGCAGACCTAGTAATTAACCTTCCCGGGCTCTCTTGTTCCTGGAAAAAGTTAATCGGCTTGTTCAGGCAAGGCGGGCAGGTCGTTGGCGGGCACTACTTTCTTGGCCGCGATCTCCCGCAAAGCCATGACGATCTCTTTGTTGTCACCTTTGACCAGCACCGGTGCGCCCTTGTAAAACTGGCGCACCCGCTTGGCCGCCAGATGCACCAGGCCGAAGCGGGTGGGCACCTGCCGCAGACAATCTTCAATGGTAACCCGGGCCACGGATTACACCTCCAGGAAAATTTTGGTGGGGGGGCCTCAGTGCCTCCCGGCTGGAGCGGCGCTAAAATATCCGCGCCCGCTGCCAGTCACTGCGCCGCGTACATTTTAAGGTTACACATTTTTTCCCGTATATGCAAGGGCCTGCGTCTTTCCGGTCCTTGATGGGCGCTGCATTCCTGGCCCTTACCCCCGCCAACCCTTCTCCCCGGCCAGGCGGACGAATTCCAGCTGGTCGCCTTCCTTGAGGACATAAGACGCGGCCACGTCCCGGCCGTTGACCAGGGCCAGGGCCCGGGGATCGATATTCAGGGGCTCCTTCAGGGCCTGGCGCACCTCCCCCACGGATTTCCCGGCAATGGCCGCGTCCAGATGATGCACCCCGTAGCTGACCTTTACCTGGCCGGCAGGGGCGCGCAGGGGCTGCTTGAGGCGCGCCAGGTCTTTTAACTGGGCCGTCATGGCACTCCGCTATTTGGGGCCGGAGCAACTGCAGGCAGGTTTGGGCATCTGCCCGCCGCCGCGGCGGTTCAGCAGTTCTTTGAATTCTTCCGGCGTGTAGATATGGCCGCATCCCGGGCAGCCGATCTCCACACCCTGTCAGGTGGGCCGGACGTTGATATTGGCCTTGCCGCAGTAATCACATAACAAGTTGTTCAAAAATATTGCTCCTTTACTTATAGGTACCGGGAGAGCCGGGGCAACTCCGGGTCCACCTGGCGACACTCCCGCAGCAGGGCGTTCAGGTAGAGCCAGGCAAAGCTCATGAGCAACTCCGGCGCGTACTTCCGGGCCCCCTGGTCGTCAAAGGCCACCTGCACCTCCCCGGCGGCCACCCGCAGACGGTACAGCAGGTCTCCCAACAGGGGCCAGACGACCTCCCAGCCGTCCGCAATAGCCTGATAAGCGCCGGCATCGAGGCGCCTTACGGCCACTTCCACCACCTCCGGCCCGGCCCTGAGCAGCAACTCCTGCTTGGGCCCCGCCAGGGCGACGTCTTCCAGGGGGCCGGCCTGAGCCGCGGCGAAATCCCGGAAAGGCAGGAATTCCCGGCCCGGCCCGGCCTCCTCCAGGGGGAAGGAGCCCCGCCCGTAACGGGCCAGCAGCGCCAGAAAATCCCAGGCAAAGACGTAGGCGTCCTCGGTGGGCACGCTCAAACTCTTGCGGGCATAAAAAACCCGCAGATCCGCGCCGTGGTCCCCGTCATAATCAAACAGGAGAAAAAGCTCCAGGGGCCGGAAGGGTTTAAGAAGCATCACCCACTGGATGCTGGCGTAGGGACGGCCCTCCAGGATTTCTCCCCCCAACAGCCGGGCCAACCGCAACGGCTCTTTGCCCCGCAAGCCTTCCAGGTCCTGGCGGTATTTCTTCCGGGCATAACCGCGGATTTGGGCCTCCCAGCCCCAACCCGTTTCAAACTGGCCCAGGGACACCAGGTCGTAAGGAAAATCCAGGGAAGCCGCGGCCGTGCTCAGCTCTTTTTCGCCTCCACCCTCTGGTTGAATTTCTCTGCATTAATTATAAACCGTTCGTGCACGGCCTCGCCAATCTTTTCCTTGGCGTCGAAGCCCTCCACCTTGAAGGTGATCTTCCGTCCCTCCACTGCGGTGACTTCGGTGACGGCCCGGACCTCCATCCCCAAGGGCGTGGGGGCCGTGTGCTTCAGGTTCATGGAGATGCCCACGGACTGTTCCCCGGCCCCCAGATGAGGAGCCATCAGCGCCGCGCTCACCCCCTCAAACAGCCCCCCCAGAAAGGGGGTGCCGAAAACATCGGGCACCCCGTGGAAAAACTTCTGGGCCGAATGCTCCGGACCGGTCTGCAACTGCATTTCATTCTTTAATCCCACCATAATTGCCATCGGGCCCTCCTTGGTTTAAGTGAGCAGTGAGCAGAAAAGGATCGGAATCCAGGACTACCCAATGCTACGAAAGTTCCGGTTTCTTGGTGGCACAGGCGTCTCGCCTGTGCGAGGGAAGCGGGCGAGCACGCCCGCCTTACGAATTTTCCATAATTTACGGGTGAGCTAACGGTCTAGGCACTCCTGCTTACTGCTCACTGCTCACTCCATTTACACCGCCAGCGGGTCCAATTTTATAGGCGGCAGGACCTCGCCCCGAGCCAGGCGTTGACCCAGATCAGTGGCGGCGGTAAGCACCTCGGGTTGGGTCTGGATCGCGCCTTTTTCGTCCACGCCCCGCACCAGGATTTCCCCGGCGTAGCGGACGTTGATGGCGTCGAAGAAGTATTTGGCCACCAGGCGTGCGCCCACGAAGAGTAAGCGCCCCTTGGTGGCGCCGGTGCACAGGAGCACGCCCTGGCGCTCGCCCCCCGGAAAGTCTTGTTTGAGATGATAGCGCCGGGACCACAGGGCCTGGGTGCGGTCGATCATGGCCTTGGCCTGGGCGGAGAGGCTGTAAAAAAAGATGGGGGAAGCCAGGGCCACCACGTCGGCCTCCAAGAGTTTATCGTAAAGGGCCCGCATGTCATCCTTGATGGGGCAGGTGCCGTCTTTGAAGCAGTGATAGATTTCCATGCAGGGAGAAATCTTCAACTCCCGCAGGGAGACCTTTTCCACAGTTGCGCCGCCCTGGGCCGCGCCTTGAAGAAAAGCGTCCAGCAGGATTTCGGAGTTGCCGCCCCGGCGGGGGCTGCCCCAGATGCCAAGTACCTTCATAGTTATCTCCTGGGCGCCGCCTTTAGATCCGGCCGGGTGGGTTTCAGCCGTTCCCTGGCGGTGCGGGAAATCGGCGCTCTATGGAATTATAAACATAGGGATATGTGGGGGAAGATGTCAAGCAGGATAATAATGCGGCCGCAGCTAACAGATTTTCCAAAAAGGAAATCAAATTGTGGCAGTAGAGGGAATTTGATATTATCTTCTATAAAATTTGCAGCTGCTTCTAATAAAAATAAGTCAAGGAGATCTCGCATGCTGAGAAGATTACCGGGCGGTTTCCGCCATTTTGGCAAATTGCTGGTAGTAGCCGCCTGTATCCTGGCCATGGCCGGGGGCGCTTGGGCCGCAGGTCAAGCCGCCCCGGATTTTACCCTGCCGGATGTCCTCCAGGGCAAGAATTACAGCCTGAGCCAGTTTAAGGGCAAGGTGGTGATGATCAATTTTTTCACCTTTTTCTGTATGCCTTGCCGGGAAGAGATGCCGGATTTAAACAAAATTTATAATGAGTATAAGGGCAGGGGGTTCCAGACTTTGGGGATCGCCCTGAGCTCCGATCCCACCCAGATCCGCTTCCTGGTGAAGCAGATCGGCCTGGATTATCCGGTCCTGATCGGCAACGATCAGGTGAGCAAGGCTTACGGCAACGTGGAGATCGTGCCCACCACTTTCATCATCGACAAACAGGGGAACATCGCCCACAAGATCCTGGGGACCCGCAAGAAAGAAGAGCTGCAAAAGATGATCGAGGCTCTGCTCTAAAGGTCGCCGCCAATAGCGGGGGCCGGCCACTGGCCCCCTCAGCGAGGTATTTATGATTGGGCCCGAAATGAAACTGCCGGAATGGGCCCAGCAGTTTGCCGAACATCTGGCCGCGGGGGAATCGGCCCTGTTCATTCTCCACGGCCAGGTGTTCGATTACGTGCGGGTGAACGGCGGCTACCTCCCCTGCAGTTCCTTCCTGGGGGACTGGCTGGGCCAGGAGCGCCACGTAGTTTTCTATAATCTGGGTTTGGGCCTGGAGTTTGGAGACGGCCAGGGGGAAATGGCCTTCCGCCAGGCCCTGGCCCCTCCCCCTCCGGAAGACGACGAGGAAGACGTCTCCCGGGTCCGGGTCCGGGCCCGGGCCTTGAAGGCCCTGGGACAGCCCCCCAGCCCCGAACCCCTGCCCCAAAGCCCTCGGGAAGTCCTGCAACTGGCGGAAAGGGTGATGACCGCTTGCTGCCAGTCCCCGGGGAGCACCAAGCCCATTGCCTTAATTTTGGAATATGCCGAAACCATGGTGCCGGCCTTGGAATTGGGGTCCATGCCGGAGGCGGACCGGGCCACGCTTGTGACCCTGCTGCGCTGGGCCCGCCACCGGGACCTCATCGAGGCCGGGCACGTGGTGATCCTGACCACCGGCAATCTCGCGGATTTAAACCCCATGCTCCTGCTGTCCCGCTACGGCGCCCAAGTGATCGAGGTGCCGGCCCCGGACCAGGCAGACAGGGTGGCCTTCATCGACCATCTCCTGACCCAGGGCCACTATAAGTTAGATTTATCGCCCAAGGAACTGGCCCACCTCACCGCAGGCCTGAGCCTCACCGTGGTTGCTTCGCTCTTGCACCAGGCCCGGCGACAGCCCCTGACCATGGACCTGGTGCGCCGCCGCAAGAAAGAGCTGTTGCGCCAGGAACTGGTGGGCCTCATCGAGGTCATCGAGCCCCGTTACGGGCTGGCGGAGATCGGGGGCCTCGAGCCCATCAAGGAGTATTTTTCCCAGATTGTCGCGGCCATCCAGGCCGGGGAAGACAAGCTCGTGCCCCGGGGCATCACCATGATGGGTCCCCCGGGGGTGGGCAAGACCGCTCTGGCCGAAGCCCTGGCCCGGGACTCGGGCTTCAACTTCATCAAGCTCTTAAACCCCCGGACCAAGTGGGTGGGGGAATCGGAGCGCAACTTCTTCAAGGCCCTGCAGACCCTGAGGACCTTGACCCCGGTGGTGGTGGTGGAAGACGAGGCCGACCAGAGCGAGCACGGCCGGGACGAATACTCCGGGGACACCGGCGTGTCCAACCGCCTGCGGCAGATGCGCTTCGAGTTCATGGGGGACCCGGCCATCCAGGGGAAAGTCCTGTGGATCAGGATCACCAACCGGCCGGACCGCCTGGACAAGGCCGATCTGCGTTCCGGGCGCTCCAGCGAGCGCATCCCCTTCTTCATGCCGGATTTCACCGAGAAGGTCCATATCCTGGAGGTGGTGTCCCGGCGCAGCTACATCCCCTGCGACCCCGGGGATTTCCCGGAAGTGGTGCGCCACCTGGAGGAACGCCATCCGGAGGTGATCACCGGCGGCGACCTGGAGGAGATTGTCTTTCGGGCCTACCGCCGGGCCCGGGTGGCGGGCCGGGAGCAGGTGACGCTCGATGATTTCCAGGCGGTCATCGACGACTTCCTGCCCCCCCACCAGATGGAAGTGCTCCGGCAGATGGAACGCCTGGCCCTGAACCAGTGCTCCTCGCGGCGCTTCATCCCGGAAAGGGTCTGGTCCTGGGCCGCCCGCCGGGAAGAAGGGGAGGAAAGATAGGGGCCAGAGTCAGTTTTCATTTTTTGGTTAGGGGGATAGGGGTGCGTCAGGAAAGCTGATCCGGGAAATACTCACTTCGAGCCTTGCCAATGCACCCTATTGTTAGGAGACAGAAGCTATTGCAAAATCCCAAATTCCCTTGAATTGTCATTCTGAGCGCAAGAATCTCGTATTTTCGAAGGGTTGAGATCCTTCACGGCGTTCAGTATGACAGGTTTGCACTGGCTTCTGGTGAAGACCTCGAAGACGAGCTTTGCAATTTCAATCTGCACCATCATCGGTAAAGTGAAATAAGCCCCATAAGCAAGGTCTTCTTTCCCACCCTTTGAAAAAGGGGGCAGGGGGGGCGCTCGATGCTCAAGTATAGCCCCAAACTGAAGGCCAGTGCCCGGCAGCTCCGGCAGAACCTCACGGATAGCGAGCGGGCTTTATGGTGGCGGTTGCGGGGCAAACAACTAGCGGAAGTGCAATTTTATCGACAAAAGCCCATCGGCGATTACATTGTGGATTTCTATGCGCCAAAGGCAAAGTTGGTTATCGAAATAGATGGTTCCCAGCATTTTGAAGCCCAGCATGTTGAAAAAGACAGGAAAAGGGACGAATATTTAAGCAGCCTGGGGCTGCTGGTGCTGCGGTTTGACAGCAGACAGGCATTAAAAGAAATTGAAGGAGTTATGGACGCCGTCTATCAGGCGGTAAGGGCAAGAATTTAGGCACATAAATCCCCCCTGACCCCCCTTTTGCAAAGGGGGGGATAAGAGACCCTCCTTTTCAAGGGGGGAAAAATATCCCCTTTTGGCAAGGGGAGAAAGAGAAGAGTTAGGCAGCTTCATTTGCGCCATCATGGGCAAAGGGAAGGAAGCCCCATAATCACGACTTTTCTTTCCCCCCCTTTGAAAAAGGGGGCGGGGGGGATTTAAGAGCGCTCGATGCTCAAATATAGTCCCAAGCTGAAAGCCAGCGCCCGGCAGCTCCGGCAGAACCTCACGGATAGCGAGCGGGTCTTATGGCGGCGGTTGCGGGGCAAGCAGATTGAGGGCGTACAATTTTATCGACAGAAACCCATCGGCGATTATATTGTGGATTTTTATGCGCCCCAGGCCAAGTTGGTTGTGGAAATAGACGGTTCCCAGCATTTTGAAGCACAGCATATGGAAAAGGATAAAAAGCGGGACGAATATCTAAATAGCCTGGGGCTGCTGGTGCTGCGGTTTGACAGCAGGCAGGCATTAAAAGAAATTGAAGGAGTTATGGATGCCGTCTATCAGGCGGTAAGGGCAAGAATTTAGGCACATAAATCCCCCCTAACCCCCCTTTTACAAAGGGGGGTTATGCGATCCCCCTTTTTTAGGGGGGGGATAAGAGGCCTCCTTTTCAAAAAGTGGGATAAGAAAAGAGTTCGCCCTGTTTTTTGGGGCGAATAAGAGGGCTAAGGGGGAGAAAAACACAGCAAGGAAACTCACCATCAGCGAGAAAATTATCTTTACGGGCCAGGAGGCGCAACTCCTGGAGGGGAATGGCGATCAGGGCTCTCGAGTTGCCCGGCGGGCTCCCATTGACTCTTTGCTGCGCTATGTGGGCCGGGTGATGCCGCCGCCGCTGCCGGTCTTGCCTCCCGGCTGCCGCTGGCTGGCCGCCCGGAAAGAGCTGCTTTTCCTGGTGGTGGAGCACCCGCCCCAATGCCGGACCCTGCGGGGCAGTTGGGAAAAAAAGGGGGGGGAGGACTACCGCACCTACCGCCTGGCTTTTCCCTACATTCTGTATCTCCTCAGTTTTTACCGGGGCCACCTGGAAGAAATGAAGATGTTCTACCGGCTGAGCCCTCTTGTCTCCCTGGCTGACCCCTTGTATCATACCAACCTGCCCAATGTCCGGGGCGAGCCGGGCCATTACGGCTCCCAGCGGGTTTGCCTGCGCTACCGCCCGGAGATGCTGGAGGGCGTGCCCCTGGCCCAGGCCGTGCCCACCCTCATCGATTTTTTCTGGAGCACCGGCTTCAACCAGGACATCAAGGGCAGCGCCTTCGAGAGGGCCAGGGAACGGGACTCCCGCATTGCCGACTTCGCAGCCTGGGAGGCCGCCACCCAGGCCGACCCCCTGTTTCCCTTGCAAATTGAGTGGGAGCAGGCCGACCAGACCATTCCCGGCCTCTGGCTGGAGTGCCTGCAGCTCCACGGGGACACGGACCAGCCCGTGGCCAGCGCGGAAGAATTGGCGGATATCCTTTACCGTCTGCCCGTGGGGTATTAAAAGCAGTTTGCGGTTTTCGGTTTCCGGTTTCCGGTCTGATAGAGCGGCATGAGGCCGCCCCCGTTTTTCCAACCCACTTCCTCCCCCCAACCCTGCACTGTCAGCCTTCTTGACACGCCGCCGTGCATACTTATTTTAAAACACGTAGCCCCCTTGAAGTGATGGGCAGGGCTTTTTTCCTGTTATACCAAGTTGCCATCAAAAAGGTGTGCGAAATGTAGCGAACCTTGTGTTCGCCCATCAGCGCCTGGGCGAACACAAGGTTCGCCCCTACGAGAAAAACCTTCTTTGATTACGATTTAGTATTAAACTATCCGGCCTTCAGGGAGCCACAATACCAGCTTTCCGCACTGCGCCCCCTTGACTTGGCCTTAAAGCCAAGGAGACCCGATGATGCCCGGAGATGAAGGCAAGATCACCAGCGCCGCCTCGGCCCGCATCCCCACCGTGGTGAGTGAGTTTCAATTATTCTTTTATAAGAGCAGCCAGGATGACAAGGAGCATCTGGCCCTAGTGCGGGGGGAGGTGGCCGGCCAAGACGAGGTCCTGGTGCGGGTCCATTCCGAGTGCTTCACCGGTGATGTGCTGGGGTCCAGGCGCTGCGATTGCGGGGCGCAATTACAGGCGTCTCTCAAACTCATCGCCGACGCGGGCTCCGGTGTGGTCATCTACCTGCGCCAGGAAGGGCGGGGCATCGGTCTCCTGGACAAGCTCCGGGCCTATAACCTCCAGGACCAGGGCTATGACACCGTGGACGCCAACCTGCTCCTGGGGCACCAGGCGGATGAACGGGACTACACGGTGGCCGCCCGGATTCTCAAAGACCTGGGAGTAGGTTCCATCCAGCTCCTCACCAATAATCCCCATAAGCTCGACAGCCTCCAGGAACTGGGCATCCGGGTAAGCGCCCGCGTTCCCCTGCAAACCGGGGTCTGCCCGGAGAACGCCCGTTATTTGCGGACCAAGGCCCGGCGCCTGAAGCACCTCCTGGTCCTGGACGAATTGCCCAACGGCACCCCCTGCTATCAGCCCCTGCACCTGGGAATCATGGAGCAGATCAATCAGCACTTACACGACGCGGCCGCGCATCGCCAGCGCACCGGGCGCCCCTATGTCACCCTTAGCTACGCCCAGAGCTTGGACGGCAGCATCGCCGCCCGGCCGGGCCGCCCTCTGGCCCTGAGCGGCTCCCAGTCCTTGACCCTGACCCACGGTTTGCGGGCCGCGCATGACGCCATCTTAGTGGGCATCGGCACCCTGTTGGCGGATAATCCCCGCCTCAACGTGCGGCTGGTGGAAGGGAAAGACCCCCAACCCATCGTGGTGGACAGCCGCCTCAGGTTTCCTCCTTATGCCCATCTGCTGCGCAATTGCCGCGTGCCCTGGATCGCCACCAGTGAAAGCGCGGACCCGGAACGCCAGGTGGCCCTGGAGAAGATCGGGGCCCTGGTCCTGCGCCTGCCCACCGGCGCCAATGGCTGGGTGGATTTGGAGGCTCTGTTGCAGCACCTGGGCCAGTTGGGCATCAACAGCCTGATGGTGGAAGGCGGGGCCCAGATCATCACCAGCTTTCTGGCCGCCCGCCTGGTGGACCAGGTGGTCCTGACCGTCGCACCCATGCTGGTGGGGGGCTTACGGGTCATGGATTATCTGGGACAGGCCCGGACGGATTGCTTCCCCAGGCTGCGCCGGGTTAGCTATCAACGCCTGGGGGAAGACCTGGTCCTCCGGGGTGAGCCCCATTGGGACGAAGCATGATCCGCCAATCTCTCTTCTTTACCGGTCCCCGGCAAGTGGAGATTAGAGAAGAGCCCCTGGACCCTCCCGGTCCGGGCCAGGTGCTGGTCAAGACCCTGATCTCCGCCATCAGCCCGGGGACCGAAACCCTGATTTACCGGGGCCAGGCCCCCGGGGACCTGGCCGTGGACGAAACCATCCCGGCGCTGGTGGGCCGCTTCGATTTTCCCTTGAAATATGGCTACGCGGTGATTGGCCGGGCCGAGGTCTTGGGTGAGGGAGTCCCGGCGGAATGGCAGGGTCGGCTGGTCTTTGCCTTCAATCCCCATGAAAGCCACTTCCTGGCCCATCTGGAAGACCTGTTGCTGCCGCCGTCTTCCTTGTCCCCGGAGGCCGCGGTCTTTTTCCCCAATATGGAGACCGCGGTCACCTTCGTGATGGACGGCCAGCCGCAGTTGGGGGAACAGGTGGCAGTGTTCGGCCAGGGCGTGGTGGGCCTGCTCCTCACCGGGCTGCTGTCCCGGCTGCCCCTGGCCGGCCTGGTGTCCCTGGACCTCCATGCCAACCGCCGCCGTTTATCCACGGACTGGGGGGCGCATCTCTGCCTGGACCCCGGAGCCCCGGACTCCCTGGAGCAATTGCTGGAGGCCTGGAGCAGGCCCGCGTCCTACCGGGGCGCGGACCTCTGTTACGAGGTCTCCGGCAACCCCGCGGCCCTGGATCAGGCCATTGCCATCACCGGTTTCCACGGACGGGTGGTCATCGGTTCCTGGTACGGCCTGAAAAGAGCGGACCTCAATCTCGGGGGCAGGTTTCACCGCAGCCGCATGCGGCTGATCAGCAGCCAGGTGAGCACCATCGCCCCGGAACTGGCCGGGCGCTGGAGCAAATTCCGGCGATATCTCCTCACCTGGCGGATGCTCCAGGAACTGGCCCCCGTGTCTCTGATTACCCACCGTTTCCCCCTGGCCCAGGCGGCCCAGGCCTTTGACCTGCTGGATAAGAAACCGGCGGAGGCCTTGCAGGTGATCTTGAATTATTAGAAGCTTCCTGAAGTCTTAATGCGCAGGCCGGAAAGCCTGCGCCACCGATACTTTCATAATTTTGGGTGGGCTGCAGACCATGAACGGCCGGTTACAGGTCGGTGGGGCGGGCCTCCGTGCCCGCCAGACGCCCGGCGGGCACGGAGGCCCGCCCCACCAGGATCTTCATGATTTATAAGAGGGACAGCGCCGCCTGAATTAATCATGCATTGCGTCTTTCTTTGCGCCTTGGCGTCTTTGCGTGAGGGCTTATCCTTTCATACCAGGAGCGCTTAATGTATACGGTGGCCGCAGAACGCAGCTTCGTAGCCCAGCATTTTCTCGTGGGCGGCGACTGGGGGCCGGAAAACCTCCCCCATTCCCATCCCTACCGGGTGGAAGTGCAGCTCCAGGGCCAGAGCCTGGACCTCCACGGCTACTTGGTGGACATCGTGGATATCGATTTACACCTGGATGAAGTGGTGGCCTATTTTCGGGACCGGACTTTGAACGAACTGGCGGAATTTGCCGGGCTTAACCCCAGTATTGAGCATTTTTCCCGGATTTTCTGGCAACTGCTGCGCCAGCGCCTCTCCGCCCCCAATTTACAGGCCTTGCGGGTCAAAATCTGGGAAACGGAGATCGCCTGGGCCGCGTACCAAAAGGAATTTAAGTGAAAATCGGCCTCCTCATTTACGGCAATCTGGATACCGTTTCCGGGGGGTTCCTGTACGACCGGCTCCTGGTGCAGCATCTGGAAAGCCAGGGGGACCGGGTGGAGGTGGTGTCTCTGCCCTGGCCTGCCTATGGCCGGGGGCTGCTGGACAACTTCTCCGCCGCCCTGCGTCAGCGTCTGCAAGGGCTGCCCTGCGAAGTGCTGCTCCAAGATGAGCTCATTCATCCTTCCTTTTTCCGGCTGAACCGCTGGCTGCGGCGTCACCTGCAGGGTCCTATCATTGCCATCGTCCACCATCTGCGGGCCAGCGAAGCCCATGCGCCCTGGCGGCAGCGCCTCTATCGCTGGGTGGAGAAACAATATCTGCAAGCCGTGGACGGCTTTGTCTGCGTCAGCAAGGCCACCCGGGCGGACGTGGAAAGATTGGTGGGCCATGGCCGGCCCCTGGTGGTGGCCAATCCCGGGGGGGACCGGCTTCCCGGGTCGATTTCCCGGGAGCAGATTATGGCCCGGACTCTGGCTCCCGGGCCCCTGGAGATTATTTTTATCGGTAACCTCATTCCCCGGAAGGAGTTGCATACTCTGCTGACGACTCTAGCCATCCTGCCCCGGGAAGGCTGGCGGTTGACGGTGGCGGGGAGCCTGACCATGGATGACACCTATGCGGACGCCATCCGGCGCCAGTTGGAGGAAACGGGTTTAACCAACCAGGTGGATCTGCTGGGCACCCTGGAAAGCGCCGAGCTGGCTGCGCTTCTGGCCCGGAGCCACGTGCTGGCCGTGCCTTCGTCCTTCGAGGGATTCGGCATCGTCTATCTGGAAGGGATGAGCTTCGGTCTGCCGGCCCTGGCCTCCACGGCCGGGGGGGCCAAGGAGATCATCGGCCACGGCGAAAACGGCTTCCTGGTGACGCCGGGGGACAACACGGCCCTGGCCCGCCATCTAGGGGACCTGATGGCGGACCGGGGACTGCTGCTGCAGATGAGCATGGCGGCGCAGGCCAGTTTCGCCCGCCACCCCACCTGGGAAGACAGCCTGGGAATGGTTCACCGCTTTCTGCATGATTTGAAGAGTTAGCGCCGATCACCTTGAGGCAGTGATCTTTGCCGCGCCCCCTCAACCGATCCTCTCCCCCTGCCCGGGAGAGAGGGAGTTATTTCCCAGAAGCATTTATTGAGTTTCATTGTCCCCTTTTCCCCCTAGGGGAAAGGAATGTGGGAGGGAAATAATTCCATGTTCCAAACTAGCGAATTCAGCGTCACCCGCTATCTGGCCAGCAAGAAAGGCCTGGATGACCGCGCCCTGAACCGGCACGTGTTTAACACCCTGTCCCGTTGCCTGGCAGCCTGGCCCGGATCGCCCCCCCTCCGGGTGTTGGAGGTGGGCTGCGGCATCGGCACCATGGTGGAGCGGCTCCTGGACTGGGGGCTGCTGCAAAACGCGGTCTATACCGCCATCGATCTGGAGCCCGAAAATATTGCCGCAGCCCGGGAGCGGCTGCGCCTCTATGCCGCCGGCCGGGGCTGCCGCCTCACCGAGGAAGCCGGAATCTTCGTTCTGCAACCCCGACCGGGCCAGTCTCTCTCGGTGGTCTTCGAGGCCATCGACCTTTACGACTTTCTGGAGCGGGAGCAAGGGCGGCGGGTCTGGGACCTGCTTATCGCCCATGCTTTCCTGGACCTGGTGGACCTGTCCGCCACCCTGCCGCCCCTGCTTGCCTTGCTGCGGGAGGGGGGGCTCTGTTATTTCACTCTCAATTTTGACGGGGCCACCATCTTTTTACCGTACCTGGACGCAGAGTTTGACCGGCAAATCGAGGAGCTGTACCACCAGAGCATGGACCTGCGCCACTTCCAGCCCTGGCTGTGCAGCCACAGCCAGACGGGACGCCGGCTGTTCCACATGCTGGCGGCCGCAGGCGCCCAGGTGCTGGCCGCGGGCAGCTCCGATTGGGTGGTCCACCCCGGCCCGGACGGCTATCCGCCGGAAGAGGCCTATTTTCTGCATTTCATTATCCATACCGTGGCAGATGCCCTTAAGGGCCATCCCCGGCTGCCCCCGGAGCGCTTCCAGGATTGGGTGGAGACGCGGCACCGGCAAATCGAGCAAGGGCAGTTGCTTTATATCGCCCGGCAATTGGATTATTTGGGGAAGGTAGGGAGTGAGCAGTGAGCAGTGAAAACCGATGGCCTCACGCAAAGACGCCAAGACGCAAAGAGAGACGCAAGAATAGAGAAATCAAATCGGTGGCGCAGGCGTTTCGCCTGCGCTCATGGAAGGTGTAGGGTGGGCACTGCCCACCATTTCTTCTTCTCCCCCTCAATAAACAATCCGGAACCCTTGCAGGTCCCCCCGGTAAGGCTGCCACTCCATGTCCACCCGGTCCACGTAGGAGTAGCGGGGGCCCTGGTGGCACCAGACCAGCATGCTGTTCAGCACTTCCCGCTCCCCTTCAAACAGGGCCTCCACCCGGCCGTCCGGGAGGTTGCGCACCCACCCCTGAAGCCCCCGGGCCGTGGCCTCATCCCGGGTATGGGCCCGGAAAAAGACCCCCTGGACCCGGCCTTCGATGAGGACGTGGACGCGGGCTTTTTCTTTTTCGGTCATAAATGACTCCTTTGGAGATCAGGGATCAGGGGCCAAATTATAAGTATTTCTCAATTCCCCCCTTTGAAAAAGGGGGGGGTAGGGCAGCAGTGTCCGGCAGGACATTTGCATGAGTAAGGGCGGTAAATTTCGCTTTAATAAAAGAGAGCCGGCCCATTAAAATTCATCTCATGGAAATACCAGGTTTTTCCCCTCTCCCCCCTTGGGGG
>JAKAKP010000015.1 GCA_021813445.1 Deltaproteobacteria bacterium
CGCGTAAATTTTCTTAAGGCCTTATCGGAAAAAACTTTTGGCAATCGCTATAATTGAGGTTCTGAGAGAATCAAATTCAGCAGAATCAGGCAAAGGAGTAGCTGCATGAAAACGAGATTTTTGGTATTGGCGTTAACGGCTCTGCTTGTCCTGGGAATGAGCATTACCAGTGCCCTGGGCATCAATGTCACTTACCTGGGCAAGACCACCTGGACCGCGACCATCGGTTACACCACCGTTACCGGTGTTAAAGCAGGCGACACTTTTTCCATCACCGGGGGGATCAGCAAGGTGGGCGATGAATTCTATCTATTCCAGGGCTACGTGACGTCTGGTACTGATGGGCCTTTCGTAATTTCTGGATCGGGATTCCTGATGGGGAACACCCTGATTTTCACCTGTAGCGAGTCACAGGAGCACACCGGCGTCAATCGCGACGGCGGGGTGATGCACGTCACCATTAATAAAAACGACTTCAGCGGCACCTTTTACGATATCGGCCATGACTTCGATACGGGGCAGGCTACGTTTAATTCCAGATACACCTCCGGCACCCTGGCCCTGTCCGGCTCGCCCATTCCTATGAGTACCAGTCTTATCCCGCAACGACTATTGCTGCTCAATTAAGGGATGGGCCCGGCGCTTTCGCCTTCAGTGCCCATCCATAGTATTGCTTCAAGGGCGACCCATTGGGTCGCCCTTTTTAAATGTCCCGGCCAGTGCTTTTCTACCAGTCTATTTATGGTCCGGGTGCGGCTGCCTTGCTCTAAGTAACGCTCTGCTGCGGGCGGAGGAAGCTCAGGTTGTAATCCTCGTCTTTGAAGGCCTGGAAGCAGCGTTCCACCACGGCGTCGCTGGAGAGGGCCAGGTCCAGTTGCCGGGCGAACGCGGATAAAAGTCCGGCCAGTTCCAGGGTCTGTTCCGTTTCCAGGAGGGAGTACTTGACCATCCGGCCTTGTACCATATCTCCGGTTATCTGCACTTTAAACCCCAGGTAGTCCAGAATCTCGCCCAGCAGCCGGGCCCGGCGCTCCCGGCGCTCCACCCCTGCTGCTCCGCCTTTGAACTGGTAGCTGATGTAGTTGTCGTTTTTCTCTTCCGAGATATAGGCGTCCAGGATGGCGAAGTGATAGCCCAGCCGGGAGTTGAAATTGAGGTAATTTTCGGTGATCACCGCGAAGCTTTTGCCGCCCAACCCTTTTTCCGCCTTGCCCATGTCGTACATGGTATTGGCGAATACCGAGATAAAGCCTCTCAGATCCGGGGCCACCTGGCCGGCCCAGGTGACCCGGGGGTGATGGAAACCCCGGAGCAGGGCCCGAAAAGGCCGGGAAAGGATGTCCTCCTCCTTGACCCAGGCCTGGCCCTGAACCCGCAGGCCGCCTCCCAGGTCCAGAATGAAGAGATTGAGGGGCAGATCGGTCTGCAAGCGGGAGCAGGACCGGGGCTCCAAGGCCTGGTCCACGTCCAGGGCGAACATGGCGTCCATCGCCTTTTCATGGGCGAAGCGGGTGATGTCATGGAGGGTGCGGCAGCGGTCGGCTTGGAATTCCGGGCTCTCCGGGTCCAGCAGATTCAAAGGAGTGGCCTTTTTCAGGATGCGGCTCAGCTTTTGGAAAACGGGGATGCGTTGCACGCCCGTATCCGGCTGGGTGCGGCTGTCCAGGAGTTCCGGGATCACCCCGGGATAGACCCGGGCTGCGTCCGCGTCCACCGTGACCACCTGGCCGGTATGCAGCACCCGGGTGGCCCCGCCTACGTCCACCAGGGTGGGCACCCGGAATTCCCGGGCCAGGATGGACATGTGGTCCGTGGGGCTGCCCACCTCCGTGAGAATGGCGGCAATGCGGTCCATGACCAGAACCAGTTTGGCCAGGGGCTGCCGCACCACCACCACCGCGCCCGGGGGGATGTTGGCCACCTCGTCATCCCGGTGAAGCCGAAAGACCCGGCCGGCAGCCGCGCCGCCCACGGCCCGGACGCCGTAGCTGAGCAAGGGGGGCACCTGTTCCCAGGTGCTTTCCCGTTCCGGGGTCTTGGGGGTGCTGACCCGCAAAGGCCGGGACTGCAGGAGAAAAATCCGGCCCGCGTCATCCAGGGCCCACTCGATATCCTGGGGTTGGCCGAAGTGTTTTTCCAGTTTCAGGGCAATGACCGCCAGGTCCTGGATCTGTTCCGGGCTCAGGCAAGGGGTCCGGGCCTGCTCGGGTGGCAGCGTTACCTCCGCGGTGCCTCCTTCCGGTCGGCAGACCAGGGCCACCGGTTTTTCCGCCACTCGCTGCTCCGTCACCTCCATGCTGGGCGTCCGGGACACCCGGTAAAGGTCGGGGGTGATGGTGCCGTCCACCGCGTATTTCCCCAACCCCCAGACCGCGGTGATGAGGGTGGTGTTGCTCTCCGCCGCTTGGGGGTCCAGGGAGAACATCACCCCGCTGGCCCGGGCCGGCACCATGGCCACACAGCCCACGGCCATGGGCAGCTCGCCCGCGGAGAATTGCTGATATTTCCAGTAAAAGATGGCCCTGGAGGTAAACTTGCTGGCCACGATCTCCTTGTAATGCTCGGGCAGCCGGGCCGCGTCCACATTGAGGAGAGTGGCAAACTGGCCGGCAAAGGAGAAATCCGTGTCTTCCCCCACGGCGCTGGAACGCACCGCCAGGGGCAGCCCCAGGAATGGTTTCCAGGCCTCCAGCAGGGCCTCTTCTAGGTCTTGGGGCAGCGGCGCCTGGCGCACCAGGGTCTGGATTTCCCGGCTAATGGCCTCCAGGCTCTCCAGGTCATCAATCCGGGCCTGGGCCAGGTGCTTGGCCAACTCCACATCCAGGCCGGAGGCCTCCAGGAAGCGCTTATAAGCCGCGGCGGTAATGGCAAATCCCTCCGGCACCAGGAGATGCAGCCGGTTGCCTATTTCCCCCAGGTTGGCCATTTTGCCCCCCACACTGACGGCCGCCTCCTCGGTCAAGGCGGAGAGGGGGAGCACATAGGCGGTGGCGGGGATGTCCGGGGCGGCGGTGAACTCCCGGAGGATTTCCTCCTGGATCTGCTGAGAGATGGCCCGCAGTTCCGGGTAGCGGTTTTCGGTCAGGAGATTGAGTTCGGTGACGATGTGGGAGATGCTCCCCCCCAAGCGCTCCACTTGGGCCTGGAGGTAGGCGCGGTCAAAGAGATAATCCCCGGAGAGCTTTTCCTCCATGTCCGCCATGGTTTCCAGGGCCTGAGTGTTGTTTGCTAAAAGGTGGCGGAAATGGTCGAATTTCAGGCGCAGTCGTGTCTGTTCGTCTACTTCTTCCTTCAGGAAACGGCGGAGAAACTTAAACATGGTGGTCAGTGGTTAGTGGCCAGTGGCCAATAATCAGTGTTCAGTGATCAGTAATCAGTGATCAGTGGCTAGTTATCAAACAAAGTGGATTAGTTATAATTACGGCTATTTCAGGCCTTTTATTGAGCTCGCTCCAATAAAGTTCGACAAGGTTTTGGATAGTAGTTGGACAAACTGACCACTGCTCACTGCTTCTTCAGCGCGGCCAGTTCTTTCTGCATCCTTTTCCATTCCAGGGCCCGCTTGATGGTGATGAGGATGGTTTCTTTGCGGAAAGGCTTGGTGATGAAGTCATAAGCCCCTTTTTGCACGGCCTCTTCCGCGGTCTCCAGGGTCCCGTAGGCAGTGATAATGATGATGGGCAATTTTTCGTCGATCTTTTTGACGATATCGATCAAGTCCATACCGTCCACCAACGGCATTTTCAGATCGGTGACCACTACGTCGAAGGACTTCTCCTGGAGCAGCTTGCTCACCTCCAAAGGATTGTTGGTGGTGCTCACCTCATAGCCGGTCTTATCCATGAGAATGGTCCGCAACAATCTGAGCATATTGGGCTCATCGTCCACCACTAGTATCTGCTCCGCCATCGTCTCCTCCTGGCCTGGAATCTTAATTAGTCAGTTTTTCCAAAGGAATGGAACTCTCCCCTTCTTGGGCCGGGGCGGCCTGTTCCGCGTTCTTCTCCGCGGCTAGGGGAAGATAAACGGTGAAAGTAGTGCCGTGTTTTTCGGGGTATTCCTCTGCCGGGTAACTGGTAAAGAGGATATTGCCCCCGGCCTTACTGATAATGCCATAACTCACGGAAAGGCCCAGCCCGGTGCCTTCCCCCACTTTTTTGGTGGTAAAAAAGGGATCGAAAATCTTGGCCTGGCTCTCCCGGGGAATGCCTTCGCCGGTATCGCTGAATTCAATGAACACCCGTTTGCCGTCCGGGGCCAGGCGCGCCTCCACCCGCAGCACGCCGCCTCCTTTCATGGCATCCATGGCGTTGTTGATCAGGTTGATGAACACCTGCTGCAATTCCTGGGGGTCGCCGTTGACCCGGGGCAGATTGGGGGTCAGGCTGCTTTCCAGGGTGATTTTTTTGGTCAGTAAGGTATTGCGGACCACGTTCAGCATCTTCTCCAAGATGGCGTTGATATCGGCGCTGGTTTCGAGGCGCTCCGGGGAGCGGGCAAAGGTGAGGAGATTTTCCACGATCTTTTTGCATTTCATTCCCTCTTCCTCCATCACCTTCAGGGTCTCATTGATTTCGGGCAGCTCCCCGGTCTGTTCCATGAGGTGTTCCGTAAAACCCAGGATGACGGCGATGGGGTTATTGATTTCGTGGGCCACCCCCGCGGCCAGAGTCCCCACGGAGGCCAGTTTCTCCATGTTGATCATGCGGTCTTCAATGGCTTTGCGGCCGGTGATGTCCCGGGAAATGATCTCAAAGGCAAAAGTCTGCTCCTGCTCATCCCGGAGGCCCACGATACTGGTGGAGAACCAGAATTCCTGGTCGCCGATGGTCACCTGGTGGCGTTTGCTGAAGGTGCGGCCCGTTTCTTTCACTTCCTTAAGCCATTCCATGTGGAAGTCCGCGGATTTCCTGTTAAAAATATCGTACAAGGTGAGCCCCAGGAATCTCTGGGGTTGAACCTCCCCCCCGGGGTGCCCCGGCAGCGAGAGGGCGAAGAGATTGGCGGCAAACAGGTTCAGGGACTGGATGCGGCCCGTTTCGTCCACGGTATAGATGAGGTCTGCGGCGTTTTCCACCAGGGCCTGGTAGCGGGCCTCGGATTTCCGCAACATCTCTTTCTGGCGGTTGACTTCCTCCTCCAGGGACGCGGAGAACTGCCGCTCGAAACGGAAGTTCAGCATGACCACGGTGGCGGAGAGGACAAAGAAGCCGATGATCACCTGCAGAAAGAATTGCCGCATATAGAGGGAATGCACCACCCCCTCCACCTCGGACGCGGGGGCCACCACCGCCACCGACCAGGAGGGCGTGGTTTTGATATCCTTGGCGACACTGGGTTCGGTCAGCTGCACCGGGGCATAGGCGATGAGCTTATGAATCTCTCCGGCCATACCCCGGTGCCACCCGGAAATATAGGTGCCCCAACCTTCCTGGCCGGTGAGCATCTTCTCCCGTTGGATTTCGTTGATGGCGTCAAAGGAGATGGCCGGCATCCGTTCTTTGCGCACGGTAAAGGCGTTTTTGCCGATAAAGTCCCGCTCCGGATGGCTCAAAAAGGTGCCCTGGTTATCCATGATCCAGGCATAGCCGGTCTTGCCGCTCCGGATCTGGCGGGTAAATTTGCTCGCCAAAAAGTGGGTGTCGATATAGAAGAGCAACACGCCGGAAAGGGCGCCGGAAGGGTGGGGATGGCTTTCGTCCACCGATTCCTCGTAGGTGGGCACGGCCATGATCATGATCAGCCGGCCCACAAAGTTGGGGACCTGGGTGGATACGGGACCCACGTAGATCCGGCCCTTATTTTCCGGCAGCCGGGCCCACTGCAGATAGGGAGCATCCTGAAAGGAGCCGGTAATTACCTGATCCACCCCGCGAGCATCCACGAGGTAAACCCTGGTCCCCTCCGGATTGAGACGGCGGATTTCCACCACTCCTTCCTCCCGGACGCTGGAGAGGGTGGCCCGCATCCGGTTGGCCCAGCTCAGGGGTTCCAGATATTGGATGGACGGCGAGAAATTGAGGGTGCTCAATTCCCGCTTCAGAAAATTGAGGTCCTGCTCCAGCAGGCCCGCGGTATGTTGTGCCAACACCAGTTGTTGCTGGTTGAAATCCTCCTTGACGATCTCCAGCATCTGATTGGCGGATTTGACTCCCAGGTAGATGCTGGTTCCCAAAAGCAGGGCATTGACCACCAGGATTATGGCCAAGGCATGCCGGGAAACTAAAAAGGGAAAGCGTCTCATCCCAACTATTTTTTTCCAAAGATTTTCCAGATTCTGGAGAAATTTCTAAAGCCAGCCCCCGCGATTCTTCAAACCCTAGATATTCGGCTCAAGTTATGATTTTATTTTAAATATTAGCGTATTTACCCCAGGGGGTCAAGGTTGCTGGGGAGGTGGACGGGATGGAAGAGAGGCTTTGGGGGAGGGAGCAGAGGCAGTGAGCGGCAAGCAGTGAGCAGTGGGCCTCGGCAAAAGCAGCAGGAACGGGTGTGGCTGCTTGCGGCTCGCTGGTCTCTTCGCTTCCTCCCCCAAATTGAGAATTAATCTTCCTGCAATTTCACCACCAGCACGGAGCAGGGGGAGTAGGTCACCACCTTGGAGGCCGTGCTGCCCAGGAAATATTTGGTCTTGCCGGCCAGACCCCGGCTGCCGATGACAATCAGGTCGGCCTTCTCTTTTTTGGCCGCTTCCACGATTTCATCCGCGGTGGAGTCCCCGGTGGCGATCAAGGCCCGGGGGGTGATGTTTTTCTCCTGGGCCTTGGCCTTGGCCGCGTTCAGGGCGTTCTCCGCCTGACGTTTCAGTTTATCCGCCACAAAGTGCCCTTCGTCCTCCAGATCAAAGAGGGAAAGGTAGACGGCCAACACCACCACCTCGGAAGGGGGGTTGGATTTAGCCAGATTGCAGGCGGTTTCCACGGCCTTCAGCGAGTAGGCCGAACCATCGACGGGTACCAGTATTTTCATGTAGTTCGCTCCTCCGTGGATTAATGCTGGCCCGCTTTCTCGGCCCGCTCTTTCTTAACGCCACCCCATAGCTGGACCATGATCACCACGCACATACCTAAAGCGGCGCACATGACCATCCATTGAGAGGCGACGGAAAGGTTGAACTGTTTCAGGGACACGGAAATCCCCGCCAAGATGACCATAATGGCAAAGAGCAGGCGGATGCCATAGCCCCGGATATACTTGACCGCGGTCACGCCGATCTGGGCGCCGATGGACGCACCGATAAGCATCAGGATCGCGGCGATGATCTCCACCCGGCCTTTGACGCCGTAGGTAAAGCAGCCGTAAGCTCCCGAAAACAACACCGAAAACAGGTCAGTGCCCACCGCAATGGCCGTGGGGCAGCCGATTAAGTAGATCAGGGCCGGCATGCGGATGAAGCCGCCGCCCACGCCCAGGAAGCCGGAGAGCCAGCCGGTGAACAGGAAGACAAAGGTCACGGTCCAGAAGGAGATGGTGATGCCGGAAGCCGGAAAATGGATCATCGGCGGCAGGTTAAAGGTCTTCCGGGCCGGCATGGCGGCCACCCCGGCGCTGGGATTTGCTTGTTTCGCCGCCCGCTTGTCTTTGGTGGCGTAATCGTACAACATGTAGATACCCAGGCCGAAGAGCAGGGCCATATAGGTATAACGGACAATGGGGCCGGCCAGCCCCAGTCTGGTGAGCCACATGACGTTCTGGGCGCCGATTTCCACGCCGATGACCGAACCGACGATGGAGATGATGCCCAGTTTCATGTCCACGTTGCCCATTTTGCGGTGCTTGGCCGTGGCCACGATGGATTTGCCGAAGATATGGGCCAGATCGGTGCCGATGGCGTAGGCCATGGGAAAACCGAAGGCATTAAGAGCCGGGGTCACCACCCAGGCGCCGCCGACCCCAAAGAAACCGCCGAGTACGCCCACGGAGAAGCCGATGGCCACCAGGATCAGGGCGTTGAAGTGCATGCCGGCGATGGGCAGATAAATATCAAGCATGGTATATTTCTCCTATTTCCAGGCTATTCGTGATGTTCGATTTTGCTGACTTCCATGCCGGCCATCTTCAGGATAACGTCGGTAACCAGGGCGATACCGAATCCCACCACACCCATCAACACCGTGACGATCGCCGCGTAGACCCAAAGGTTGTCATTATAATACCGGGCAAAGAAGAGGTTGATGCCGCTCAAATCGGCCAGATCAACCTTCTTCCCCATCTCCTCGGGGATGTCCAGTCCTTCCGCGGCCCAGGCCAGGGCGGGGAGTCCCAGCAAGAAGCAGTTAAGAATGATTACCCAGGTTTTCTTCATTTCCTTACACCTCCTATCATGGCGAGATTGATAATAAGTGCCAGCCGCGGTCCCTAAACGTTCCCTGCCGCCGGCACTGTTAAGCCCTTGGCTAGAAGTGGTTTTTAGCCGTGGATAAACCGGAATCGGAGGCCGCCTTCCAGCAATTTGGGCCGGGCCATAACGCGTCCGTCTCTCTTTCCCCAGCCCCCCGTTTTTGGGGCGAACGAAATCCGTCAATATCTTCTCTATCAATGCCCGTGCCAGGATGAAAAAGAGTTATTCGAGTGCTAACTAATGAATAATTAATGGTAAAAGTAACGGCTCCCTAATGCTTTTGTGACTTTTGACTCCTGGGCCGTCAGTAAATTTTACAGTTCGTAAAGGAAATCAACGTTTGCTTTGCCTTGATCCGGTGAGAATGTGGCCGGGAAGAAGGCCATATGCCTGAGCCTTTTGCAAAATGCTTATTTAATCGCAAAAACTCTCCGCGAATTCTCTGCGTCCTCTGCGTCTCCGCGGTGAATTTTTCCCTTTTTTCCCCGCAGAGGCGCAGAGAGCGCAGAGAGAGGATACGCAGAGAAAAAAACCGAAGAATCTCAAGGATACCATCACAATACGAGATTCTTCACTCCGCTGCGCTCCGTTCAGAATGACAGAAGGGGGACTTTCGCCGCGTCTTATTTTGCTTTGGCGTCAAAATTGATAGGTATCCAGGTTTTGGGGGAGACTGAAAAATTTAGGCAAAATTAATTAACCATTCGCGGCCGACTCAAGTTAAATTTTACCTAAGGTATTATTCATGGGATGGTTCAGCATCTTCCGGAGAAAAAAGAAAACGCCGCCGCCGGCGCCGGCTCTGAAAGAGATTTTCCAGGGGTTCCAGCAAGTGCTGGCCGCCAATAATGAATCTCTGGTGGTCATGGGCCAGTTGGAGGAGAAGCTCGCCGACGGCAATGGCTTTGACTTGCAGTATCTCCGCAGCTGCATCGACACCTTGGACCGGCATGTCGCCGATCTGGTGGCCGGACTGCAGCGCATGTCCGGAGGCCTCTGGGCGGAACTGGAGAAATCCAGGGTCAAGGTCGAGGCCGCGATTCATCAATGCCTGGAAGAGGGCCCCCGGATTCCCTCCAGCCCCCTGGTGATGCGGCTGGACCAGGCTCCCCCGGAGATGCGGCCGGCCCTGGGGGGGAAGGCCGCCAACCTGGCCCGGGTCCGGAACGATATTCATTTGCCGGTGCCGGAGGGAGTGGTGGCCACCCTCTCCGCCTACCGGCTGTTCATGGAGCAAAAGCTGCCGGGAGGTGAAGAAACCTTGCTGGCCCGGCTAGGTCAAGAATTGGCGTCCCTGGACCTGGAGAATGAGGCCGGAGTGGAGGAGGCCGCGGCCAGACTGCAGGCCCTGGTCCTGGCCCAGCCGCTGCCCGGGGAGCTGGCCGCGGCCCTGGTGGCGGCCAGCCGCCAATTGATGGATCACCCCGGCCGCAGGTTGGCGGTGCGCTCCAGCGGCGCCCGGGAGGACATCGCCGCCACCTTTGCGGGCCAATACGAAACTTTCCTGGGAGTGGCTCCGGATGAAGTTCCCGAATATTGGCGTCAGGTGGTGGCCTCCCAGTTCGGGGCCCGGGCTTTGGCCTATTTTAAGAATCAGGGGCTGATTCTGGAAGAAGCCGCCATGGGCGTGCTGATTCAACGGCTGATTCAGGCCCGGGCCGCGGGCGTGATGTTCACCGCGGACCCGGAGAGCTGCGACCCGGAGCGCATGATCGTCAGCGCCACCTGGGGCCTGGCTGCGGACCTGGTGGGGGGCGAAGTCAGCCCGGATGAATATGTCGTCTCCAAAGCGGATGGCCGGCAACTGGAGGCCAGGTACGGCCGCAAGGAGTACCGCCTGGTATTGCAAGACGGCCGCCTGGTCCGGGAGACGGTGGCTCCGGAATTGGTGGCCGCCCCGGCCCTGGAGGCTGCCGACCTGGAGCAATTGGCCGGCTTTGCCCGGGTCTTGGAGGACTATGCCGGCTGTCCCCATGACGTGGAATGGGTCAAAGGGGTGAGCGGCAAACTCTATGTGGTGCAGGCCCGGGAACTGCGTTTTTCCGAGTCCCGGGCCCGTCTCTGTTTGGAGGCGGCGGGCGCGGAAAGCGGTGCCGAGGTCCTCCTGGCCGGAGGCCGGGTGGGTTCCCTGGGCGCGGCCGCGGGCCCGGTCTTCCGGCTCTATGGAGACCGGAGCCTGGGGGAAGTGCCCCCGGGCGCAGTCCTGGTGGCGCCCCGCACCACGCCCCAGTTGGCCCCGGCGCTCCCCCGGGTGGCGGCCCTGGTCACCGATGTGGGCTCCACCACCGGCCATCTGGCCCTGGTGGCCCGGGAGTACGGCATCCCGGCGCTGGTGGACACCCTCCAGGCCGGGGAGCTGCTCCCCGAAGGGGAAATGGTGACGGTGGACGCCTATCACGGCAAGGTTTACCGGGGCCGGGTGGAGGAGGTGCTCCGTTATCAGACCCGGAAGACGATCCGGTTGCAGCAGTCGCCCCTCTATGGAAAGATGCGGGCAGTGGTGGACCTGGTGGTGCCCCTGACCCTGGTGGACCGCCGCAGCCCGAACTTCCGCCCCGAGAACTGCCACACCTATCATGATATCACCCGCTTTGCCCATGAAAAGGCCGTCCAGGGCATGTTCGGCCTCATGGACGGAGTGGCGGAAGGGCGCTACCCGGCGCTCCGGCTCCTGAAGCTGGATACTCCGCTGCCCCTCAACCTGCACCTCATGGACCTGGGAGGCGGCCTGGCTACCCACGTCACCCCGGTGCCCCCGGAAAGTATCATTTCCTTACCCATGCGCGCCCTCTGGCGGGGCATCAGCCACCCCGGCATCTCCTGGGCAGGGCCGGTGCCCGTGTCTGTGGGCGGGTTTCTCCACGTCCTGGCCCAGACCGCCATCCGCCCTCCGGAGAGGTTCTGGGACAAGACCTACGCCATCGTCGCGGCCAATTACGTCAATTACAGTTGCCGCCTGGGCTATCATTTCGCCACCGTGGACAGCTTATGCGGGCTGGTGCCGGATGACAATTTCATCAATTTCGCGTTCAAGGGCGGGGCCGCGGATGAGCCCCGGCGCATCCGCCGGGCCAAGCTCATCGCCATTGTCTTAGACCGGCTGGGTTTCGAGCTGGAAGTCTTCAAAGACGTGGTCCGGGGCCGTTTCCGCAAACGCCCTTGTGCCGAAAACGAAGAAAGGCTGGACCTCCTGGGCCGCCTCATGGCCTACGTGCGGCAGATGGACATGCTCATGTCCGACGACAACATGGTGCGCGTCCTGGCCGAGCGCTTCCTTTCGGGCCACTACGAGCGCCCCGGACAGGAGGAAGGCGAAGGGGAGCGGTCGGAGGAGAAGTAGGCAGGGTTCAGGGACCAGGGGGCAGGGGGCGGAGGAAGCAGGGTGGGGGATCGGAGAGCAGGGGAAAGTGGTGGAAATTAAATTGTAGGGTGGGCACTGCCCACCAATTCTTTTGCCCCTTCCCAAGCTCCGGCTCGGGAAGGCAAATAGGATCAGCAGCTCCTGCTGCGTAGACCCTGGTAATGCTGCATACGTTGAAATTCTAAAATAGATCATTATCTTCCTTTTAAGAGGTGGCAGACTTTTTTATAAGGCGTTGCTGGCCTTTATTTTTTGCGGAAAACGACAATAGCGCTCATATCAAAATTCAGCCCCGGGAGAACGCAAATGGCATCCGCACCCAGTCCCGATAAACCGGAAAAATTGCTGGTCTGCACCGATGGCTCGGAAGAGAGCCGGGCCGCACTGGCCGAAGCCCTGAGAATGGCCCAAACCACTGGCAATCAGGTCTATCTCCTCCAGGTGGTGCAGATTATCCCGGAATTTGAGGCCGCGGCTCCGGACCTGATGGCCCGGGTCGCAGAAGAGGTCCGCGTCCAATTGGAGGCCGCCAAGGCCGAAGCGCAGGCCTCCGGCGTGGCCATCGAGACCCGGCTGCGCCGCAGCGTCTCGGTGTTCAGCGCCATTATCCTGGAGGCGGAAGACATTCAGCCGGACATGATCGTCATGGGCCGCTACGGCCGCACCGGTCTGGCCCGGCTCCTGATGGGCAGCGTCACTGCCAGAGTCATCGGCCACAGCCCCTTCAACGTCCTAGTGATTCCCAAAGGTGCGACAGTGGCTTTTAACCGGGTCATGATCGCCAGCGACGGTTCTCCCTGCAGTCAAACCGCGTTTGCCGAGGCCCTGGCCCTGGTGCGGCGGCGGGAGGGCAAGCTCATCGGGGTGTCCGTGGCCACGGAAGAAGGGGAGATTCCCCAGGCGGAGGACATTATCCACCAAATGCTGGCCGCGGCCAATCAGGCCGGAGTGGTCTTCCAGGGCGTGATGCCCCAGGGGCAGCCCGCGGATGACGGCATCATCCAGACAGCCCTCCGCAACGAAGTGGACCTGATCGTGGTGGGCAGCCACGGCCGCACCGGCTTTAAGAGGCTGCTGCTGGGCAGTGTCGCCGAACGGGTTATCGGCCAGTCCCCCTGCCCGGTGTTGGTGGTGAAGCGAGGCAGGTGCTAAGTTTAGTGAAGGAGGCCAAGGTCTAAAGCCGGGGATTGCCTCTCCCCCAGCCACCCTTTGTCTGGCTGGGCCAGACCCTACTTCTCGCCTATCGGGGGGCGCCACCCGGCGGTCTGGCCCTGGGTGCGCTATATATCGGCGCTCCGGCTCACCATGTCCACTCTTCGCCATCATCACCAATGCCCTTTTCGGAGTGAACCGGGACGTCGCCGGCCACACCAGCGGGTGTGATCCCCGCTGGCCTTCCCTTTATTAAGCCCTAATTTACCTCACCTTTTTGACTATACTCACCGGCCTTCTCTATCGCCGCCGCATCTTTCTCAAGATTTAACAACAGGCGGCCTCCAAAAGAGTTTTCTGTAGGACCGGATCCAGGTGTCCGCCTGGGATAAGGGGCTCACGGGGGTGCGCCCCTACAATTACGCTCAGATTGGTGGCGACTAATACCAAGTCGCAATCAAAAGACAACAAACTGTAGGGGCGAACCTTGTGTTCGCCCAACGAGGCAGGGCGAATACAAGATTCGCCCATACGAAAAAATATCCGCTTGATTGCGACTTGGTATAAGACCTCGCGAAGTCTTCCAACTTGTCATTCCGAGGGAGCGGCGCGGCCGAAGAATCTAATGATTTTATTTTAAATAGCGCACCCCGATCCGGCTTTTCAAAATTAAAAATTTTCCGATAAAAATAGAGATGAAGACCAAAAAATTTTGTTTAACATTATTGATCGCCGCGGCATTCTGGTTAACTCCCCTTGCTACCCCGGCCAAACCGCTGGTCTGGCAGGGTATGGTCAGCTTCAACTTCGACGATGGTTATAGGAACGTCTACGACAATGCTTTGCCTGTCTTCCAGAAATATGGGGTGGTGGCATCGTTTTTCCCTGTGGTGCAATACATCTTGGATCAGGAGAGTTATGCGGTAACCTGGCAGCAACTGGCAGAATGCCAGCAGGACGGCTGGGAGATCGGCAGCCACACCATGACCCATCCCGACTTAACTACCCTCACCGATGCCCAGATAGACTATGAATTGGGGCAATCCCAGAAAATCCTGGAACAACACGGAGTTAACGCCAAGACCCTGGTGTTTCCTTATAGTCAATACAATGCCCGGGTTCTAGACTACACCACCCGTTATTATGAAAACAGCCGCGCTGATGTGGGGTCAAACGGCTTTGACTGCGATCGCTATCATATAGTCTCCCAGGAAGTGACCAACACCACCACGCCGGAGCAGGCCATTGCCTGGATCAATGAGGCGGTGAAGAATAAGAAGTGGCTGGTGCTGATGATGCACCAAGTGGTCACCGGCCCGCCGGCGGACTACGAATACAACGTCACGGACCTGGAGAAGATCGTCGCTTACGTCGCCAACAATAATATTCCGGCCGTCACCATGCAGCAGGCCCTGGCTATCCGGGATGACTCCCTGGGCCCCAATCTCTTGAAAAATCCCAATTTAGATAAACTGGACAAGTCAGGGTGGGCTAAGGACTGGACCCGCAATAATGCGGCCCAGGTAACGGTGACGCCCCCGGCCGTGACCCGGGTGTTTTCCTCCGGGAACCGCCTCCGAATTGTGGGTAGCTCTCAACAGAATGTTGCCAGTACCGCGACGATTAAATTGCCGGGGTCGGGTAAGAAGCAAGGCTATTTTTTCTCATTTTTCGCTGAAGTGGATGTTGGCAGTCCCAACGCCGGCGCGGAGATTTGGCTGGACGAGTTCGATAAGAAAGGCAACTATATCGGCGGCCAATGGCTCGGAGGGTTATATGTAGATACCTTCGGCATGCCCGGATTTCTCTATCAGCCGTCTTCGCCGCAAGTGGGCGAAGTCATAATCGATATCTATTCCCTGGCTGGCTGCAATGTCACCTTTTCGGGGAGCAACTTCTACTTCGGCTTTATCAAGCCCTCCAAAAACTGCGCGCCCATTCTCAATTTGCTTCTCCAGCACTAAAAACCTGACCCTCCCTGCGGGCGGCGCCTTCCCCGTTTAATCCCCAGGCGCCAGCGAGCTTCGAAAAAGTGGTAAAACAGGGAATCCAATCCCACCTTGCCCAGGGCCAGAGACAGCTCTTCCAGGGTCTAGGCGCTGACTTCGGACCGGATCACCAACGTGGAGGCCTGGCAAAAATGGAGCTCAAATCCTGATCTGGCCCAGAAATAATAAGAGCCTCCGGCCCTGGGGCAGAGCCGCGATCGCGGCCATGATGGAGGCAATGTCTCTCTCAATGTTCTCATTATAAACCGAGTTAAGGGGGAGGTGGAGGGAGAAGATGGCCCAGGCAACCGCGCTTTTTGGAGGTTGGGAATTGCTTATACCTAACTCATCTCTCTTGAGACAGAGCCGCCTTGAGGCCCTCCGGCAGCTCCCGCACCCGCCAGGTGGCGTCAATGGCCAGCAGGTTGGCCGTGCCCTCCGCCATTAACTCGGTTCCCTCTTCCGGATAAAATTCGAAGCGGAAGATGATGGCCTTGGAGCGCATCTCCTGAATGCTGGTCTCGATACGCAACCTCTCCCCATACCGGGATGGGCGGCGGAAGCGGCACCAGGCCTCCACTATGGGCAGGCCGAAACCGTCCTGGACGTTTTTGAAGGTCTCCTCGGGTTTCAGGCCACAGGCCCGTAAAAACTCTTCTATGGCCCGGTGGCAGTAGCGGAAGTAGCTGACGAAATAGACGATGCCGTAAGGGTCGGTGTCCCCGAAACGGACTCTCACGAAAGTGCTATGGGTATTAGGGGACGGGTTGCTGGGACTGGTCATTTCTGTCCTCCGTTAGCCAGGGAGCATAGCAGGGGTTGGGTGAGAGGGTAGGGGAGAGGGGTGGAAAAGCGCGGCCCCCGGCGCCCTCTCTCAAAGCAAATTATCACTTGCTCATTATAGGGGCCCTAAGCCCGCTGGAAAAGGGAAAAATATCACATAAGCCGGTTGACAATGGTGAAAAAAGACAATAATCTTCCCTAGTCCATAGAACTCGCCCCGCATTGCCCTGTATTTGATAATCAACGCATTTTAATGAAAAAGTTTTACCGGGGCGATGGCATATGCTGAAAAGGAGTCACCTATGAAGACCGTGGCGGAAAAGATAAAAGAACTGCAGGAGAAAGAGGCCCGGGTGAAGGGGATGGGTGGGTTGAAGGCGGTGGAGAAGCAGCATGCTGCCGGGAAGCTCACGGCCCGGGAGCGGTTGGACC
>JAKAKP010000012.1 GCA_021813445.1 Deltaproteobacteria bacterium
TGATCTTATCCTGAATCTCCTCCTTGGAAAGGTGGGCGATGCACTTGGTAACTTTTCCCATGACTGCCCCCTTGAAAATTTTTTGGGCAGTCTACCATATTACTCATTAGATGGCAACTTGGTATCAAACCTATACTAAAAAAGAATAAAGAGATCGCCGCATCGGTCTTTTGACCCCGCAACCTGAGAGAGGGACTGCATGGATGCCGCATTAAAAAATAAGGCTTTGGGCAGCCTGGGAACCGTTTGGGGCTGGATCAAGATCTTCGCTGGCAATACCCTGCGCCGGGCCTTGATCCTGGGCCGGTACACCTTGATCTGCGCCAAGCAGCAAAGACTCCGCCGGGCCCAGCGGCGGCTGGGAGGCGCGGTGCTCCAGGCCCTGGAACAGGGGGAAGTCAACCCCATGCTCACCGAAGAAGTGAAGGACGCCCTGGCCAAGGCCCAGGCCATTAAAGCCGGCAAAGACAGCCATTATCAGGCCATCGGCGGCCTCCGGGAGAAAATCCGCAGCGCCTGCGCGTGCAAGTCTCCGGCCCAAGCCGGGGAGCAGCCTCCGGAAGTAGGCTCCGCCGGGGAGTCCCAGGAAGGTGGGGAGAGGAAATAGTGGTCAATAGGCAAGAGCCAGTTGTCAATCTTTCTTAAGGCTCACCAATCACTGACTAGAAGCCATTTCAACATTTCAACTTGCCCTAAACTGTCATTCTGAGCGGAGCAAGAATCTCGTATTTTCGAGGCGTTGAGATCCTTCACTGCGTTCAGGATGACAGAAAAAGAGGTCTTGAAATAGCTTCTGCTGATTCCTTTACTGCTTTTAAGGTGTGCCGCATTCCGCAGGACTGCCCTGGAGTTTTTCCAAGGCGTGGGGCAGGGCGGGGAGGACGGCCTCCAGGCTTTCCCTGGCGCCTTTGGGGCTGCCGGGGAGGTTGATGATCAGGGTGCAGCCCCGGGTCACGGCCACCGCCCGGGAAAGCATGGCGTAGGGGGTCTTTTGCAAGCCCGCGGCCCGCATGGCTTCCGGGATGCCGGGCACCAGGCGGTGGGCCACGGCCAGGGTGGCCTCCGGGGTGATGTCCCTGGGGGTGAGGCCGGTGCCGCCGGTGGTGAGGATCAGATCCAGGTGGTCTTGATCGCTCCACTCCACCAATTTGGCGACGATGGCTTCGTGTTCATCGGGGACCAGGCCGGTGGCCGCCACCTGATAGATTTGGGGGTCCAGGAGCCGGCCCAATTCCGGGCCCGCGGTGTCTTCCCGCTCGCCCGCGTGGCCTTTGTCGCTGATAGTCAGAATGCCCACCCGATACATTTTTCTTTCGCTGTCAACCGTATTTTTCAGTAAGGGCGAACCTTGTGCTCGCCCCGGGCGTCCTGGGCGAACACAAGGTTTGCCCCTACATTTTATTCCTGCTCCGAAAAGTTCAAAGTTCAAGGTTAAATGCCGGTAACTTTTCATAATTTACGGGTGAGCTAAGAGCTCATGAACGACTGTTCTGAAAACCAATGAGCGGTAGCACCGGCTTTCCAGCCTGGGCTGATTACCGGGCGGGCGAGACGCCCGCCCCTACGGCTCTTTGTCTCTCATTCCCAGGCCCGAGCTTGGGAACCAGAAGACCGGGAGTGGCGCTTAACCTTGAACCTTGAACTTTGAACTGTTAAGAGCACATCAGCCCAAAATTTCGATCACATCCCCCGGCTTAACCACGCCTTCCTTGAGCACTCGGGCAAAGACCCCTTCCCGGGGCATGACGCAATCCCCCACCAGTTGCCGGATGGCGCAGCCCTGGTGGCAGGTCTTGCCGATCTGGGTGATTTCCAGTTCCACTTCCGAGCCCACCTTAAGCCTGGTGCCCACGGGCAAGGCACAGACCTCCAGACCCAGGGTGGTGAGGTTTTCCGCGAAATCTCCGGGATTGACGTTAGCTCCCGCGGCCCGCATCTTGTCGATGCTTTCCCGGGCGAGCAAGCTCACCTGGCGGTGGCCCCCTTCCGCATGGGCGTCGCCCTCCAGGCCGTGCTCCTTCAGGAGCCGGGCCTGATCCACGTTGTGCTTGACTACGCCCTTGCGGTCGCTGACGGAGACGGCGACGATGCGGGCTTGATGACTGAGTTTGGAATTTTTCTGAGTCATATTAATCACATTAGATTTTCTCTGATAACCCTCTTGCCGCCAAAAACATGAATCGTCCTGGTCCCCGCGGTGACCTCGCCGGCATGAGTCGCGTCCTTGGGAATTAAGATATTCTTGCCCGGCGGTGAGAAGAATTTTCTGGCGGCCCATGATCAAGGTATATGTACCCTGCACCACCAGCATATATTCATCATACTCATGAGTATGCGGTTCCGAAAGCCTATTCTTCAAGCATTTCCAGAAAGCAACTTGACTGCCGTCCGCACCGTCGAAGACATATCCCTCAATATCCTCTGTATATTGGGATTTCCCGGCGATTCTATTAAGCGGATTTTTCATAAAGTCCGGAAAATCATCCATACCCACCCCTCATACTATCTTCTTATAGCACAGGCGAGACGCCTGTGCCACCAGGTGGTGGGATGAGTCGTTTGATTGCAACTTGGAAGAGTTGTTTGGTATCAATCTCTTTAAAACTGGTGCCACCAGGTGGTGGGATGAGTCGTTTGATTGCAACTCGGTATTACTCCGTCTGATGCAAAGATTCCAAAGCTTAAAAAAATTCCCCTGGTTTCCAGAAGAGCCCGAAAACCAGGGGAAAATTATACTACTAGCAAGTGTCGAAGTGGCGGGTTAGCGGGAAGCAGGTCGGCAGGTTGGCAAAAAGAAAGTCTATTGATGAATCGCCAAACCGCTAAACCGCTAAACCGCCAGACTGCTGAACAGACTCAGGCGGCTGGCCTTGATCACTGGCCCCTGATCCCTGATCCCTGCTTTATTCCTTCTCCTTGGCCGCCTTGGCGTCGTTGATGATTTTCTCCGCCAGGTGCGGGGGCGTTTCTTCGTAGTGGTCGAACTCCATCTCGTAGGTGCCCCGGCCCCCGGTCTTGGAGATGAGGTCCGGCGCGTACATCAGCACTTCCGACATGGGCACGTGCGCGGTGATCACCTGGTTCTTGCCCTCGGCTTCCATGCCCAGGACCCGGCCCCGGCGGCCGTTCAGGTCGCCGATGATGTCCCCCATGTTGGCTTCGGGCACGGTGATGCTCATCTTCATGATGGGTTCCAGCAGGGTGGGGTTGGCCTGGAGCACGCCCTTCTTGAAGCCCATGGAGCCTGCAATTTTGAAGGCCATATCCGAGGAATCCACTTCATGGAAGGAGCCGTCATAGAGGGTGACCCGGAAATCCACGGTGGGGAAGCCCGCCAGGGCGCCTTCCTCCTTGGCTTCGGCGATGCCCTTTTCCACAGAGGGGATAAAATTCCGGGGAATGGCGCCGCCCACAATCTTGTCCACGAACTCGAAACCCGAGCCCCGGGGCAGGGGCTCCAGCTCCAGCCAGGTGTCGCCGAATTGGCCCCGGCCGCCGGACTGGCGCTTGTATTTGCCCTGGACCTTGGTGGTGCCCTTGATGGTCTCCCGGTAGGGGACCTTGGGGGGTTTCAGCACCGCTTCCGCCCCGAATTTGCGTTTCAATTTTTCCAGGGTGGCTTCGATATGCACCGAGCCCACGCCGGATAGAAGGATTTCCTTGGTATCCGTATTCCGGGAGAGGTGGAGGGAAGGGTCTTCTTCTATAAGCTTGGTAATGGAGGCAACGACCTTGTCTTCCTCACCCCGGACTTTGGATTCCACGGCCAGGGTGACCATGGGTTTGGAGGCCATGAGGGGTGGCAGGACAATGGGCTTGGCTTCCGTGGCCAAAGTGTCGCCGGTGACCGTCTCCTTCAGTTTGGCCACGGCCGCGAAGGCCCCGGGGCCGGCGGAGGCGACGGCTTTCTGGCCTTTACCTTCCGGTAGAAATAATTGCCCGTATCTTTCGGCCACAGACCGGGTGACATTATAAAACTGGGAATCGGAGGCCACGGTGCCGGAATAAATGCGGAAGATGGAAAGCCGGCCGGCGTAGGGGTCGGCTACGGTCTTAAAGACCTGGGCCGCCAGGGGCCCGTCCGGGTCCATTTCCAAAAGTACTTCTTCGCCGGAGCCGGGTTTTTGTCCCTTCACCGGTCCCCGGTCTTCCGGCGCGGGGAGGAAATTATTGATGGCGTCCAGCAGGAGCACCGGCCCCAGGTTGCTCAGGGTGGCGCCGCAGAGCACCGGCACAAAGGCGCCTTTGAGGGTGCCGATCCGCAGACCCCGGTAGATTTCCTCCGTGGTGAGTTCCCCTTCTTCCAGGAATTTCTCGATGAGGGCGTCGTCGCTTTCCGCCGCGAAGTTGAGGAGGTCGCTGCGGTACTGCTCCACTTCATCCTTCAGGTCGTCGGGGATGGGGCCGGCTTCCATCTTGCCGCCCGCGGCCACCATGGCCTTCATGGCCACCAGATCCACCACGCCCTTGAAACCGGCCTCTTTGCCGATGGGGATCTGCAAGGGCACCACCGGGGCTTCCAGGATGTCCTTGGCTTCTTTGAGCACCGGCTCAAAATCGGCGCGTTCCCGATCCATCTTGTTGATAAAGATCAGGCGGGGAAGAGCGTAATGATTGGCGGTCTGCCAGACCTTTTCCGTGCCCACCTTGACGCCGTCCACCGCGTCGATGACCACCACCGCGGCGTCGGCCACGTGCAGGGCGGCCCGGGTGTCGGCCAGGAAGTTGTCGTCACCGGGGGTGTCGGCCAGGTAGACCGTGTGCTTTTTCCACTGATAATGATGAAAAGCCGTGGAAATCGTAATCTTGCGTTTGATTTCCTCCGGCTCGTAATCCAGGATGGAACTGCCGTCATCCACCTTCCCCAGCCGGGAGGTGGCCCCCGCCCCAAAGAGGAGGGCCTCGGCCAAGGAGGTCTTGCCGCAGCCGCCGTGCCCGATCAGGGCCAGATTGCGGATCTGTGCCGTTTTACCAGACATCAAGTTCTCCCTTCCCTCAAGGTAGCCCGCCCGGCCGGGATGTTAAGGCCGGGTGTAAAGCACCCTTCTTACTATCAGTTTTTCCCGGAATTCACAACCGGTTTTTCCTGCATCAGGCAATCAGGGGGGCAGAAATCCCGCAGGGAATCCGCATACGCTATTTATCTATAGCCCACGCAAAGACGCCAAGGCGCAAGGGCGCAGGAATAAAGAATAATAATAATTCGTTGCGTCTTAGCGCCATTGCGACTTTGCGTGAGATAGGCATGGCGGCAGAGTTGAATGGAACTGCCTTTAATGCGTCCGGCTCAACAGTTCTTCCGTGAAGGCCCGGAAGTACTCTTTCTCGGGCACCGGGGGAAAGGCCTTCAGGTTGGCCTGGGCCTTCAGGGTGTATTCCCGGGCCAGTTTGCGGGCATGTTCCAGGGCCCCGTACTTATCCAGGAGATTCCTCAGTTCCGGGACCATTCCCGGCGTCAGGTTCCGGGCCATCTCCTGCAACCTTTCCCGGTCCGGGGGGCTGGCCTGCTTCAGGGCGTGGATCAGCGGCAGGGTGATGCGGCCTTCCTTCAAGTCGTTGCCGATGGGTTTGCCCATTTCTCGCTCATTACCGGTGAAATCCAGAATATCATCCACCACCTGGAAGGTGATCCCCAGGTTCAACCCGAATTGGGTCAGGGCCTCTTCCTGTTCCGGGGGTACTTCTCCCAAAATAGCCCCGATCTGACAGGCCGCGGACATGAGGATCGCGGTCTTGCGGTTGACCACCTCCAGGTATTCCTGTTCATTGATCTTCAGGTTGCTGGTATGCAGCAGTTGCAGGATCTCCCCTTCGGCCATCATGGTGGTGGCCTGGGCCAAAACCTTGAGCACCCGCAGTTGATTGGTGGTCACGGCCAGGGAGAGGGCTTTGGACAGCAGGAAATCCCCCACCAGGATCACGGCCTGGTTGCCCCAGATGGTGTTGGCGGTGGACTGCCCCCGGCGCACGTCCGCGGCGTCCACCACATCATCGTGCAAGAGGGTGGCGGCGTGGAGGTATTCAAAGATAGTGGAGAAATCCGCCAGATACGCGCCCTGGCAACCACACATCCGGGCCGACAACAGAAAGAGCAGGGGCCGGATGCGCTTACCGCCGCTGAGGAGGATGTGTTTCCCCACCTGGGAGATTAAAGGAACATGGGATTGGAGATTGTCCACCAACGCCTGGTTGATGGCCGCGACCTCCCCCTCCAGTTCCTTGAGAATGCTTTTTGCGCTCATAGATCTTTTATTGTGAATAAAATAACTTACTCCCTAGATTATGTCAAACTTTTCGCTGCAGGTCGATAGGGGAGAGAGAAAAGATTTACCACCAAGACACAAAGGACCCAAAGAAACACCAAGGAGAAATTTTTCTTTTGGCGCAGAGCGCCAAAAGAAAAAATCATTTCTTTGTAGTTCTTGGTGATCTTTGTGTCTTTGTGGTTAATTCTTTTTTTGCCCTGCCATCAACCACTTCTCCCACCAGATCATAGGGCAGGGCCCGCGTGATGAGCACCGGCTGGATTTCCCCAATGCGGACGTCGCCCGCGGTGATAAAAACCTGGCCGTCGATCTCCGGGGCCTGGGTAATGAGACGGCCGGCAAGAAGGTGTTCGCTTTCGGCGCTCACTCCTTCTACCAGCACCGGCTGGATGGTGCCCTTCAGGGATTTTTGTCTGGCTTTGACGATTTGGGCCTGTAAGGTTTTAATTATCCTGGCCCGCTGCCGGGCCAGCCGCCGGGGCACCGGGGGGGTAAGCCTGGCCGCGGGCGCGCCTTCTTCCGGGGAATAGATAAAGACCCCCAGGTGTTCGAAGCGCACTTCTGCAATCAGTTCGCAAAGAGCGGCAAGGTGCTCTTCCGTTTCCCCGGGAAAGCCCACCATCACCGTAGTGCGCAGGGCCGCGCGGGGGAGGAATTCCCGGATCAGGCGGCAGGTGGCCAAGATTTGCCGGCGGGAGTAACCCCGGCCCATGCGCCGGAGCATCTCGTCGTGGCCGTGCTGGATGGGCAGATCGAGGTAGGGGCAGATTTGGGGCTGGCCGGCCATGGTTTCCAACAATTCCCGCGTAATCCGGGCCGGATGGGCGTAAAGCAGGCGAATCCACTCCAAACTTTGGATGCCGCCAAGCTCCCGGAGCAGCTCCGGCAAACCCGGGTAGGCGGTGGTGTCCTGGGCCACCAGGTTCAATTCCTTAACCCCGGAGACAACCAGGGCCTGGGCTTCGGCCAGCAGGGTCGCCAGGGGGCGGGGGCGCAGGGGCCCCCGGATGCCGGGGATGGTGCAGTAAGTACAGCGGTGGCTGCAGCCCTCGGCGATTTTCAGATACGCGAAACTCCGTGGCGTGGCCGGATAACGGGGCTGGGGCGCGGCGTAGTCAAAGGGCGGCGCCGCGCAAAAAAGGCGGGCTTCGTCCGCCGCCGCGGCCTGCAAAATCTGGGGCAGCCGGGGAAAGTCGTTAACGCCGACGAATAGATCCACTTCCGGCATTTGTGCGGCCAGGTCCGGGCCGTAGCGCTGCACCAGGCAGCCGGTGACCACCAGGCGCTTGCCAGGATCGGCCTCCTTATACCGGGCCAGTTCCAGGATGGTGTCCACCGCCTCCTGGGCCGCGGCCTGGATAAAGCCGCAGGTATTCACCAGCAGCAGGTTGGCGGCCTCGGGCGCGGCCGCCACCTCCCAGCCCTCCTGGCGCAGCAGGCCCAACAGGATTTCCGTGTCCACCAGGTTTTTGGGGCAGCCCAGGGAGATGGGGTAGATGCGGTTTTCGGTTTTCGGTTTTCGGTTTTCGGTATTCAGAATCTTAACTCACATTGTCAATATCGTATTTCAAGAAGCAATCAATCTTTCTCCCTCCCCCTTTGAGGGGGGAGGGTTGGGGTGGGGGTGGCGAAATGCAGGATAGAATAAGTTATCACACCCATTATATAAGGTGCAAATCTGCCCTTCCCAAACAGGACGGGCTTGGAACGAGCCATTTATGTTCCAAAGGAACGCCCAGAACCATGAAAAAGATTGGTGGGGCGGGCCTCCGTGCCCGCCTTTAGAGGTTGGCGGGCGGGGACGCCCGCCCCACTGCATGGAGGCCCGCCCCACCATCATCTGGTTCCCAAGGGAGTTTCTTCTCATATTTCCGGCGCGTGAGGCGCATTACGAAGGATACTTTCAGAGCAGTTGCTCATGAGTCATCGGCCCACCCGTAAATTATGAAAAGAATCGTAGGTGCGGGCGTCTCGCCCGCCCCGGTAATCCGCACAGGCTGGAAAGCCTGTGCTACCGCTTAGGAACTTTTAGGAACAGTATTACTAAATGGCGGGCGGTGCCCGCCCCACATCTACCCTTGCCGCACCAATCTGGCTCCCAGGTCAAAGGCCTGCCGGCAATCCTGGGAGAAGACCTCCTGGCGTCTTTTGGCCTTATGCTCCTGGTCAAAACGGGTCACCAGCACCTTGGTATAATCCTTAAAGGAGCGCATCTCGCCGGAGACCGTGCCGAAATAGATGGGCGAGCCCAGGATCAGGGCATCGGCCGCCTCGACTCTTTTCAGGAGGGGCCGCAGATCATCCTTGACTGCGCAGCGGCCGTAGCTCTTGCCGCCGATGGTTTTGCATTTAAAACAGCTGATACATCCCGTAAATCTTAGATCATAGAGATGGATGAGTTCGGTGGCCGCACCCTGGGACGCGGCTCCTGCCAGGGCCTTGCCCAGCAGGGTGGCGGTATTCCATTTCTTCCTGGGGCTGCCGTTAAAGGCCAGGACTTGCATATGTATCCCTCGGTTGGAGCAGATTGATAGACTGTGTCTTCTATTCCAATTAATTTTAACCTATTAACTGGCCAGAGTCTAATGGGGCACAAGTTATCCTTAAACCTATTGCAACACCTGATTTAGGGTTTTGATCATTTTTCAACCCGGGGAAAGTAGAGAAAAGAGGTTTTTAAGTCCCCCTTTCCTAAAGGGGGATTTGGGGGGATTATCCGGCGCTGACATAATCCCCCCTGCCCCCTTTCTGGGGGCTTTCGATTTATCTGACAAAATTGGGAGGCAAATGCGGCGGGGGCATGCTCCCCCGGAGATTACCGGGAAGATCTCTGCGGTGAGCGGATTTGACTGCTGGGGAGGTGTTTGCAACAGTTCGAAAAATACAGGAATGAACCGGCAATCCCCAGAGCCAGCAGCACCAAGATGCTCACTAGCAGCAACCAGGGTCTCTTCATGGCGACTTTTTTTCTTAGAATTTACTGGGTGGGCCGGGTCCTCAAAAACCGGCGACCCCAGCCCGTCCTATTAACTGCTCCCTGCTCACCGCTGACTGCTCACTGAAAAGAGATTACCGTCCAGGCGTCCAGGGCCGCGAACATGAGCAGCCAAAAGGCCAATTGCCCCAGCCAGAACCAGCGCCGCCGACTGGGGGTGGTGAGCACCCGTGCCGTCAAGGCCTGATAAAAATTATACATGACCGCGCATTCCAGGGCAAAGGGCAGGAACCCCAGGAAGCCCAGGATGGGCATCTCGAAGATTTTACAAAAGTTGAAGACCGGTAAGGTGTAAACCCATTTGGCCGTGGCCGGGTAGTTCCACATCTCCCACCACAGCCCGCAGATGAGGCCCGCGGCCAGGAGACCATAAATTTCCTGGCGCTCGCCGGCGAGCCAGCGCCGGGTCAGGGATTTTCCCTCCAGCAATTCGCAGATCGGGTCCAGGAGGAAGAAAACCGCCCCCCAGAGCAGGGCAAAGGCATAATGGGACTGGCTCAGGGTGAGGACCAGGCACACCGTGCCCAGGATGAGCCAGAGGGGCTGCCAGGAAGACCAGGCGCGGCTCTCGCCCCCGGCTCCCTGCCAAGCCCCCCACGCGGCCAGCACCCGGGCGGTGAGGAAGATGCCGGGGAGCACGGTGGCAAAGGCAAAGGCGTAGCCGGGCCAGCGCTGCCACCATTGGGGCAGCAGCCCCGCATAGCGCCAGTTTTGTAAAACCAGATTAAAGGCCTCAAATACCAGCCAGCAGGTCACCGACCAGCAGAGAAGGCGCAAAAACTCCCGGGGCCGGGAGAGCAGCCAAAAATTCCCTTCCTTGAGGCACAGCAGGGCGTCCAGGAAGAGGAGATACGGGTACCAAGCAAAGAAGTAAAGGTGGGAGGCAAAGGGTTCCCGGCCCTGGAGTGCGCCCCATAAGGACACGGTCCAGATGAGAAGAGCGGCCGCGATCAAGAGAAAAGCCAAGGTTTTCCGCAAGGGTACACTTCCTTTTACTGGCGCTGGATCAAGAAATCTGTCCTGAAAAGTTCAAAGTTCAAGGTTCAAAGTTCAAGGTTAACTGCCGGTAAATTTTCATAATTTATGGGTAAGCCAAAAGCTCATGAGCAACTGTTTAGCAAAGAGGGGCCTCACGCAAAGACGCAAAGTAAAACAATTCCCAAAGATAATTTTTACTACTATCATCTTCCCGGTCAAGGGGAATGTTGTCTTAATTTGATCAAATCGGTCTTCAGCATCTTTTTATCCATAAAACAGCAAATTTGAAGCAAATAAATAATTAATTTGAGATTAAATCCACTAAAATTGATTAACTAATGGATATTACAGATAAAATACATTATGTAGTCTTGTGGCGCCATTAGTAAAGTTACTTAAAAGGACCAGTAACACCATTTTTCCCTTGATTTTAGCGGTTATTATCTGGTATAGGAAAGCAAACAAAGGATGCGCAGGCTCGTCTTTAGTGGGGGAGGCGGGACACAGAGTCCTGAAATCCTGCCAAGCTGGTTCATACCCTTCTGGTGAGGAAATGCTATGTTTTCATGGGGGATGGGGGTATTTCTTTGTTTTATCTTTTTAATGGGGTGTGGCGGCGGCCACCAAGTTACAGTAAAAGATGAACCGGTACCGCAAGTTGCCACCGCCTCTATTCCCGACGATAATGAAGCGTCATCCCTGACTGAGGAACTGAGCGCCAAGCGCCTGGAGGAACTCTACGCCAAGAGCGGCATCCCCGGTTGGGACCCGAGCCTGGAAGAGGAATTAAAGAAATGGGATCATCAGGCCAAATTTGATGCGCCCATTCAGATCAACAAACAGGTCCGGGCCTACCTGGTCTATTTCTCCACCGAGCGCAAAGAAGTAATCCGCCGTTATCTGGCCCGTTCCACCCGCTATTTGCCCATGATCAAAGAGGTCTTCCGGGAAAACGGCCTGCCGGAAGACCTGGCTTATCTGGCCATGATCGAAAGCGGCTTTAACGCCAAGGCCTACTCCCCGGCCCATGCCTGCGGCATGTGGCAATTCATCCGAGGCACCGGTGCCCGCTACGGGCTGTCCCTGGACAGTTACGTGGATGAGCGGCGGGACCCGGAAAAGTCCACCAAAGCGGCTGCCAAGTACCTCCTGGATCTGTATAAGCAGTTCGGTTCCTGGTATCTGGCCGCGGCCAGCTACAACTGCGGCGAAGGCCGGGTGCAAAAAGAGCTGAACCGCAGCAATCACAAGAACTTCTGGGAGCTGTCCGACAATCAGTGCCTGCCCACTGAAACCAAAAATTATGTGCCCCAATTGATCGCAGCCACCATTATCGCCAAGAACCCGGAGAAATTCGGGTTCAAAGGTATCCCCTATCTGCCGGCCCTGGCGGTGGACAAAGTGCAGGTGAAAGAGCCCACTTCTTTGCAGGCCGCGGCCGTGGCCGTCAATGTGCCGGTGGAAGAGGTGCAGTCCCTCAACCCGGAACTGCTCCGGGGCGTTACCCCGCCGGACGGTATTTACACTTTGAAATTGCCCTCCAAGAGCCAGGAGGCCTTTGCCAAAAATATCGAGATAGCCCGGATAGAGCACCCGGCGGTGGCCTCCAGACCGACCCGGGTGGCCCGGACCGAGTATTCCCACAAATCCGCGCCGGTCAAAGTGGCCCATCACGTGAATGCCGGGAGCCCGCATAAGTATGAACATAAGTATGAAAAGAAGAGCAAAGCCCTGGCCAGTAAGGCCAGCAAGACCGGAAAAAAGGGCCGGACCGAAACGGTAATGGTCAAAAAGGGGAAATTCAGGCATAGCGCCGGGGAAAAGACCTCTGCCGTCCATACCGCTTCTATGCTGCCGTTCGGCGAATCTGCCAAGTCCGCTCACAAGGGAAAGACCCACGTTGCCGCCAGCGAGGGCAAGGGCAAGGGCAGGATACATCACGGCGAAAAGGCCAGCAACAAAAGGAGCGGCGTCCATCTCGCCCGGAGAGAAGGTGCCTCCAAGAGTTCCAAGAATACCGGGAAGCACCGCAAAGACAAAGACAAAATCTCCAGAGCTCCATCCCGGGCGGTGGTGGCCTCCGCCATGTAATATTTTTTCTTTAAATAAAATCGTCTTGGCAGGGGCGGACCCGGAGTCCGCCCCTTTTGATTGCGCCTGGCAGTATGATTTGTTAAAACAAGGCATCACTCCGAGCTTCGCATCCCGCCGCCTTTTGCATTTTTTTTCTTTTGGCCCCTTGATTTTCCCGATCTTCATGGTTAAAAAATACTGTTAGCACTTACTATGAATGAGTGCTAACAATCGCAAACCGAAATAATCATTATAATCAGGAGGTTGTTGTCCATGAAAGTTAAACCCTTGAATGATCGCGTCTTGGTCAAGCGGACTGAAGAACTGACGGTCACCAAAGGCGGCATTGTGATTCCCGACACCGCCAAGGAAAAGCCCATTGAGGGCAAAATTGTCGCAGTGGGCCCCGGCAAGATGAGTGAGCAAGGCCAGCGTATGACCCTCCAGGTCAAAGAAGGGGACAAGGTCCTGTTCGGCAAATATTCCGGCACTGAAATCAAAGTCGAGGGCGAAGAGTACCTGATGATGCGGGAAGAAGATATCCTGGCCATTATCGAGTAATAGCCCGTTCCACCGTTTCATCACTTAAAGTCTTTTTTATCCAGATAAATTTTTAGGAGGAGCATAAGCACATGGCTGCCAAAGAAATTAAATATGACATCAAGGCCCGGGAGGCCATCCTCCGGGGGGTCAATACCCTGGCGGATGCGGTTAAGGTAACCCTGGGCCCCAAAGGCCGGAATGTGATCCTGGATAAGGCCTTCGGCGCTCCGGCCATTACCAAGGACGGCGTCACCGTCGCCAAAGAGATCGAGCTGGAGGATAAATTCGAAAACATGGGGGCCCAGATGGTCAAGGAAGTGGCCTCCAAGACCTCCGATGTGGCCGGTGACGGCACCACCACCGCCACCATCCTGGCGCAAAGCATCTACCGGGAAGGCTCCCGCCTGGTGGCCGCCGGCACCAACCCCATGGCCTTGAAACGGGGCATCGACCAGGCCGTGGCCGCAGTGGTGGACGAGCTGCACAAGATCTCCAAACCCACCAAGGATCAGAAAGAGATCGCCCAGGTGGGCACCATTTCCGCCAACAACGACGCATCCATCGGCAACATCATCGCCGACGCCATGGCCAAAGTGGGCAAGGAAGGCGTGATCACGGTGGAAGAAGCCAAGGGCATGGAGACCACCCTGGAAGTGGTGGAAGGCATGCAGTTTGACCGGGGTTACATCTCCCCCTATTTTGTCACCAACCCCGAGAAGATGGAAGCCTCCCTGGACGAGCCCCTGATCCTGATCCACGAGAAGAAGATCAGCGCCATGAAAGACCTGCTGCCCCTGCTGGAGCAGATCGCCAAGATGGGCAAGCCCCTGGTGATCATCGCCGAGGACGTGGACGGCGAGGCCCTGGCCACCCTGGTGGTCAACAAGCTGCGCGGCACCCTGCAGGTGGCGGCGGTGAAGGCCCCCGGCTTCGGCGACCGGCGCAAGGCCATGCTGGAAGACATCGCCATCCTCAGCGGCGGCCAGATGATCTCCGAAGACATGGGCTGGAAGCTGGAAAACGTCACCCTCAAAGAGCTGGGCACCGCCAAGAAGGTGAACATGGACCGGGATAACACCACCATCATCGACGGCGGCGGCGACCGGGCGGCCATCGAAGGCCGGGTGAAGCAGATCCGGGCCCAGATCGACGAGACCACCTCGGACTATGACCGGGAAAAGCTCCAGGAGCGCCTGGCCAAGCTGGTGGGCGGCGTGGCGGTGATCCGCGTGGGCGCGGCCACCGAGATCGAAATGAAAGAGAAGAAGGCCCGGGTGGAAGACGCCCTGAACGCCACCCGCGCCGCGGTGGAAGAGGGTATCGTGCCCGGCGGCGGCGTGGCCCTGCTGCGTTGCGCCCCGGCCCTGGATGCCGTGAAGTTGGGCCACGATGAAAGCATGGGGGTCAACATCATCAAACGGGCCCTGGAAGAGCCCATCCGCCAGATCGCCAACAACGCCGGCTTCGAGGGTTCCGTGGTGGCCGAGCACGTCAAGGCCGAAAAAGGCGGCAACGGCTTCAACGCCGACACCGGCAAGTATGAAGACCTCCTGGCCGCAGGCGTTATCGATCCCACCAAGGTGACCCGTTACGCCATCCAGAACGCGGCCTCAGTGGCTTCCCTGCTCATCACCACCGAAGCCATGGTGGCCGAGAAGCCCAAGAAGGAAGCGCCGATGCCCCCGATGCCCGGTGGCGGCATGGGCGGCATGGAAGGCATGTATTAAGAAGCAGGGGTTAGGGGTTAGGGATCAGTGGCACAGCGTCCCGCCTGTGATTAATTACCCTGGTACATCCTAATCCTTAAAATGTAGGGTGGGCTTGCCCCACCAAGCGCAGGGGCGGCCCGTGGGGCCGCCCCTATTTTTTGTTATAAAATTAGCGAAAATTCAGATATATAAGATTTAATGCTTTCAATTCTTGACTGCCCTGGGAGGAATCATGAAAAGGCAGCTTACTGCCATTATTGAGCGGGAAGGCGAGGGCTATGTAGCGCTTTGTCCTGAACTTGATATCGCCAGCCAGGGAAATACTGTCAGGGAAGCACGGGAAAACCTCCAGGAGGCCCTGGAGTTGTTTTTTGAGTCGGCTTCCCCAGAGGAAATTCAAAGGCGTCTGCGCCCAGAGGTCTATGTGACTCAGGTCGAGGTAGCGGTTGGGTAAACTGCGAGTCCTCTCAGGGCAAGAGGTCTGCCAAATCCTATCCAGACATGGCTTTGCCGAGGTTCGCCGCCGGGGCAGTCATATCGTCATGCAGAAAAAAGGAGCAGGTGGCACTACTACCATCCCGGTTCCCGACCATGCAGAGATTAAAATCGGCACCCTGCAATCGATCATCCGGCAATCGGGAATCCCCCGGACGGAATTCAAGTTCTAGACTGCGTTCTGCCCACGCAAACCCAGGGGCGGCCCATTAGGCCGCCCCGATATTATAGGTGGCACAGGCGTCCCGCCTGTGCTTTAGCAGAGTCAAGGCGGGATGCGCTTCGCTTTCCTGCCCTACGGCCCTTCGGGACCCGACTTAGCGCTTCGTTACAGTGTTGGATTCCCAGTTACCCACCCAGATATTGGCCCCGTCGAAGGCGATGCCGCGCGGGGCAAAGCCTAAATCATAAGTGCCCAAAACCGTTGCCAGGTGAGAGATCTAGCTAGGGGTCGATTCCTGTCATCACTCTGAACGATAAAAAGGTCAAGCCAAGTTGTGTTTAGAAGAAACAATGGAAAAGTCCAAAAAAAGGCGACCCCACGGGTCGCCCATTAGGTGCGCTACTGGCGCTTGTCTTTAACGGCGGCTCTTTGTCGTGCCCGCCCGATGATTGGCTCTTGACTTTCTTCAAGCCGCTCTTAATTTGGAACCGTCACATCCTGCGATTTTATCCCAAGAGAGGATAATTAAATGACGCGTCCATGGTGTAACCGATCATGCATTATATCGGCAATTGTTGCAATTTGCATCAATTTTGCCGCGTCTCCCCTGGAAGCTAAAAAGCCCCTGCCCCTGGTGGCGGAAGTGACCATCGACCTCAAGGGCGTGGGCGCGATCGTGGGCGTCAGTTGGGGTCACGGGGTGCTCTGGTTTAAAGGCAAGAAGTACCCCTTCCAGGTGGAGGGCTTAAGCGTGGGGGACGTAGACTATGCCGATATCAAGGCCCGGGGCAAGGTTTATGGCCTGAAAAACCCCAGGGACCTGAGCGGCGCCTACGCGGCGCTGGGCGCGGGCGTGGCCCTGGCCGGGGGCGTTTCCGGCCTGGCCATGCAAAACGAGCGGGGGGTGGTCATCGACCTCTCCGCCACCCAACAGGGGGTCAAACTGAATATCGGCCCCCAGGGCCTGACCATCAGGATGAATTGAGGCAATGCCGGGAGGAGGAGAGAAAGGACTGTCTCTGCCCTTATCCCAGTATCATGTCCTATGAATACCTTACATAAGTTGACCTGCATTTCTCCCTCCCCCTTCGAGGCCTAGGCATTTGCAAAAGTCTTTTTCTCTGCGTATCTTCTCTCTGCGCTCTCTGCGCCTCTGCGGTGAAAAAAAGGGAAATTCACCGCTAAGACGCAGAGAACGCAGAGAATTCGCTGAGAGTTTTTACGATTAAATAGGCATTTTGCAAAAGGCTCATTACCCATAAGTCTTAATTTGGCGGGAGAGCATTTCTGGTTGTGTCCAGATTCTGCCAGGGCTAGATTCTTATGAACCATGGGGTCTTAGGGTTGGAGCGCCTCAAAATCCCCCCAGCCCCCTTTTTCAAAGGAGGAGTAAGAAAGTGCCTGATTTAAGGTATTCCTTGGTGGCGCAGGCTTTCCAGCCTGCGCAGTTTATCCCGTGGTCACGGCCTTATGATCCAAAGATGCGGCACCCCCTGAGGCCGCAACCAGCGGTTGCGGTCCGGCCTTAGGGGGTGCTGGTTGGTAGTCCACCTATTTCTTTGCCGGCGCCTTCACCCACGGCGGGGTGGTGTCGCCGCCGGCTCCCGGGAAATTGGGATAGCGGTAAGCCTTGCGGTTGTGCAGCAGCATGTCCTGGGCCTCTTCCATAATGGCGCAGAACCGCTTTTTGCACTCGTAAAACCCATGCCACCAGGTGTAGTCCGGAGCCATCATGGCCGCGCCCATCCGGGCCCGGCGGCCTTCGTGATGCCACAATTCGTAGAACTCGAATTCCAGCTTCTCGTCGAAGTATTTGGTCTGATCCAACAACTTCTTGGCGTAGAGGTCATCCATGACCTTCTTGACGGGTTTGTAGTAGATATCGTTGTAATTCTTGACCACCTCATCCAACTTTTGGTAGTGGCCGTCCACCCATTGCTGGGAATGGCACTGGAGGCAGATCTCCTTCATCTTGTTGCGCTCCACCTCCCAATTGGTCTTGGCCGGGAAGGCGGCGAACTCGGAGGGCCGCACCGTCAGCGGCGCTTGCAGCTCCCAGGAGAGCCGTTCGGTGACGTCGTGGGTGGTCAGGGTGGTGCCGGCCCCGGACATATGGCAGGAGGCGCAGGTAGGGCCCCGGTAATCCACCCCCGGCGTCCAGGTGCCCGGCGCCGCGTTCCAGTTATAGGTGTTGCCGAACGCGGCGTAAATGTCGCCGTGTTTAGACTCCGTATAAATCTCGATCTGGGGATGGTCCGGTCCCAGGTGGCACTGGCCGCAGGCCTCGGGCTTGCGGGCGTCCATGATGGAAAAACGGTGCCGGGTATGGCAACTGGAGCAACTGCCCAGGCTGCCGTCCGGGTTGATGCGGCCCACTCCCACGTTGGGCCAGGTCATGGGGTCCGGCTTGCCGTCCACTATTTTAACCGTGGTGCCGTGGCAGGTATAGCAGCCGCTGGCCCGCTCCACCGCGTTGTTCATCCCGTCCTTGAGCCAGAGGTCGATTTTCCAGATGATCTCGTTGGTGTGGGCGTGCTTGCTGCGGTCGAACTGCTTGACTTCATCGGGATGGCAGCGGGAGCAGGTCTTGGGGGTGACCACCGCCACCACCGGCACCCGGTATTCGGCCGTGCCCCACTTATTGTTGGAGAGCTCATACTGCTTATAGTGGGTGGCGTCGACGCCGGGGTCGGCCTTGTCGCCTTCATGGCAGTCCAGGCAGGTGATGTTGGCCACCGCGTGGCGGCTCATGGACCAGTCGGTGAAGATCCCGGGGCTCACCTGCTTGTGGCATTCGATGCAGGCCACCGCCTGCTTGGACATGCTGCGCTCGATGCGGAATTCCTTCACCTTGGGGACGTTCACCGCGGCCGCACCTGCCTGGGGTTTGGCCGGTTTCTGGGCCCAGGCGATCACCGTCCCCGCCAGCAGCAAGCCCGCCAGCGCTGCCATTGCCATCCAGAAGACTGCTTGTCGTTTCATCGCCACGCCCCCTCCTCGCTGAGATGAAGCCTTATTATTAGGGATTACAAACCTTATAGTCATAAACCGCCCGGGCATTGTGGACCAGGTTGCGGTGGCAGTCCACGCAGCGCAGCTCATAACCGGTCCGGGGAAAGAGGACCGCCCGGTGGGCCAGCATGGCCCCCCGTTTGTTGGGAATATAAAGGATGTTCCGGTGACACTTCTGGCACTGGTCGTTTTTAAAGGAGGCGTAGGCCGCTTCCCGGTTTTTTTCATGGCTGTAGGAACTCTCGGTGAAATGCACCAGGACATCCTTGATGCCGTGAAAGGTCTTGGCATAGAAAAACGCGAAAGTGTCCTGGGGCGCGGGCAGGTGGCAGTCCATGCAGTCGGCCACGAATCCCTGGCCGTTGTTGACGTGGGTGGAAGTCTTCCAGGTTTCGTAGGCATACTGGATTTCGTGGCAGGAGGCGCAGAACTGGGGCGTGGAGGTGCGCACCATGGTGTAATAAAGCAGACTGAACAGGGGGAAGGCGATGATTAAACCGGCGAGGATAAAAAGGGCAGGGCGGAGGAACCTTTTCATAGTCATAAGATCCGAGAAAGCGGCACTCCCCCTGAAGGTTAACAACCGGAAATTTTGGGTGATTTTAAATCTGGTTTAACCTGACAATATTCCTTATTTATGGCCAATTTTTAGTACTACTAATGATAAGCACCAGGATGCTCGTGGCAAGCCTGATTGGTAAATTTTTTGAAAACGGAGCCTGCCGGGCCTCAGCCCGGATATTATCGTCGCGGGCAGGGAACCGGAGTCACGATCTAACGGCAATTTTGCTGTAGGGGCGGACCCAGGTGTCCGCCCCCGCGCCCGCAAATGCCGCTGCGTCTTATTTTTCCAGTTTATTATTCGGCAGCTGCTGATCGGTCCTGGTTACGGCTGGCCTGGAGGTAGAAGATCACCGGCACCACCACCAGGGAAAAGAGGGTGGACGCGAAGAGGCCGAAGATGAAGGACCAGGCCAGGCCCGAGAAGATAGGGTCCAGGGTGATGACCCAGGAGCCGAACATGGCCGCCAGGGCGGTGAGCAGGATGGGCCGGAAGCGCACCGCGCCGGAGCGCAGCACCGCGGTTTCCAGGTCATAGCCCCGGTCCAGGTGGTGGTGGATGAAGTCGATGAGGATGATGGAGTTGCGCACCACGATGCCCGCCAGCGCGATCATGCCGATCATGGCCGTGGCCGTGAAATAGATGGGGTTGGCGAAACCCGCCACCGGCCGGGTAAAGAGGAGGTTGAGCAGGGCAAAGCCGGGCATCACCCCGATCATGGTCAGGGGGATGGCCACCATGATCACCAGGGGCATGGTATAAGACGAGGTCTGGAGCACCAGGAGGATGTAAATGCCGATGAGCGCGCCCGCGAACGCGATTCCCAGGTCCCGGAAGACCTGCACCGTGATCTTCCATTCCCCTTCCCCGGCGTAATTCACCCGGTAGCCGGGGGAGAGCGGCTCCCGTTTGGTGTCGCCCATGAGGTCCAGGATGGCATTCACCGGGGAGAGCCCCGCGGTATCCGCGGTGACCATGACCAGCCGTTCCAGGTTTTTGCGCATGATGGGCTGGGGGGCCAGGTCTCGCTCAAACCGTCCCAATTCCTGGAGGGGGACGAGAGGGCCGGCGGGGGATTTGAAATAGAGCTGGCCCAGGTTCAGGGTGGAGGAGCGCAGGGCCTGGGGCCAGCGCAGGAAGATGGGGAGCGGCTCCCGTTCCGCGGCCAGGTGCACCCGGCCCACCACCTCCCCGGCCTGGGCCTGGGCCACCCCCTTGGCGATCTGGGCCTCGCTCAAACCGCTCAAGGCCGCCTTCTGCCGGTCCACCAGAAAGCGGTAGCGGGGCTGGGCCGTATTCTCGGAAGTGTCCACGTCCACCACGCCCTTGGTCTTGAGGAAGAAGCCCCTGACCCGGCCCGCCTCCCGAATGATGCTGCCATACCCGGCGCCGGGAGGGCCGTAGACCTCGCCCACCAGGGTTTGCAAGTCCGGGGGCCCCGGGGGGACTTCCACGATACTGAGCCTGACCTTATGCTTCCGGGCGATTTCCTCCAGGGCCGGCCTGATGCGCAGGCAGATGGCATGGGAGGCCGCGGCCCGGCGCTCCTTTCCCGCCAGGTTGACCCGGATCTGGCCCACCCAGGGGCCTTGCATCAGGTAGTAATGGCGCACCAGGCCGTTAAAGTCGATGGGCGCGCTCACCCCGGCAAAGGTCACCACGTTGTCCACTTCCGACACCGAAGCGAGATAATGCCCAAAATCCTGCAATGCGGCCTCGGTGCCCTCCAGGGGCGTGTCATTGGGCAGGTTTGCGACCACCAGAAAGTCATTCTTATTGTCGAAAGGCAGCATCTTCAGGGGCACCAGTCCCACCACCGGCAACAGGACGGAAATAAAGAACAGGCCCACCACCGCCAGCAGGAACAGGCGGCTCTTGGCGCGGCTCTCCAAGAGCGGGGTCATGAGGCGGGTATAGACCCGGTAGACCCAGGTCTCTTCCAAGACAAAGGTCTTTTCTTCCTTGCCGTATTCCTTTTTCAGCAGGTGATAGGTGGCCCAGGGGGTGACGGTGAAGGCGATGGCCAGGCTCATGAGCATGGCCAGGGGCACGTTCAGGGGCATGGGCCGCATGTAGGGGCCCATCATGCCGGTGACGAAGAACATGGGCAGGAAACTGATGATCACCGTGAAGGTGGCCAGGATGGTGGGGCTCCGCACTTCGTCCACGGCCACCAGGGTGGCCTCCAGGGGCGGGTGCTGCCGCAATTGGAAATGGCGGTGGATGTTCTCCACGTCGATGATGGGATCGTCCACCAGCAGGCCCAGGGAGAGGATCAGGGCAAAGAGCGTCACCCGGTTGATGGTGTAGCCGAAGAGCATGTTGCCCATGAGGGTGATGGCCAGGGTCAGGGGCACGGCCAGGGCGACGATGAGGGCCTCCCGCCACCCCAGGAAGAGCGTCAGCAGCACAGTGATGGAGAGCACCGCAATGAGCAGCTCCCGGATGAGCTCGTTCACCTTTTCATTGGCGGTCTGGCCATAGTCCCGGGTCACCTGGACGTGGATGTTGGGAGGGATGATCTCTTTTTGCAGCTCCTTGACCCGGGCCAGCAGACTGGCGGCCACGGTCACCGCGTTGGTGCCCAATCTCTTGGCAAAAGCCATGGTCACCGCGGGATAAAATTCCCCCCGGGACTGGCCGGTCTCCAACTCGGCCGCGGGCCCGAACGCCAGGCGGCTGATCGCCACCGGCTCTTCCGGGCCGTCGATGATCCGGGCCACGTCCTGGAGATACACGGGTTTGCCCTGGTGCACCCCCACCAGCAGGTTCGCCACTTCGTCCGCGGACTTGAGGAACGGCCCGGCCTCCACCAGGTATTCCTTGTCCTGGCGGGAGAAGTGGCCCGCGGGCACATTAACGTTGCTCACTTCGATGGCCTGGGACAGAGCGGCCAGATCCAGGCCGTGGCCCGCGAGCCGGGCCGGGTCCGCCACCACCCGCACCTGGCGCTTGCGCCCCGCGACCACGTAGGAACGGGCCGTATCAGGGATGCTTTGCAGACGGTGCAGGAGTTCGTCCGCCACCCTCCTCAGTTCGTAGTCGCCGGCGCTGTCGCTGTAAAGGGTGAGGGTGACGATGGGCACGTCGTTGATGTTCATGGGCTTGACCACCCAGCCCGCGACGCCGGAAGGCACCTGGTCGATGTTGGACCAGACCTTGTTGTAGACTTTAAAAAGGCTGTTTTCTAAATTCTCCCCCACCCGGAACTTGGCGGTGACCACCGCAAAGCCGGAGTCGGCCCGGGCATAGAGGTCTTCCAGGCCCTCCATCTCCCAGAGCTTTTTCTCCAGGTTGATGACCACCAGGTTTTCCACTTCCGTAGGCGACGCCCCGGGGAAGCGGATAAGGATGTCCACCATGGGCACCTTGATTTGGGGGTCTTCTTCCCGGGGGGTGTAGAGCAGGGCCGCGGCCCCGGCCAGCAGGCAGACCAGGATGATGATGGTGGGCAGCTTGGACAGCAAAAAGACCTTGACCAGGCGGGCGGTGGGGCCGAGATGGAGGGGTTCAGGATTGTTGGCCATGGTCAACTATATGCGGTTTAAGGGCATAGCGGGCCCGCCGAATTATTGAAGGTATGGAGGATTTCCCTCCTCGTTCCCAAGCTGGGCTTGGGAACTGGGGTAGAGGGCAAGTTAAACTTGCCCACTACCTTCGTTCCCAAGTACAACTTGGGAACGAGTAAAACTCTGGTGGGGCGGGCGTCCGCGCCCGCCTCGCTGGTTCGCACCGGCTGGAAAGCCTGTGCTACCGCATACTTATTCAGGCAACAAGATCTTATCCCCAGCCTGCAACCCCGCTAGCACTTCCACTTGGTCCCCCACCTGCCGGCCCAGTTGCACCTGGCGGCGGGTGGCGCGGCCCTCCACCAGCGCCTCCACCATGGAGAGCTGGCCTACCTGGCGCACCGCTTCTTTGGGGATAAGAAGCCCACGGGCAGCGGGCAAGCGTAGTTCCAGGCGGGCGAACATGCCCGGCACCAGTTCCGGGTTTTGAATGACCGCGGTGCGCACCTTGAAGGTGCGGCTGCCCGGGGCGCTGATGGGGAAGATTTCTGTAAGCGGCAGGTCGGCCTGCCATTTCTGCGCGGGCACGCTGACCCGGACCATTTCCCCCAGCTTGACCTGTTGCCGGTAGCTGTCGTTGACCTCGCCTTCGATCTGGAGCTTGGCGGGATTATAGAGAAGCACCAGGGGCAGGCCGGGCTGGACCACGTCGCCCACGGCCACCCGGCGCTCCGCCACCACCCCCGGGGCCGGAGCCTTCACCAGGGTATAGCCGCTCATGGTCGCGGCTTCCGCGGCCTGGGCCCGGGCCGAGCGATAGCGGGCCTCCATGGCCCCGAATTCCTGGGGGCTGACCGCCTCTTGCTTCAAGAGACGCTGATAGCGGTGATAGTCGGCCGCAGCCTGCTTGAGCTGCGCCTGGGCCTGGCTCAGCCGGGCCTGATATTCCGCCGCGGCCAGGCTCACCAGGGGTGCCCCCGCCTTGACCCGGGAGCCGGCCTCCACCCAAATCCTGGCCACCCGGCCGGGCACCTGGGAAGAGACCTGGGCCAGGCTGGGGGAGATGACGCTGCCCAGGACGGTGAGTTCCTGGGGAATTTCCCGCTCCTGGACGGTGAGCACCCGGCCGGGAGCGGCCGGGGCCTTCAGGGCCACGGTGCCCGGCGCAATCTTGCCGAAATGGAGCAGCCCGGCCAGCCAGAGCATAAAGATCAGGGCTCCGAGGACCAGGGCCGCCAGTCCATAGAATTTCTTTTTGGACATCATCAAGGTTGTCCTGGATAGCTTTCAGCCGTCAGCTTGCAGCTTTTCTTTAATGCCGCTCGTAAACAATAAATAGTATGCCATTAATCAAGTCACAGACCAGAGCACACAGGGTATTAAAGCCCCCCTTTGGAAAAGGGGATTTAGGGGAATTTGGGGGCGCTGAAAAATCCCCCCTTCCCCCCTTTTACAAAGGGGGGAAAACTGAATCCTGGACGCTGATGTTGGGGCTTAGCCACGCTTTTCATTTATTCCCCGACGCCTTCTCTGCCGCCACCGGGCCGGAAATGGTCCCCAGGGCCAGGTCCAGCCCGGCTTGGGCCAGATAGGTGTCGAACAGGGCCGTGACCTGCCCCAGTTCCGCGTTTTTCAGGGCGTCTTCCGCGGTGAGGAGGTCCACCAGGATGGTGAGGCCCTCCTCGTAGCGGAGGCGGATGAGGCGCAGGCTTTCCCGGGCGTGGGCCATCGCGGCCCGGGCCACCTTCAGACGCTCATGGGCCGTTTTCAAGTTCAGGATGGCCTCCGTCACCTGGTGGCGCACCCGGTCCTCCAAATCCCGTTTGAACTCCCGGGCCTGGGTCTCTTTGGCCCGGGACTCCCGGACCCGGGCCAGATCGGCCAGGCCGTTGAAAAGATTGAAGTTGAGGAGGGCCATGACCGTGTAGCTGTCAGCGCTGCTGCCGAAGAGGCGGCGCTGATCCACGTCGTATTCGGCCACCACCTTCAGCCGGGGCAGATAATTGAGGCGGGCCTTCTGGTATTCCTGCTGGGCCACCCGGGCCGCGAGCTCCAGGCGTTTGAGGTCCGGCCGCTTCTCCTGGGCCGTCTGCTGCAAATCAATAAGCTGCGACGGCAAGGGCGCAGGTTCCTTGGGCGCGGGGGCCAGATCCCGGTTCCCCTCGCCGGGGCGGCCCATGACCGTGCCCAGGGCGCTTTGGGCGATTTGCACCTGGCTGGCCGCGGTCAATTCTTCCTGGGTCAGGCGGGCCAGGTGCACTTCGGCGGAGAGGACGTCGGCCTTGACCACCGAGCCGTCCCGGTAGCGGGCCTGGGCGATCTGCAAGTGCCTGGCCGCGGTCTCCTTGGCCTGCCGGGTCACCCGCAGATTCTCCCGGGCCAATTGCAGGCCGAAGTAGGCCTGGGTCACCTGGAAGAGCACCTGTTGGCGGCTGCTGAGGACATAAGCCGCGGCCATCTCCCGGCCCAGGCGGGCCTGCTGATACCCGAGATAGGCCTCACCGGCTTGAAAAAGCGGCTGTACGGCGGACAGCCCGGTGCGGAAATTGCCGAACGCATTGGGATTATTCAGATTATTTAAGAGAAAATCTTGCTGGGTAAAAACCCGCTGGTTCAGCTTGCTCATGAACACCTGGGTGGGACTGTCGGAAAAGGTGTAGCCTTCGCCGAAGTTGACCTGGGGCAGGAAACGGGCCCGGGCCTTGGCCATATCGGCTTCTGCGGTTTCCACCGACATGCCTGCGGCCTGGAGCCCCGGGTTATGCTTCAGGGCCAGAAGCATGGCTTCTCCCAGGGTCAGGGGCGGGGGGGCGGCGGAAGCAATGCCGGTTCCCCAGCAGAAGAAAAGCAACAGGCAAATGGCGGCACGATGGCGCATAAACAAGCGACCCCGGCATTTTCAGGAGTTATTTTTTCACCATAGATTAAAGCTTTCTGACCAAATGTCCAGACCCAAAAGACTTTATTGGCCGTTATCCGGCTTCTTTAATGCCCTCGACTCCTTGGCTTTTGTCCCAGGGGCTTTTCAGCAGATTTTCCCAGATTATTTTTTTTAAAATAAATTTCTTTTAAACTTCCGGGGCTTAGCCATTTTTGCTTTCTCAATTCTTTGACCCCTATGAAAATCGCTGGAAATGCCAGAAAAATAAAGATTGACGCGCGAAACCGCGAGTTTCTGGAATTGCCCCAATTAGGGCTTATTTAAGGTTATCATCCTGATATCGTTTAATTATTGCTATTGCCTGAAAATTCAAGCCAGCTCTAACGCAGAGGAGTGTTGGGCGGCTGCCGGTGAAAAAAGAAGTAATCTCAATCTGGCTTCACTCCCTTTGACCGGGATGCTTTCCGGAATTAAGATGCAATTCCAGAATCAGAACCCCGCCATAATTTCCACTCTTTGCGTTCGGCCAGGTAAAAGAGCCCTGCCAGAGACGAAGGCAGGGCTATCACCCGGGCCTAATATCCAGGGACGGCTAAACCGATGGAGGGCTGACGTGACTGCGGAGCGTTCCTTTGGGACCTCTACTGCCAAGGCCACAGAGCAGCATTTGCGGATTAGCGGCAAAAAGGCCAAAACTGCTTTTTTCCGTAAGCCCCGGGAACACATCCTCATTATTGATGATGAGAAGAGGATGGTCCAAAACGGCCAGGAAGTCCTGGAAAACCTGGGCTACCGGGTTACCGGCCACACCTCCAGCCGGGAAGCTTTGGAAATGGTGCGGCGGCAACCCAAGAAATTTGACCTGGTGATTACCGATTTTATTATGCCGCAAATGAACGGCATCGAACTGGCCCAGGAATTAAGCCGGTTGTGCCCGGATATGCCCATTATCTTGTATACGGCCATCAGGAAGGCGATATCCGTGGAACACGCCCAAAAATTGGGGATCAAGGATTATTTGCTGAAGCCGGTGAGTGCCGGGGAATTAGGGCGGGCGATCCGCCGGGTCTTGGATGCCAGGCAGCAATGAGGGACCCTGGCCGGTTGATGCCAAGGGAGAGTAGCCGTTTCTCCGGGGGGAGGCAAAAAAGATTTAATGAATCATTAATAAAGATTAATGCTATTCCCAGGGGTGCCGATTACTATTACAAGTTTCATGACCCCTCCAAGAAGGCCTGGGTTTCTCCGGAAGCCCGGGCCGTTTATTTTTTCCCCCACATGAGCATGAGCCCCACGATGATGAGACCATAAGCGGCTGCGTGCATCAAGCGCTGCTCCCGGAAAAAACCGGGGGTGGAGGCCTTCCCGGCTTTCCGGGCCTGCTGGCGGCGGATGCCGGTTAACATCAGGACCACCATGCCCATCAGGGCCAAAATCGGTCCGAGCTCTATGCTCCCCACATTCACCACGCTGATCCTCTATCGACAATAGGTAACTAGGCAGAGATGAATGGCAGCCCGGACCGGGCCGCCTTCCCTGGCGGGTCTGCAAAAAACTGGCGGAGAGAGAGGGATTCGAACCCTCGGTGGAAGTTTCCCCCCACACTCGCTTAGCAGGCGAGCACCTTCGGCCTCTCGGTCATCTCTCCGCAGGGCTTAAGGGAGCCTGGCTGCAACTCCCTCGCGGCAGTAGTTTAAACTCTCCGGCCCGGGTCTGCAAGTACTTAGAGACCGGCAGCGGGACATAAAAACTACTTCACTGATAACAACTCTTGATTACTTCTTGGGCAATCTCATCCAGGGGCAAAACCTTGGCCACCCCTCCTTTTTTGATGGCCTCCTGGGGCATGCCAAAGACCACGCAGGATTTTTCATCCTGGGCAATAGTCAGGGCGCCCGCGTCTTGCATCTCCCGCATGCCCTTGGCGCCGTCATCTCCCATACCGGTCATAATCACGCCCACGGCATTTTTGCCGGCATAGCGCGCGGCCGCGCGGAATAGCACGTCCACCGACGGCCGGTGGCGGCAGACCAGGGGGCCATCTTTGACCTCCACATAGTAGCGGGCGCCGCTGCGCTTCAGGAGCAGATGATGATTGCCCGGGGCAATCAGGGCGCGGCCGCGGATCACGGTGTCATTGTTTTCGGCCTCTTTGACGGAGACGCGGCAGAGTCCGTCCAGCCTCCGGGCGAACGCGGCGGTGAAATGCTCCGGCATGTGCTGGACGATGACTATTCCCGGGGCATCCGCGGGAAATGCCTCCAGGAAGCAGCGGATAGCTTCGGTGCCGCCGGTGGACGCCCCCACGGCCACCACCTTTTCGGTAGTTTGGATCATGGCGTTATTGGTGGGCTTGCCCAGGACGGCATCCGCAGAAAATTTAGGCTCAATCTTTCTGGGTTCTTGGAGACGCTTGAGTTTGGCCATGGATGCGGCCTTGACGGCATCACAGATCCTGACCCTGGATTCTTCCAGGAATTTCTTGGTGCCCAGGCGGGGTTTTTGGATCACCTCCACCGCCCCGTATTCCAAGGCTTTCAGCGTGGTTTCCGATTGGTTTTCCGCCAGGCTGGAGCAGATGACTACCGGCAAAGGATGCTGGCTCATGAGTTTCTGTAAGAAAGTGAGGCCGTCCATGCGGGGCATCTCAATATCCAAGGTGATGACGTCGGGCACGCGGCGGCGCAGTTTTTCTGCGGCAATAAAGGGGTCAGCCGCGGTGTCCATTACTTCGATGCTTGGGTCGGCGGAGAAAATCTCGGCTAATGTCTGTCTAACCAGGGCCGAGTCATCGACGATGAGTACCTTGATTTTGCGGATCATCCCAATTTCCTAAGGCAGGGTTAGAAGCCATTAAAAAACCTCAAATAACCCTGAATTGTCATTCTGAGCGCCGCAAGAATCTCGTATTTCCAAGGCGTTGAGATCCTTCACTGCGTTCAGGATGACAGAAAGAGCGGTTTTGCAATGGCTTTCAGTACGATTAACGTCTCCGGGGATCAGGATCCAGCCAACATACCTTTTGCACCTGTTTGAGCAGCACTTCGCCGGTGTGGGTAAAAAAAAAGATTTTCCGGCCCACGGAGCCTCCCAGATCAGAGGCCTGGACCTGGAGCCCGTGGGCCTCAAGCATTTTCAGGGCCCGCTGAATATTCTGCTGCCCCACGGTTACGGTCTGGCAGCGGCCCTGGTAACATTCCAAGACATCGGCGCCGCCAAAGAGCTTGACCTGGATCTGCTGCAAGGCGATACCCTGGGACTGAAATTGCTCCAGCATCCAATAAAAGGAGTGATCGACGAACCTGAAGCTTCCTTCCTGATGCACATCCTCCGGGAGCACTGCATGGCAGATGGCCCCCAGCCGGTGCAGCTGGTTGAAGAATATCAAGGACACGCAGGAACCCAGGATGGTCGTCACTACCGTCGGCTGCTCCCCCAGATATATTTCTCCGGGTTTTAAATAAATTATGGGTAAGTTCGTCTGTAGCGGGTGCATCAAATTTTCCGGTAGATTGTAGGCGCTCTCTGCTCCAGCGGCAGGTCCAGGCCGTGCAGGGTTTCCGAATGGCCGATGAACAAATATCCCCCCTGAAGCAAATACTGGCAGAGACGCTGCAGCACCAGCAATTGTCTAGGTTTTTCAAAATAAATCAGCACATTCCGGCAGAAAATTACGGCCTGGGGCTCCCTGAGGCCGTAATTATCCTCCATCAAATTGAGGTAGCGAAAGGTCACCAGCTCTCGTATCTCCGGGGCCAGGCGCACCAACCCTTGGTCCTTCCCTTTACTGCGCAGGAGAAATTTTTTACGCCAGGGCAGGGGCACCGGCTCTATGCTCTCATGGGCATAGATGGCCCGCCGGGCCGTATCCAAAGCCCTGAGGGAAATATCCGTGGCCAAAATAGAAAAATGCCAGCCGGGATTATTGGAGAAGAACTCGCTGAGAAACATGGCCAGGGTGTAAGGTTCTTCACCGGTGGAGCAACCCGCACTCCAAGTCCGCAATCGGTTAGGCCCGCGCCCCAAACCCAGCTCCTGGGTCAACTCCGGCAGCGCTTTTTGGGTGAGATAGTTAAAATGCTGGGGCTCCCGGAAAAAATCGGTCTTGTTGGTGGTGACCACATCCAGCATATGGAGGCATTCGTCATCCAACCCTCCCTGACTGAACAGATAGTCGCAGTAGTCTGCGAAGTTGTCCATCCCCAAAAAGCGCAGACGTTTGCGCAACCGTCCCTCCAGCATGGTCTTTTTGGCGGGAGGCAATTTGATGCCGCACAGGCCGCTGATCAAACCGCTTAGGCGGTGGAAATCCGCCGTAGACATCACCGCATTATGGATATTGTTGGTCTTGGCCGCCGGAAGATAAGTGTTGGACATGGAGAACCCTATTTATTTTCAGAGATTGCCGGCCCCCAGGTGCCGGGAGAAAAGCTGCAACCCGGCGGCTTTTCTCCCGGCTGCTGGGGTTGATCACTATGGCAGTTGGGGAAGCTGCGGCAGTCTCACCCGGTTTCTGCCAGGGGGAGTTGCTCCCCGCCGATTTCCTGGGCCATGGCCAGTTCATCCATGGAGAAGACCTTATCGATGTCAATGATGATGAGAAAGCCTTCGCCATGTTTCCCCATGCCTTTAATAAACTTGGTATTTAACCGGGTGCCGATCCGGGGGGGCGGCTCAATCTGGTCGGGGTCCAGTTCCATCACCTCCTGCACCGAATCCACCAAGGCCCCCAGCATGGTGATCTCGCCGTCCAGTTCGATTTCCACGATGATGATACAGGTGTTCACCGTGGGTTCGGTTTTGCTCAATCCGAATTTGAGACGCATGTCCACCACCGGCATGACGCTGCCCCGGAGGTTGATGACCCCCAGCATGAATTCCGGAGTTTGGGGCACTTTGGTGACCTTGGTGAAATCCAACACTTCCCTGACCTTGGAGATATCCAGGGCAAAGACTTCCTCGTCCAGCTTGAAGGTCAAGTATTGCCCGGTTTCCGTAATAGAGGCGACACTCATCAGTCTTTCCTCCTAATATCTTTCAAATTCATGATCTTCGCCGTCACCCTTGCTGGATCTACCAATCAGATCCAGGGCGATGCCTGTCACCTTCTCCCCATTCTTGGAGGGGTCGTCCGGGTGGCCCAGGGCCTTGAGCTTTTTCCCTTTTTCCGGCTTTTTGCCCCGGGGGGCTGGGTTTGCCAGCTTCGGGAGGTGGACTTCATCTTTCTGACCCGGGGCAAAAACCTGTTTCAGCAAGGAGCCGCCATTGTCCGCGATCTTGAAAAAGGCGATGGTGCCCTGCAGTTGCTCGGCCTGGCTCAGGAGTTCCTCGGAGATGGAGGCCATCTCCTCTGAGGCCGCGGCATTCTGCTGGATGACCTGGTCCAACTGCTGGATGGCTTTATTGATCTGGTTCGCCCCGGACCTTTGTTCGTTGCTGGCCGCGTTGATCTCCTGCACCAGATCGGCAGTCTTTTGGATATCGGGGACGATCCGGCCTAGCATCTCTCCGGCCTTTTCCGCCACTTCCACACTGGAGGCCGAGAGTTTGTTGATCTCCCCCGCGGCCATCTGGCTACGTTCTGCCAGCTTGCGCACTTCGGAGGCCACCACCGCGAACCCCTTGCCGTGCTCCCCGGCCCGGGCCGCTTCAATGGCGGCGTTCAGGGCCAGCAGATTGGTCTGGCGGGCGATCTCCTCAATAATGGAGATCTTGCCGGCGATCTCTTTCATGGCGGCGACGGTTTCCATCACCGCGTTGCCTCCCTCTTTGGCGTCTTCCGCGGCCTTGAGCGCGATCTTTTCGGTCTGCTGGGCGTTGTCGGAGTTCTGTTTGATGTTCGCGGCCATCTGCTCCATGGACGAGGACACCTCTTCCACGGATGCCGATTGCTCCGTGGCTCCCTGGGAGAGCTGCTGGGAACTGGAACTCATTTCCTGGCTGCCGGCCGTGACGTGACGGGCCGCGGTCTGAATGTTGGCCACCACTTCGGACAGGCCGGAGACCATTTTCGCCAGGGCCTGCATTAACTTGTCCTCCCCGGACCTCTCCACCACCTTGATGGTCAGGTTGCCTTCCGCCAGTTCGGCTGCGACTTGGGTCACCTCATTCATGGCTTCAATCAGCATATTTAGGTTGTTTTTGATCTCGTTGAAGTCTCCTTTGTAGTTATCCGTAATCTTTTCAGGGATATCGCCTTTGCTGATCCGATCAATATATTCCGCACTGACATTGATAGGGCCCACAAAGGCATCAATTAGTTTATTGATGCTGTTAACCAGATCGCTCCAGGCACCCTGATATTCCGCGGCATTACCCCGGGAATCCAATTTGCCATCCAGAGTTGCTTTAGTTAAACTCTCGGTTTCAACGAGTAAGTTCTTGATTATCTTCATCATAGAATCGAATGATTGGGCCAGCCTACCAATCTCATCCTTGGTATCAGCTTCGATTTTGACGTTTATATCCCCTGCTGCCAATTTATCCGCGGCTGCGGCCAAGTTTTGAACCGGCTTGCTAATCATCCGGGCTATAAAAAATCCCAGGGCCAAACCAATCAAAACTCCTACGCCTACAACCACGAACATGGTTAAGCGACTCTGGGCATACAAAGCACTGCTTTCTTCATAAACTTTTTTGCAGTTATCTTCTTTATTTTGAGTCAGTTCATTAAATACCGCCTCCACCGCATGCAATTTCTCTCTCCCCTTGACCTGGGATAGAGTGGTTGAGTCCTTTTCTTTGGCCAGACCTTCTTTCTTGGCCATCTCAATCATTTGTTTATTTATCGCCTTGTACTCTTCCCACACTTTTTCGACCTTGCCGAAAAGCTCTTTTCCTCGTTTGCCTACAAACAAAGGCCTGGCTTTGGCGATGTCCTCCTGCATAGCTTTTTCATGGTCATTCATTCTTTTTTGGAACTTTTCCCGGTCTGCCTCCGATGTCGCCATGAGAAAATCTTTTTCACACCGGTCAAAATCCATCAGGCGTAGATCGGCATTTTTGATAAACGTAATGCCCATGGTTTCCCTTTGGTAAAGGATATCCAGCATCTCATTGATCTTGGCCATGTTGAATATGCCGAGGAAGCCGACAATGGCAGTGATAGCGCTAAGCAATAAAAATGACACAATAAGTTTCGAGCCAATTTTCAAATTATAAAACCATTTCATTTTTATTCACCTCTCTTATACAGTGATTAATTGCGCTTAATTCTATTGAGAAAGAAACTATATATTTCTTATCCCAATAACTTTAACCATATATTAAGGAACGAAAACCATATTGAAGAAATATGTAGTATAAAAGCTATAAAGTAATGTTAACAGCTTTTTTAGACATTATGGTTTCGCTCCATGATATTTACATACATCAATTACATTGGTGGTCGTTAATCTTCTTAAATAATTTTGCATCGCTAACTACTTGCTGAAAAAGATGCGATACTTTACATAAAATCGCCAGGGTATAGGGCTCAGGGCTCATGGCGCCGCCCGCATCCCAGATGCGGATTCTGCTGCGGCCCATAGCCTCTGGAGCCATATGCTGGACTGTCAATTCCAGGGTGTGGCTGTCTCTGAAGAAATAGGTGAAGGCCATATCGCCTCGGTCAATTAATCAGTTCCCCGGCCTGCTGCCCCTGGACCAGTTGCAGGGCGTCCAGAATGAGAGCCACCGTGCCGTCACCCAGGAGCGTCGCCCCGGAGATGCCCGCCGCGCTGCGGTAGACCCGGCCCAGAGATTTGATCACCGTTTGCTGTTCGCCGATGACCTGATCCACCACCAGGCCGACCTTATTGCCGTTCATCTCCGTGATGACTATCTGTTCAATGGCGGGGGGGCGCCCCTCGATGTCAAAGCGCTCCCGCAGATGGACGTAAGGCACGATTTCATCCCTGACCTTGGCAATTTTGTGGCCATGGGCCCGGGCCACGTCCTCCCGGGTCAGTTCCACACATTCCGTCACCACCGAGAGGGGCACGACAAAAAAGTCGTGATCGATGGTCACCAGCAGCCCTTCAATAATCGCCAGGGTCAGGGGCAACTTGATGGTGATGGCGGTCCCCACTCCCGGCTGGCTGTCGATCTCGATGGAGCCCTGTAAGGCCTCGATGGCTTTTTTCACCACATCCATGCCCACGCCCCGGCCCGAGACACTGGTGATCTCTTTGGCAGTGGAAAAGCCGGGGGACATAATAAAGTTGAACAGCTCCTTGTCGGAGATTTCCGTCTCCGGCGTCAGCCAGCCCATTTGCACCGCCTTCGCCTTGATGGTTTCATGGTCCAGGCCGCCGCCATCGTCTTGCACCTGGATGATCACCTGCGCCCCGGCATGACGGGCGGTTAAACGAATCTTGCCGTGGCCGGGCTTGCCTGCCTGCAACCTGACCTCCGGCGGTTCGATGCCGTGATCGATACTATTGCGGAGCAGGTGCACCAGGGGGTCGTTCAAGCGTTCCAGCACGGTCTTGTCCAGTTCCGTTTCCGCTCCCTCGGTAATCAGATCGACCTTCCGCCCCAGCTCTGCGGACAGGTCCCGCACCAGGCGCTGGAATTTGCTGAAAATCGTGCCGATGGGCAGCATGCGCATATTCAAGGCATTGTCCCGCAGGTCGCAGGTCAGCCGCTCCACTTCTTCGGCGATGGAGGTCAGATGGGGGTCGTTGCAATCGATGGCGGTCTGGCTGAGACGGGCCTGGACGGTGACTAATTCCCCCACCAAATCCACCAGCTTGTCCAGCTTGGCCGCTGGCACCCGGAGGCTCGCGGCTCCCTCGGCCTCTTGCTTTTTCCGTTGCACTGTCCGCACATGGCGTTGTTCCACCAGGGCTGATTGGACCTTATCGCAGCTTACCAATCCCTCCTGGAGCAGGGCTTCCCCGATCAACGGGCCCTGGGCCAGATACCGCTTGAGACTGCTCTCATCCAGATCGCCCCGGGCCACCAGAATTTCGCCCAGTTTTTTATAGTCCTCCGCGCTTCCCGAGCCGTCGTCGATGACTTGAATATCCAGCCCGCTATCGTCCGCCACAAAGATAAAGACATCGGCAATGGCGTCGAGACCCCGGGAGGTGGTGAGAAAAATATCCCAGGCGGTGTAGCAATGTTCCGGATTAATATCCGTCAGAAACGGGATGGCCTCGGTCTGGGCGACCACGTTAAATTCCCCCAGTTGCCGCAACTCATGCAACAGGCTCAGGGGGTTGGTGCCGGTGAGGAAAATGTCGGCCGCAGGGCGGAAGCGGATTCTATAGGTGACCGGCGTACCCGCCCCAAGGGTTTCTTCTCCGGCAGGGGACGGGTCCGGGCCGGGGCCGGCGGTCATTTCGGCCTCCGGGATTAGGCCCCTGAAGGCCGCCATAATTTCTTGCTTTTTCAGGGAATCTTCCGGGGCGCCACCATCCAGCATGGCCCGGATTTCATCCCGGGCCGCCAGGCTCAAGTCCACCAGGGCCTTGGTAACCGGCACCTGGCCATTGCGTACCTGGTCAAAGACGGTTTCCACCTCATGGGTGAAAGCGACGATGTCCTCAAAGCCGAACATGGCGCCGGAGCCCTTGATGGTATGCAGGGCCCGGAAGACCCGGCCGATCAGCTCCTCATCTTCGGGATCCTGCTCCAGCGCCAGCAAGGACTCCTCCAGCTCCGCCAGGAGTTCGTAGGCCTCTTCCCGATAGGCTTCCCGGTGTTTATCTTTCATCCCAGAACCTTCTTCACCACCGCCACCAATTGCTCCGGTTGAAAGGGTTTGACAATCCAACCGGTAGCCCCTGCGGCTTTACCTGCCTGTTTCTTCTCCACCTGCGATTCGGTGGTGAGCATGATGATGGGGATAAACTTGTACCTGGCTTCGCCCCGCAGTTGCCGGATCAAACCGATACCGTCCAGATTGGGCATATTCAGGTCGGTGATCACCATGTTAATCCCCCGCCCGTTGAGCTTCCCCAAGGCATCCCGGCCATCCACCGCAGTAATCACTTCATAGCCCGCGGTTTGCAGAGTGAAACTCACCATCTGCCGCACACTGGCGGAATCATCCACCGCCATGATCACTTTACCCATCACTCCCACCCTTCCTTCCAGATGCAGCTTGCCTGAGTATCGAGGACACAACCCTTGTCCCGGATAAACCCCAGCTCCTGCACCGCGGCTTTCAAGACGCCCGGGCGCGGGCTGGCCAACTCCAGATGTTTGTCCGTTCTGACCGCGGTGCGGTGGGCGGAACAGAGCAATTGCATAAAAGACAGGTCCGCTGCCGTTACCCCTTCAAAAGTCACCAATAACTGGTTAGCGTTATTCAAGGCAGTCAGTAAGATCTTGTGCAGTTCCTGGGAATTTTCTATGGTAAGGTCACCAGCAAACTTTATGATCTGGGGTTCTGTTAATGCTTTTTTCTTACCCTTCATCAGCACACCTATGACTTTTAGAATAACTCCACATTGTCGCCTAGATCGCCATCGTCTTTTATTTCAGTGGCAACTGTTGTTTGCCCGGCATCATGCCCTGCGACCACCATTCCTTTAATTGCCGCGGGGGGAGGAGAAATGAGGGTGCGGTCATGCACCAGGCGTTCGTCCATCATGGTATATTGGGCTTTCAGTCCGGCTAATTCCTCATTGCTCAAGGGCGTCAATCGGTACTTCTCCGGGAGGAGCCCCCGGAATCGGCCTCCTAATTCCCGGATGCCGGCAATGACCTGGTCGATCGCTTCCCCCGCGTAGTCGCCCACCGTGATTTCTTCACCGGCCTTGGTAAGATCTGCGGCAAGGCTTTTCCCCTTCTGGTCCATCAGGGTTAAGTTTAAGATGACGTTTTCATTAAGGCTGCTCAGGGCTTGCAATACTTCTCCCAGATTCAGAACCAACGCGTCCACGTCGATCTCCGCGGGCGCCCCTGCCGCGCCTTGACCCGCAGACAATTGCTGGGCCGCGGCTTTTATGGACCTGAGACTGGCCGCCACAGCCTGGGTCTGTTGTCTGGTTTCTCCCACCAGACTTTGAGTGGCCTCAGCCAATACCCCCAGAACGTCTCCCTCCTCCCCCAAATGCGCCGCTTTAATGCAGGCGTTGAGGGCAATGCGTTCAATGGCGATCTCTATTCTTTCGATATCCAGTAAAAATCTGGCCATATCGCCGATGGCCGGGACCACCGCGGCCATCAATTCCCCTAAATCCTGCCGGGCCGCGCCATAGAGATTCAAACCCGCAGTCACCGCGGCCAAATACTCCTCCAGCTCCACTAAAAATGAGTTTCCCTGGCGATTGGCGTCGCCCGCTAATTCCTGGACCTGTTGGGAGATGGCCAGGATGTCCCGGGCTATGCTTTTCAGGTTGTCGATGATGGCCCGCACCGCCTGGGTCAATTTGTCCCGGGCAATGACCAGTTGCGCCTCTTGAATCTGGCAAATATCCTTGGCCAACATTAGGGCCTGCCGCTGTTGACCGTTTTTCTGGGCTCTCTCTTGTATTAAAACTAAAATATTCTGTAATGCCTGTTCCACATGCTCAATTTGCTGTCTAGTTATGTCGTGGAACTGTAAAGACATAACTATTTCAGATATTTTTCTTGAGATATTTTGGTAACTATTAGAAATATGTGTGGTAGTATCTGCCGATAAATACTGTTTTTCCGTCAAAGAATTGATGCTAAGCATAGTTTTATCGATGACTAAGAGCATCTGATCTCTTTGATTTGCTTTAATATTGAACATATTAGCCAGACTATCGCTTAATGAAACTGAAAGTGAGTGTGATTTGGTGAAGATATTAGAGCATTTTTCTTCTATATCTTTACCGAGCTGACTAATTGCGGTGGCCAGAGTGGAGAAATCCGCGCCCATTTTAAGTAAACGCGCACTCTCCACCCTGATAAAAGTGCCCAGGATGGTTAACTTCTTGACTATTTTTTGGAATCCAGTTATGGCGGATTGAATCAGGTCCAGGGTGCGGAGAATTTCGCTGAGGACCTCGGTGCCCATCTCGCATTCTGCGGCCAACACTTTGGTCTGCTGGAAAATCTGCCCTAACTGCGAGATGGCCTGATTCAACTCGGCGCCGCCGATGATCCCGGCCGTGGCCGCGGAGGCCTCTGAAATCTCTCGGGCCCGGCCGGAAAAATCCTGTAAGTAACCTCCAGTAGTTAGAAATTCCTCTTCGGTCCCGGCATTAAGCCGCTGCAACTCCCGGCTCAGTTCCTGGATCTGCTGCGCCCCGGCAGTCAGCACCCGCGGCGTCCGGTACCGTCCGAATACCTTGGTGATGATGCTTTGCAAGTGACCGTTAGTTGGCATGGTCATCCCGTTAAACCCTCTCCATTAAATGGCGGGGGAGCAGAGAACCGGGGTTCTGGGGCGGATATCCCATAATTCTTCGCAACACTGCGGCCACATTCCGGAAATCGTTTTGGATATTGGTCAGGTAGCGGGGCCGCAATTTGTGGGCTTGGGCAATGCTTTGGGGGTCGGCGTCCGGAAGGATCAAGATGACCCGCAGCCTCTCCAGCATTTGGTCGAATGATTGCAGTGCCTGCAGTTCTTCCCGAGTAGTGGCTAAAAGGATCGCTACCTCCAGACCATTAAGGGGGCTTCTCAGCCTTTCCGCCAAACTCTCCGCGGTGTGCAGCCTCTCGGTTAACTGTTCCGGAATTACTGCGGCCACCGCCTCCTCCAAAAGGTCGCTGGCTCTATGCGCCAGTGGGGCATATAAGAGCAGCTTTCTAAAGGGCATAATTTCTTTTCTCTTTTAAGGCTTAAAGAATGAACTTGCTGCATCTGCCGAAATGCCAGATGCGTGCCGGAGGAGGAAATCAATGAAAAATATATAAAATGTAACTATTTGATTGATATATTAGATAGATAACGAAAGGTGAGGAGAGATATGGTAAAAAATATGCAGAAAAAGAAGAAAAATTCTGTCTTATGAAATTGGATTCAATCTTGAATGAAAAGATTTTGTCTTAGCAGACAAGACAAAAATTGCTGTCATGATTATCCGGACCTGATGGGGTTTTATCGGACCTTTAAGAAGCCACGGGGCAGGTTGGGATGAAGGCTAGGTTAATAGGGAACCTCCTGGCTGCAGAATACGGTTATCAATCCCGGTTTAGGCCTTGAGGCCATTCGAATTATTTAATATTGCGGCCTTTTATTTTAAATAATTATTGGATATTATAGGTGTAAAAAAATTTGACATGATCAGGTAAGTATCTGCAACATTTAACCGAGGTATTGCGGGCTATCCGTAACGTCAATCAGCTCATTACCCAGGAAAAAGACCGGGGCCGCCTGATCCAGAGGGCTTGCCAACTGCTCACCGAAGGGAGAGGCTACTTTACCGCCTGGATAGTTCTCTTGAAGAATGGCGAAAAAACGGCGGACTTTGCCGTTGCCGGGGACGAAAGTGATAGCGCCCGCCTGCGCCAATTGCTGCAGCAGGGGGAGATGCCCCGGTGCGCCTGCCGGGCTTTGAAGAGCAAAGACCTGGTGGTGATTGATGACCTGTCCCCCGATTCCGGCTGTTTCTTGTGGGAAAATTATCAGGATAGAGGGGTGCTGACGATTCCCCTGGCCCATAAGAATTATAGCTATGGCGTGCTGGGCGTGCTCCTGCCGGTCAATCTTTCCCGGGATGCGGAAGAGCTGTCTTTGTTTCAGGAACTGGCGGCTGACCTCTCCCTGGCCCTTTACAACCTGGACCTGGAAGAACGGGAGTACCGCGCCCAAGAAGCGCTCAAGGCCAGCGAGGAAAAATTCCGCCTCCTGGTGGAGAACGCCCCGGACGCCATTTTCATCCGCACGGAAAACGAATTTGCCTATTTGAATAAAGAGGCCCTCCGGTTATTTGGGGCCTCCACCAAAGAGCAACTGCTGGGGCGACCGGTGTTAGCAAGCATCCATCCCGACTTCCGTGAGCTGGTTAAGGAAAGAATGCGCCTGGTGAATGAAGCAAGGCAAGCTTTACCCTGCCTGGAGCAGAAAATCCTCAAGCTGGGCGGCACTCCCATTGACGTTGAGGTGTCAGTGGTGCCCTTCCGATACCAGGGGAAAAACGGCGGCCTCGTTTTTGTGCGGGATATAACGGAGCGCAAAGAGGCGGAACGCACTCAGAAGGTACTGGAAGCCCAGTTGGCGCAGGCCCAAAAGATGGAGGCCCTGGGCACCCTGGCCGGCGGCATCGCCCATGACTTCAATAACATCCTCGGGGCCATGCTGGGGTTTGCGGAACTGGCCCAAATGGGCCTCCCGGAAGAGAGTGAAGGAGGGGGCTACCTGGGAAACCTCCTCAAGGCCGGGGACCGGGCCCGGAGCCTGGTGAAACAGATTTTAAGCTTCAGCCGCCAGGAGAAAGCGGCCCGCCAACCCCTCTCCCTGACCCCGATCATTAAAGAGACCCTGAAATTCTTAAGGGCTTCTTTGCCCACCACTATTGAGATCCAGACCCACTTGTATGGCGGCAGAGCCATGGTGGAGGCCGATCCCACCCAGATCCACCAGATTTTGTTGAACCTGGCCACTAACGCCGCCCATGCCATGGAAGACCAGGGGGGTATCCTGGAAATAGATTTGAAGACGGTGGATATATCCCCGGAAGACGTCTCCCTTTACGAGGCAACGCCCCCGGGGCCTTACCTGGAGTTGAAGGTCAGCGACACCGGCCACGGCATAGAACCGGAGATTCTGGGGCGCATCTTCGAACCATTTTTTACCACCAAAGAGCCATGGAAAGGCACCGGTATGGGGCTGGCGGTGGTCTACGGGATTGTTAAAAGCATGGCCGGGAGCATCAAGGTCACCAGCCAGCCGGGACAGGGGACAACCTTTTGGCTGTTGCTGCCCATGGTAGAGATGGAACCGGTGGAGGCAGCACCGGAAATTTTGGCGCCGTTAACTAAGGGGGAGGGACGCGTTCTCTTTGTGGATGACGATACTGATTTCTTCCAGGCTGGCAAGCAGATGCTGTCAGGTTTGGGGTATAAGGTCGCAGCTTATGCCAACAGCCAAACAGCCTTGGATGTTTTTAAGGCCGACTCTGACAGCTTCGATCTCCTCATCTGCGACCAGACTATGCCCGGCCTGACGGGATTGGAGCTGGCTGCGGCCTGTTCCCGCCTGCGGCCGGATCTTCCCATCATTTTGTGCACCGGGTTTAGCGAAATTGTTACTCCTGAGAAAGCCAAGGCCGCGGGCGTTGGGGAGGTAGTGATCAAGCCCTTCAATCTCCGCCAAATCGGCGAGAGTATTAAGAAAGTATTAAAGAAAAATACCACAATAGTCGAATAATTTAAAAATTTAGAAGAAATGCAGGGGGCCTCTATCTTGCAGTCTGAAATCATTCTCTGAATTTGTTTTTCCAAGAAAGCGGGCGGTCAGCTCCTCTCCTCAACTACTCTTGCGACTCTTGGCAGGCTGTTATGGCCCAGGTGTTAATCATCGACGATGAAGAGATGATGTGCCAGATGCTCTGCGCCTTGGTGGAGAGCCAGGGCCATGAGGCCACCTGCGCCCATACCCTGACGGAGGGATTGCAGCAGGCCGCACTGCGAAATTTCGATGTAATCTTTCTCGACGTGGGGCTGCCGGACGGCAATGGCTTGGAAGCGATTCCCGCTTTGCGTGACCTGAGAGGAGCGCCGGAGATCATTATTATTACCGGCTCCGGCAATCCGGATGGCGCTGATTTAGCCATTAATCAAGGCGCCTGGGACTATATCGAGAAAACGTCCAGCATCAGCCAGATGGCTTTGCCCCTCACCAGGGCTTTGCAATACCGGCAGGAGAAACAGGCGCAAGCGCGCCCGGTGGCTCTGAAAACGGCAGGCATTGTGGGCACCAGTCCGGCCCTGCGAGACTGCATTGACTTGCTGGCTCAAGCTGCGACCAGCGATATTAACGTGCTCATCTCCGGCGCCACCGGCACCGGCAAGGAACTTTTCGCCCGGGCGATCCACCTCAATAGTGCCAGGGGGGGGAAGAATTTCGTCGTGGTGGATTGCGCGGCGCTGCCCGCGAATCTGGTGGAGAGCGCCCTTTTTGGCTACGAAAAAGGAGCTTTTACCGGCGCGGATAAGGCCAGCAGCGGGTTAATCGCCCAGGCCCATGGCGGCACCCTGTTTCTGGATGAAGTGGGAGAACTGCCGGAGAGTATGCAGAAGGCCTTCCTGCGAGTGCTCCAGGAGCGCTCTTTCCGGCCTATCGGCGGGCAACGGGAGATAGAGAGCAACTTTCGCCTGGTGGCAGCCACCAACCGGGATCTGGAAAAGATGGTGAAACAGGGGAGCTTCCGCCGGGCTCTCTTTTTTCGCCTGCACTCTCTGGTCATCAACTTGCCACCCTTAAAAGATAGAAATGGCGACCTGTTTGATCTGGCCTGGCATCATACCGCCAGGTTATGCAAACAATATGGCCTGCCCCCCAAAGGATTTTCCCCCGAACTTCTGCAATATCTTTCTGCTTATGACTGGCCGGGCAATGTGCGGGAGTTGGTGAATGTCCTGGAAGCGGCCTTGTCGGCAGCCCACCGGGGTGCCGTCTTGTTTCCCCAACACCTGCCCGCGTATCTGCGGAGCAAGCTGGTCCGGGCTTCAGTCCAAGGGCAGCCCGCGCCGGCCCAAGCCAGGAATGGGGAAGTGGTTCCGGCAGGGAAGCTTCCCCCTCTGGAGGCGGTGCGCAAAACTGCTTTGGAAGAGGCGGAGAAACGCTATCTCCAAGAGCTGATGCAGCAGGTTAAAGGCAATATTCCCGGAGCCTGCCAGGTGTCCGGCCTATCCCGGGCCCGCCTTTACTCCCTCCTCAAGCACTACAACATTTCCCCTTCCCTGGCGGCCAAACAGCCCCTTAACATCTGAAGCCTGACCAGGGCCCTTTTGAAGGGGGGCGCCCAGGCCATTAATTTGGAGGAAGAGACGCCATGTTGGAGGCCAATAAACGGGACGTCCGGGAATTTCTTCCAGAAATTACCTTAGATAGAATCATGCCCCCCTACCGGGACTACCCTTTTTTCAGGGGGAGAGAACTATATCCCTTCCGGCCTCACGCCAGCACCTTCGATATGGTCAACGCCTGGTGGCTGGTAGAAGCCTCCATCCTCGCTTACGCCGGGAAGAAGTTTGCCTCCCCCAGGTTTGGGGACGCGGGTTTTAATGAAGTTGAGTTCTTTGACGGGGCTATCACCCAGTGTTACCTGGTCAATAATGATGATTTTCTGATCCTGGCATTTAGAGGCACCGAGGTCCGCCCCAAGCCCGGGACGCTGGACTTTCGTAATGTCATCGCCGACATCGAGGCCGACCTGAAGATTCGCCTGGTTGCTTCGGGGCAGAGGGGCAAGGTGCACCATGGCTTCAAAGATGCCTTGGATGAGGTCTGGGACAAAAAGAGCCTGTTTGCTCGACTCCGCGATAAAGACAATGGGAAGCGCACCTTCTGGTTCACCGGCCACAGCCTGGGGGCAGCCTTGGCCACCCTGGCCGCACAAAGGTATGGCAAGGTTCGGGGCCTTTATACCTACGGCTCCCCCCGGGTGGGGGACCTGGTCTTCATGACGGGCTTCCCGGTTAAGACTTATCGCTTCGTGAATAACAACGATATCATCACCAAGGTGCCTCCTGCCGGCCGCTACCATCATGTGGGCGCCTTGAAATATATCGACTCCCAGGGCAATGTTCACGAGGAAGCCGATACCCTGGAGGATGCGGCAACGGACATCCAGTTGGGGATTTCTGCCTTCCAGGACTCCCTGGCAAGGATGGGGAGCGGCCTTGCTAACCTTATTCCCCAGGCTATCGTGGATCACGTGCCGATCCTGTATGCCACCTATATCTGGAATAGTATTCCCTGAAGGAGAGATAAATAGAGAACAAGCAGGGGCCTGGTGCGCGGTTTGGCCTCCCCAGGCATCCTAAGAAATCGCCTCTCCCAGGTTATCCGGGGAATTCCTGGGATCGTCCCCCCGGCCTATTCTGCCAGCCGGCCCCACCTACACAATCATTTCATATCACCTCCATATTTTCTGCAAAAACGTCGCATACAGTCTCCTTAGCGACACGACCGTCTCTACCGGGCGATCGTTTCGGCAATGCACATCGCTTGTTGCAACTCCCAAGAAAGAAGCATAGCCTTAACCCCTAAGGAGGATTGCAGGATGTCAAGAACTGAGCTGAGACTATTAAGTTCGTGGATAATCAGGCTCTTGCTGACCATGGCGCTGACCACGGTTTCGCCGGTGTGGGGCCAGCGTGGGGGCATGGGGCCGGGTGGCGGCATGGGAGGTCCCATGGGAGGCGGCGGTATGGGCGGACCGATGGATGGAGGCGGAGGTCCCGGCCCAGGGAGAGGCTCGAAAAGACATGCTCCTCCAAAGTTCGATATGAGCAAGGCCACCACAATTAGCGGCCGGATAGAGAGTCTGGGAAGTTACGGGTTGGGCAGCTGGCGGTCCCTGCCCGGCATGGCGGTCCAGGGGTTAATGCTCAAGACTGATAAAGGGAGAATCGAGGTTTACCTGGGCCCGCCGTCTTATGTGACCGCACAAAAATTCTGGTTGCAGACAGGTGATACCCTGGAGGTGCAAGGCTTTAAAGTCTTCCATAGGGATAATCCAGCTTTTTTCGCAGCCAGAGTGAAAACCAAAAACCAGATGCTGATTTTACTGGACGAGAATGGCCTGCCGCGGTGGAAACAAGAAGATACTGGCGGACCAGGGTCTGAGAGGGCTGGTCGCGGCGGCAGAGGTGATCCCAGCCAGATGGGAGGCGGGATGATGGGCGGCGGAGGCATGGGCCGGGGGAGATAGACCTTGTCTGAAAACCTCCGCGGGCGCAGGGGAGATGTTTAGGGGAGAAATAAGCAGTGCTGAACTGATGCCGGTCCAACCCGGCATACTTTCTTGGAATTCCAACCCTGGACCTTTACTCAGGAGAGCCTCCAAAACTACTTCGCAAATGTTCCGGCAAGATCCTATCCCAGGGTGTCAGAAGCCTTAACCCAGAGACGCTGACCACATCTCGAAGTGACGGTCGACTTCTCTCTCCTCCGGGAGATAGAAGACCAGGAAGGTCATAACGTGCCAGCCGATGAATTCGTAGTTTTCCGCATCAAAGGCAGTTAGCTCAAAGACCTTACGCCAGGTGCCGGAATTGAAATAGATCTTTTCCAGCATCTCTTCCGGCGGGCCCGGCAGGGAGACGGTATCCAGGGGAATCTGCTCAGCTTTATGAGTGTGGCCGTAAACCACGTAGCGGGCCTGGTTCTTCTTGAGGGCCCACTCGTTGTAAGCGAAGCGGCGGTAATCGTCCAGCTTTTGATAGATCCCCTTGGCCACCCAAGTCCCCAAGATTGCTTGCAGCCGCTCGAAGGAAAAATTGGAGGTGAGACGCAGGGCCATTGCCAGAAAGTCAATAAAATCCGGCCCCAAGTGGCCATGAGCTTTTACGAAATCCAGAGCCAGGAAGCGGTCCACCGTTTCGTTCCAAATCCGATGGATTCTCTCCTCCATACCGGGAAAGTAGTTGCAGACCCCCTGCACCCAGGCGGGCACGTTCAGGATGGGCCGGACATTGTCAATCTCTTTTAGGGCGACATAGAGCTTATCTTTTTCATCCAATCCCAGCTTGCGCCTCACTTCTTCGGGAAATCGGTTCAACAGGTCGATGACAATGGCGTCCCCCAGGGAAGAGGAGTTGCGGTTGCCTTCGTGGTTGATACGGTCGTAGTAGTCTCCGTGCCGGGCCAGGACTCCGTATTTTTCGAAAAGGAAGATTTCGTGGAAGGGATTGTTGGAGTACCATTGGGGATCAGGCAACCCGATAAATTTGGCAATATCAGAGCGCGTATGATCGTAGCGGTTGATGAGCCAATCATGGTTGCCCATCAAGTAAGTGAAATCCACCTTGACCCCTTTGGCGGCCCACTCTTTCTGACTTTCCTCCAGATAAGCCTTAATCTCTTGATTATTGGAGTGTTCGATAATGCCCTTGACGATATTTCTCGTGTACTCCTCCACGTTCCACGGCTTCTGGGCACCATCTGTTTCCCCAGGGTCAGACCAAGGACGGATGGGATGAGTATCGCTTTTGTTCTCATCTCTGAGCCAGCGGCGGAAGCGGATGACGTCAAAGATGTCTCCCAGGAGGACGATATGGATCTCTTTGATTTTCGCTTCCTTGGGATCGCCAATAATGTCGTTTAAGATGTTCCCGAATTTTTTAAAGGCACGGGGCACGATGGTAGTCCCAGAAGTGCCATCCGTAAGGTGAACGTCACTGAATATGACCAACATGTTCCACCTCCATTCATGAGTCCGCAGATGGAAAGATCTGCCAGGTCAGGGAATGCCGAAACCGGTTGTAGGGTTTGTTGAAGGAACTGAACTTGCTGGTAAATAATCTTGAGATATGAACGGTTGGCATCAACAGGGGATTCCAGGGCAAGAAAAGGCCGAAAAGAACAACCGGGGATTGACCTTCAATCTCAAGTGGGCCAACTTGGTCAAGGGACAGGAGTTGCAAGGGGTTCCTCCTGCAAAATGCTTAAACCGGCCGCCCGAGAATACGATGCAAAGAAGAGCCAGGATGAAATTTTGAGCCTGAACTTGTTTAGGTGAGAATATAACCATTCGCAAAGGGCATGTCAGCTGGGACGAAATTATTTATAAGATAAATTCAGAATTCCAGGTATCTTGCCGCCCGAGAAATGGAAAGGGGAAACTTGAAAGTATCGTCTGGTTATGGAAGGTTTTCAGAACCCTGATAATTGTTTTTTTTATTACCACACGAAATGATCTCTCGATTTTTCAAACAAACGGCTGCAATCTGTTATCTTCCCGTTAGATGGCCCGTTTGACCACCATGACCGCGCAAGGGGCATAAGCTACGACCCGCTCGGTGACACTGCCCATGAGAACGTCACTCAGCTCGGTCATCCCCAGGGCGCCCATAACGATGAGGTCTGCCTCCTTGTCCCTGGCTGCCTCGATGATGGACAGATAGGGTCGCCCCTGGTACACCAGGGTTTGGAGATCAAGATCCTGCAAGGCCGCTTCTTTTTTTAATTTCTGGACGATGGCCTGGGCCGTGGCGACTTTGCTTTCGTCCCGGGCCACCGAGACGGCTATTAATTCTCCGCCCACCCGCTTCGTGATGAACACGGATTCATCCCAGGCCGCATAACTGTATGGGGAGCCGTCGCTGGCGATAAGAATACGTTCAAATTTCAATGGGACTTCCGTAGGAATTACCAGGACATTGGAAGCGCTGTAGCCAATGACCCGGGCCACGACGTTGCCCATCAACAGACGGAAGAACCGGGAGCGGCCATGGCGCCCCATAATGATCATATCGGGTTTGATCACCTCTGCTTTTTCGATAATGGCCTCGTAGGGGCGTTCACTGCGCCGCACCATGGTTTCCACCGGTATGCCCAATTTCTCCGCCCTGGCTTTGCAAGACTCGAGGTGCTTGCGCACTTCGATTTCTCTCTGGGCCACCACTTCCGGAGCCCGAATCTCCAACTCCGGATAAAATTCCAATACCGTCAAAAAGTAGATTTTGCTGCCGCAGGATCCCGCCAGGGCTAAAGCCCCGGTGATAGCTCCCTGACTGGCCTCGGAGCCATCGGTACAAACTAAGAGCTTCTCCAATCTGGCGGGGCAAATCGGCGGCTGCGCCATGTTAATGTCCTCCCGCTTTTAAGAGACCGGAAGCCGCGATCAGCAGCACTATTATTTCCAGGATGGCGATCATTCCCTGGAGCGGTTCGCGGTTGCGGAAAAACCTGATGGTTATGGTGGCAAGGCAAATAATGGTAATACTCGCCAGAAAGGCTATGGGCAGCAGGTTGAGAAAATCCCCATGATGCAGTTCATGCAACCAGCTCCATCCGGTTTTTACCTGGGTCAAGTTAAGGTACTGGTGCAGGGGATGCCCCCAATATTGGGGCAGGAGGTGCCTGGGCACGTAGTTGCCAAGAATCCCGAAAAGATAGAGGACAAAGGTTATGAGCAGGAAGACGAACCCAATTTGGGCCAGCCGGCTTAACAGCACGCTGTAGAAAAGCTGGATTTCACAAATGTCCAATGCTTCATCCGGCTGGCCTGGACACGGATGCTTTTCTGAATCATTTTGGCTGGATTCAGGGAATGAGTCCGTAATGGTTATCCTCAGTTGCTTAGGCCTTTTAAAATATTCCTTATTCCGGCAAAAATCAGCAAAAAGATCACTAAGAGACGGACATTGGCCGGTCTGGTGCGGGCCAGGATGTGCACTCCCAGCCAACTGCCCAGGACCATGCCGATGATGGAGGGCACGGCGATCATCGGCAAGACCGCGCCGCTGTTAAGATAGACCCAGGCAGCAGCGGTATCGGTCATGGAGATGAGAAAGGTGCTGGTAGCCACCGCCACCTTCAAGGGGACGCCCATCATCAGGTTGAGAACCGCCACGTTGGCCGCGCCGCCCCCGATGCCAAAGGTCCCGGCCATGATACCCACCAGAAAAAAGATGGCCAGAGCCCAAGGCGTGCGGTGCACATTCCAGAATATTCGCTGATTGACGGCCAGGTCGCAATAACTGCCCTGGATCCCCAGAACTTTGGAGACGGCGTCAGGTTTTTCCACTTCCGGGTGTTCCGTTCTTTTGGCCTTGATCATGATCGCGGCAATCACCAAGATGACGAAACCCAACGCGGTCTGGACCACCCGGGCCGGGAGAGCCAAGCCGATCATGGCCCCGATAACCGAACCTATGGAGGCCGTCAAGCCAACGGGCAAGGCCAAGCGCAGGTCGGTGAGGCAGAAGCGCAATAGTCCGGGACAGGCGGACAAGGCCCCGCATACGGCCATCACCAAGCAGGCGCCGCGGACAAAATCCAGGTGGAAAGGGAAAAAGCTGCCGACAATAGAGACATATAACATGCCCCCGCCCATGCCCCCCATGATGGACACGATTCCCAGAACAATCGTGAATCCCAGGAGCAGCAAGACCCAACCCCAGATGGGGAAAACACCGGCTTCATAGGATGGTAGGAATGGAGCCCTGAAAGTCAGTTCCTGCCACCAGGCCGTGCCGGCGCTCCATAGCCACCAGAGGACTCCGCCGACCATAATGGGAATGATGAAGAAGATGATGATGATTAAAAGGGCCTTTCGATTAATCATATCCGAGATTTGGCGGCAGTCTTATACCAAGTCGCAATCAAGCGGATATTTTTTCGTAGGGGCGAATCTTGTAGTCGCCCTGCCTCGTTGGGCGAACACAAGGTTCGCCCCTACAGTTTGTTGTCTTCTGATTGCGACTTGGTATTAGTTATGTCTTTCCCCCAGCCTAAACAGCTTTGCCTATTACTTCCCCGTTTCGGCCTCGATATCCTCCTCTTTGGCTGCCTTGCTTTTTGCATGGCTATGCTCATAAACTCTATGCGCGAAATCCTCGAATATCTTTTCGCACTTTTTCACCTTTTCAGTCGCGGTCTTTCGCAAAGGCGGCTTTATTATATCTCTTTTCTCCACCTTTCTTAGCCACTGCTTCAGTTTGTCCAGTTCCTCTTCGTTTTCTTCCACTTCCGCGAAGATGAAATTCTGGCGGCCAATTTCATATTCTATCTCTTTGAAGAAGTCCTCACATTTTTCAATAATCTCTTGGTATTCTTCATTGCGCGAGTCGATAAAGGCCTTGATGATGCCTTCCTCCTGGCCTTTCAGCAAAATATTCCCTGCTATGAGCAGACCGGCACCGCTATATTTTTCGATGTCCTCTATGAGTTTCTTAAGTTCATGCAAACGTTCGGCGGAGTGGGGGATGGCCCAGACCGATTGGTAGTTAACCGCACCCAGCTTCCGCAACTGCCGCCAGACGTAAACCCTGGCCTTGGAGGGTTCGGCCGGGAGGCTATAAGAAAAGAACAACCATTTCATGTGGATACCATGACAGCAAACCAAATTGATGTCAATCATTTAGGACATGCGGCCGGCGTCAGCTTGGGGACGACCAGGTACATCCCTAAGGCGCTTAAGATCCCCGCGGCGCCGCCGAAGTAGAAAGTGGCTTCTGGGCTGAACATCCTCCATAGCAACCCGCCGACCACCGAGGCCGGCAACAGGCCGATGCCGACGAGGGTCGCATGCACCCCCAGCATGGTGGCCCGGCTCTCCCCGGGGCATAGCTCTGCCACCAGGGCCTTTTCGATCCCTTCCGTCAGCCCGCTGTAAAGCCCGTAAATGCCGAACAGACCCCAGACATGCAAGGTTTCGTGGGCCGCGGAGAAACCGAGATAGACCAGGCCATAGAAAAGATATCCGCAAACCAGAAGCGTTTTTCTGCCGATGTGATCGGAAAGCCTCCCCGCAGGATAAGCACTCAAGGCATAAACGACGTTGTAGAGCAGATAAAGCAGGATGATGTCTTCCGTCTTAAAACCCAGATATTTTGCGCGCAGGAGCAGGAATTGGTTGGAAGAGTTCCCCAGGGTGAAGAGGAAAGCCACCAGGAAAAAGGCCTTGAGTCGGGGATTAAGGTTTCGCCAGGCCGCCAGGGGATGAACCTTCGCCAACCTTATTTGGGGCTTTTTCTCCTTGAGGCTGAAAAGCAAAAGGACCCCAATAATTCCGGGAATCATGGAATATAAAAATATCCTGGTGTATTGCCCATGAGTGGTCGTGAAGAGGAAATAGGCGATGGCAATGCCCACCACGGCCCCGAAAGTGTCGAGAGCCCGGTGCAGGCCGAAGGAATGACCGAGCCGGCCGTCAGCAGAAGCTTCGGCAATCAGCGCGTCTCGCGGCGCGGTGCGCACTCCTTTGCCGAACCGGTCGATCACCCGGCCCCATAACACCCAGGACCAAGAAGTGGAAAGATAAAGGAAGACCCTGCCGATCGTCGCCGAACTATAACCCAAGATAGCCAAGGGCTTGCGTCTCTGCACCCTATCGGAAACGTAGCCGGAATAGGTCTTAAGAAGGCTGGCCAGGCTTTCGGCGATGCCTTCGATGGTGCCGACAATGGCAGGAGTCGTCCCCAGGGTGGTGGTGAGATAAAGGGCCAGGAGCGGATAGACCATTTCGCTGCTGATGTCCGTAAGCAGACTGACAAAACCCAGAATTAAAACCGTGCGCATCGGGTTGGTCCTCCGGCAACATAATTACACTTGGAAAGTGTACAGAGCTTAGACGGATGGCCCTTATTTAACTGCCAGGAGCCATGAATTGACGTTTCCTTTTCCTTTTGCTCCTCCCCTGAATAAAGAAACTGTAATATATATTACTTATATATAATTAAATATCAAGGAAAATAATGTAACAATGGTCACATTTATCAATGGCAAAGGGGAAGACCAAGCCTTTCATGATTAGACCGACTTTACGAGCTTTAATATATTTGCTTGGGACGTGGATTAGCGCCGAAACTGCGTCTTACGAGGCGATGATAATCGATATCATGCTGCCGTGGATGGGAGCCGCCGGTGGGGCAATGGCTGTAACAGCGCTATCGGCAACTGCTGTTTTTGAGGAATCAATTACATGCCCTTGCCGGTCTCCTGGACGGCCCGTTCCATTTCCGCTTCCAAGGCGGCAGGCAAGCCTTCAATCTTAACCTTGAGGAACCCGCGGACGATAGTGGAAATGGCCTCGTCTTCGTCCAGGCCGCGGGCCATGAGGTACTCCACTTCCTCCGCAGCGATTTTGCCTACTGCGGCTTCGTGGGACATATCCACCCCAGCCACCTGGCCCTCCAGTTCCGGGATGGCGTAGATGATGCCCTTAGGGGAGAGGATAAGCCCGCGACATTCCAGGTGGGCTTTGATCTCAGGGGCCTGGCCGATCAGGTGGCCGCGGCTGATACATTTTCCGCCCACGGTGAGGCTGCGGGCGATGACTTCAGCCCGGGTTTTGGGGGCCTGCAGGATTACCCGGCCGCCAATATCAAGTTCGGAGCCCGGGTGAGCGATGAGGATGGAATTGAGGCGCGTCACCGCCCCCGGTCCGGCCAGGGTCACGGTGGGGTAGGTTTGCACCGTCTTCACCGGCTTGAGGAGGATATAGTTGGATATGAAGATGCCGCCCTCTTCCACCCAGACCCCGGTACGAGGCCGCACATGGACGTCTTCTGCCCAGGTGTGGATCATAGTAAAGGTAAGCTGCCCCCCGGCCCGTACGTAGAACTCCGAAACCCCGACGTGGAGGCCTGAGTGCACCGCGGGATGGGTGGTGCAGCCGGTGATGATATGCATCTGGGCTCCGGGTTCGACAATTACCAGATTATGGAGATATTGGGCGAAGAGGTTGGTGCGCAGGTAGAGGCAGGACTCCACCGGCTGGTCCAGGTGCACCCCGGGTAATACTCGAGTGAAGTAACCGTTGTCCAACTCCAGTTCCGCCCGGGCCGTATACTTATCGGCATCCACGGCCACCAGGCGCCAGAGGTAATCAGACACCCAATCATAACGGCTCATGGCCTCGGTGATGGGCAAAACCTCCACGCCTGGCTGACTGGCGCGGCAGTGCACCACTTTGGCGTCGGCCTGCAGGAAGGTGCCGGCATGCTCCTCGTCGGTCAACTCAATACCGGCTTTGAGCAGATGCTGCCGCTCCTCAGAAGAGAATTGGCGGTACTCGGGATCGTAAGCCCAGTCCTCGCTCTGGCGGGAGAATTCCTCCAGGTTGAGATCGGCTCCCAATGCAGCTTTCTTCTCCCTGCTCCTGATGGCGCGGGTTTTTATCTCAGACATCGGGCGCACTCCTCGTAGCCGTATTGCTTGAGATGCTGGAGAATTTCCCGGGGATTGCCCTGACAGGGGATTTTCCCGTCCAGCATGATGTAGCCGCGGTCAGCATTGATGTAATCCAGGATGAAGCCGGTGTGGGTGATAATCAAGCCGGATTTTTCCCGGTGCCCCCGGCGCCGGTCTTTCTGCAGCAGCCGGCCGATGATCTCCCCGACCACCTCCAGGTTCTCCAGGTCCACCCCCGATTCGGGTTCATCCAACAGCACCATAGAAGGGTCTTGGGCCAGCAATTGCAGGAGTTCCGAACGCTTCAACTCGCCGCCGGAAAAGCCGTAATTAACTTCCCGGTCCAAAAAAGAGGTGAAGTTGTATTGCTCCACCAGGGGCATATAAGGCTTTGTTCCCGAACAGGCGAAAAGGATATCCCGAGTCTTCACCCCGCGGATGGAAGGAGGACGCTGAAAGGCCAGCCCCAATCCCAGGCGGGCCCGCTCATAAGTAGGCAATTGGGTGATATCCCGGCCCTGAAGGAAAATCTTCCCCTGCTTCACTTGATAGCTCTGAAAACCCATGATGGTCATGAGCAGAGTGGATTTTCCGGAGCCATTCTTGCCGAACAGGACATGAGTCTCCCCCACAGGGATATGCAGGTTGACGCCTTTTAATATTTCCTTGCCGGCAATGCTCACCCATAGATCTTCAATCTTGAGCATAGTAATGCCCCCGTTGCATTTTTATGGGGAGAAGATTCTTTTCAGCTTGCTCAACCGCTTTCAGACATTATTCATGAATATAGTTATGTCCAGCGGCCATCTCAATCCCATACCTTTTTGGCCGCAGGAAAGACAGCAAAAAGTGGCTTCCCACCGGGCGATTCTTGCCGTAACGCTCCTTGGTAACTTTTTTGATATCCTTGTCTTTCATATAGCGGAATGAGAATTTGCCATTCCTTTCATAACCGGATATCCGCATTATAGATTACATAACCAGAAGAGAAGGAAAAACCGGTGCGCCCCGGTAACCTTTCTGCCTGAGACTAAAGAGTTCTTTTCAAGAAGGCCTCTGTAATTACCGAGAGGTAGGCGGGATCAAGAGAACCGGGCAAGTGGCCAGCCGGGAGACATTATGGGCCACGCTGCCTAAAAACAGCTCCTTGATAAACCCCTTCCCTTGTGTCCCCATGAGGATAAGAGTAATTTTTTGTGATTCCAGGGTCTGGAGGATAGCAGGAAGGGGATGCCCCGGGGCAAAGTGATCATTGACTAGGGGAATTCCCGCCTGCAGCAGGCGATCCTTCCAACGCCGCAGCAGGTTCCGGACCGCGTCTGCGGCGATCTCCTGGTAGCCCTCGGGGTATGCTTCATGTTCTGGCAGGTCCAGGGCGCTGAGCAAGGTTACCTGGCCTAGTCCTTTAGCGGCTAAATTCTCCAGAAATTCACCGGCTCGCACCCCAATTTCAGAAAAATCGGAGGGAAAGAGGACATGGCGTAACAATGAGCCGCAATGCAGACTGCAGGCAGCCTCTCCCTGGTCCTCCTTTTTAACCCGCACATTAATGAGCAGGGTAGGATACTTGATGTGATGGAGCACCGCACAGGTAAAGCAGCCCAGCACCGCCTCCCGCCACAGGGCGGTGCCGTGGGAGCCCACTACAATCAGGTCGGCGCCATGGCGACAGGCGATGTCATTCAAGGAATAAGCAGGCAAGCCGATGGGCATCTCCACTTCCACCTGCAATCCCTGGGCTTCCAGTTGCCGCCGTTGCGCCTCCAATTTGGGTCGGACATCTGCCCGGAGCATTTCCTCCAAGCCCACCAGGAACTTGGCCACGATGACGTTGGTCAGGATCACCCGGGAACACCCCAGAGCCTTTAACTCGCCGGCGCAGGCGATGATCTCACCCCAGGCCGGCGACATGTCGGTGGCCAAGACGATGGTCTGAAACACGGCTCTAACCCTTTATTCCTGCCGCCGGCTGGCAAACCGGGGGAGCAAAATATTTTTCTCTGAATCGCAAAGCTACATTCACCAGGCTGATCAGCACCGGCACCTCCACCAGCGGGCCGATAACCGCAGCAAATGCCTCACCCGACTGCAAGCCGAAGACCGCCACCGCCACCGCGATGGCCAGTTCAAAGTTATTGCTGGCGGCAGTAAACGACAGGGTGGCGGAAATGCGATACCCGGCCCCGACCTTGGCCGACATATAAAATGTCACAAAGAACATGATGAAGAAATAGATGGTCAGAGGGATGGCGATGCGCACCACGTCAAGGGGAAGCTGCACAATATATTCGCCCTTCAGAGAGAACATCACCACGATGGTGAATAAGAGGGCAATGAGGGTGATGGGGCTGATTTTCGGCAGGAATTTTTCTTCATACCATTTGATCCCCTTGCGTTTGACCAGGAAGAAGCGGGTAAGCATACCGCCGAAAAAGGGGATGCCCAGGTAGATCAAAACGCTTTCCGCTACTTGCAGGATGGTGACCTTGACTTCCAGGCCCGAGGCGATCCCCAGCCAGGCGGGGACCACGGTGACGAAGATGTAGGCATAGACGGAGAAGAACAACATCTGAAAGATGGAGTTAAAGGCCACCAGGCCGGCGCAATATTCCGTGTCGCCCTGGGCCAGGTCGTTCCAGACGATGACCATGGCGATGCAGCGGGCCAGGCCGATGATGATCAGGCCTACCATGTAGTGGGGGTAGCCCTGGAGAAAGGCGATGGCCAGCAGGAACATGAGGATGGGACCGATTACCCAGTTCTGGATTAAAGAGAGGGCCAAGACCTTAAAGTTTTTAAAGACTTGGGGTAGTTCTTCGTAGCGCACCTTGGCCAGGGGTGGATACATCATCAGGATCAGGCCGATGGCGATGGGAATATTGGTGGTCCCCACTTGAAAGTACGTCAGAAGTTTGGTGAACCCGGGCAGGAAATAACCGAGCAAGACCCCGGCAGCCATGGTTAAAAAGATCCACAAGGTGAGGAACCGCTCTACGAAACCCAAGCGTTTGGCAAGTGTGGCGGCCATAAGTGCTCCTATCACTTTGATATCTGTATAACCGATTTATTAATTATTAATAAGCAAAAAAATTATGGTTCAGTAAGCAACTGCGGGGTCTTCTTGCCGCCGGGGTTCAGCCTTAATGCCTAAAGAGTTGCCGTTTGGCTTCCAGGCGACGGTCCAGATTCCCCCTCAGGACCCGGGCCGCTGGCAAAGGCGCCAGCATCTCTGCCGGCTGTAAAGAATCGCGCCGCTGCCCGTATTGAGATTTCTTATTAACCGGATAAGCGAATAAGGCAAGATAAAAAAAATATAATTAAACGAGGCAAGAACAAACAGCTTAGCGGCATTGGCAAGCGGCGGCGCCTTCTTTGTCCTGTCCCTTCGCGGCCAGCCACTGTTCCAAATGTTCCCGCAATTCCTGAGCTTCAGGGCGGGATTTCAGAATGTCCGCCAACAGCTTGAGCTGCTTATCTTCCGGGCTGCCGGGGGAGACGCTAAGTCGATAGTTCATCCACACCCCCGCCCGCCGGTCAGTGACCCAGCCCAGGTGGTAGAGGTAGCGCAAGTGCCTGGAGGCCTTGGACTGGGTAATGCCCAACACCCCCATGATATCGCAGACGCAGAGCTCCTCTTTAGCCATTAACAGCCAGATAATCCTCAGTCTGGTTTCATCCGCCAAGGACTTAAAGAGTTGGGCTTCCTTTTTCATAACTTAACTAATAACCGGATAACCGGATATTGTCAAGGTAAATTATGGCTGTCAGGTTGCAAGTACCTTCATTTACCCTAAGCGACTTAAAAATCACCCCATCAGTCAATAAAGACCAGGGTAAAGGACCCGGATCACCTTGCGAATAGTCTCTGCCAGCATCTTGTCCTGGCACTGGCGCTAAGACCTCAAGGCGCCATTCACCATGGTCTGATAATTGCAACCGCCTCCTTCATTAGCCTTCTCTCGAAACCGGTTCAAGGTGTCGGCGACGGTGCGTATGGTGATGCGCACTTTGCCAGGCTGGGCAGGAGCGACCGGACCACCCTTGCCCCCGTTAGACGGAGGCAACTCCACCGGCTCGAAAGAACCCCAATCCAAGGATTTCTTTTGATGCCAGTGGCGTTGTCAGAAGTGATGATAGTTCTTGGCCTTTCGACTTTCACATTTCAATTGGCACGGTCCCCCAAATAATTGCAGGGCTTTGCTGACGCTATGGTTAAATTCCAAGGCATAAAACTGTCCGGACCGGGGACATACCAGGCCGTAGACATTCATGCTTTATTGTAAAATCTTATTAAGATAATTTTTTCGATAAAAGATTTTGACAAATGCTATAAATTAAGAATAAAAATTTCCTTAACCAGGTCAGGAGAGGCGATTCGGGGCAGAAGCAGCAATCGCCGCCGCAGAATCTAAGGCTTAAGCTATCTGGCTTACAAACCTATATCCTCGAAGGGGGCTACCAATCTCTTCAGCTTCAATCCTTATTCATAAATTAGGGTAACGCGAATCGCGGCGGATGCTAATTTCTATCCTTCCCGCCAAAGTTAGCTTCGGCCACATACCGGTGCAATCTTAAATCAAATAACGGAAAGACCGGTGAGTACCGATGAAGCAGCAGCGATTATACGTAAATTATCTGTCGTCATTGATCTGCACCATCGTCGTTTCTCTGATCATCTTTGGTTTGGAAAGACCTGTCTCGGGCTTGGACCTGCCGGAAATTCTGCAGAAAGGGGAATTGCGGCACCTGGGGGTGCCGTACGCCAATTTCGTCACCGGGAGCGGGGACGGCTTGGATGTAGATTTAATAAAATTCTTCGCGCAACACTTAGGGGTGCGCTACCGCTATGTCAAATCTTCCTGGGAAGAGGTGTTGGCGGACCTCACGGGGAAAAAAGTCAGGCCGCGAGGCGATGAGGTGGAAGTTCTGGAGGAAGTTCCCATTAAAGGAGACATCGTCGCCAATGGCCTGACCATTCTCGCCTGGAGAGAGAAGGTGGCGGATTTCTCCGCCCCGGTTTTCCCCACCCAGGTCTGGTTAATCGCCCGGGCCGATTCCTCCCTGAAACCCATTAAACCCGGTGGCCGCCTCGACAGGGATATCAACGCAGTTAAGGCCTTACTCCGGGGGCGACAAGTCCTGGGAAAGTTGAATACCTGTCTTGATCCATGTCTATTCCACCTGGGAAAAGAGGGGGCCAAGGTCTTATCCTTTGAGGGAAAATTGAACGAATTGGCTCCGGCGGTCATTAAGGGGAAAGCTGAGCTGACTTTGTTGGACGTTCCCGACGCCCTGATCGCCTTGGAAAAATGGCCTGGAAAGATCAAGGTGATCGGCCCCATTTCTCCCAGACAGGAGGTGGGGTGCGCTTTCGCCAAGACCTCTCCGCAGTTGCGGGAAGCTTTTAACCGCTTCTTCGAGGGAATCAAACAGGATGGGACTTACCTGGCCCTCGTGCGCAAATACTATCCGTCGGCACTGCGCCATTTCCCCGAGTTCTTTAAGGAAGGTACTGGAAAATAGCCTGGGATCCGTATGTCATCGTTACCGACCTATTTTAAGAAGCAAAATCTCGCGGTCATGGTCATAGGCGCCGTACTTGTGGGGTTCATCGTTTTCCTTTTATTGTTCAAATATTACTCAGAGGTGGAACTGCGGCGCTCCGGCATGGAACAAATGAGACTGAACACGGAGAAACATGCGGTTGTGGTCGGCCACATATTCGCTGAGCAGAAGGAGGCTCTCAAGGATCTGAGGAAGAACCGGGAGCTCTCCGCTTATTTTGAAAATAAGGCGCTGGGCATGTCCTTGGAATACGGGTTGCGGGACAGCGTCTTTGGCATCGCCCAGGTTTTCGATCACTATCTCAATGACAAGAAGCTCGATGGGGATAGGATCTTTACGCGAATCGTCTTTCTGGAGAGCCGCGGCGCCGTGCTGGTGGACCGACCTGAAAACCGCTCAATCCAGGCCAAGGAACAAAACCTGGAGAAATTTCTTGCTCAGGACCCGCCTGTTGCCCGGATTATCGTTGAAACTCAAGGTTCCTCTTGGCAAGTAATGATTTCCATCCCCTATTTCTTTAAAGACGCCTTCTCCGGGCAAATCGTCGCTTGGATTTCATCCAAGACCGTTTGTCATTACTTAATCAAGACCATTGGTGGGGCTTCGGGGCGTCAAGTTGCTGTTATCAATAGCCAGGGGGAACCGTTATGCCCTCCTGGAGGTCCGGGCCCAGAAATCGAAATAATGAGCCCCCAGGACTTTCAGATCCTCAGTGCTTCACCCACCGGGGAGGTCCACCGGTTTGAGTCAATCCGTGAGGATGGCTCTAAAGTTGACATTGTCGCCCTGCGCGTCCCCATCCCGGATACGCCCTTCTTTCTCGTGACGGCTACGCCCGCCGCCAAAGTATTGGGCCGTACTTCTCCCCGGCAACTCCTGGCGGTCATGGCCATCCTGGCGCTGATCATTTTGGGCAGCGCGATGATCATAGTGCGGGGAAACATCCGTAATCAGGTTCTTCAGGCCAGTTTCGAGGAAGCTGCCGAAAGCAGAAAAGTGCTGGAAGACAAGAATCGCCAACTGGAACAGGAGATTGGTGAGCGCCAACTGGCGGAGTGGGCGCGGCAGCAGAGCGAAGAAAGATATCGTCTGCTGGTAAAACAGATACCGGCCGTGGTCTTTAAAGGCTATGCAGATTGGAGTGTTGATTTCTTTGACAATAAAATTGAGACGCTCACCGGTTATAGCAAAGAAGAATTTGACTCCCGCCGCCTAAAATGGTGCGAATTGATCCTCCCTGAAGACCTTGAACAGGTCAGACACAGGTTTATCAATGGCATTAAGACCGGTGGGGCTTATAGCAGGGAATATCGCATACGGAAAAAGGATGGAAGGACAGCCTGGATTCAGGCCATGGGCCAAATTTTCTATGATACGGAGGGCAAGCTTGACTACGTAAGCGGGGTATTTTTTGACATTACCGAGCGCAAACGCGCGGAGGAGGACTTGCGTCAGAGCGAAGCCCGGCTGGCCGAAGCCCAGCGCATCGCCAAAGTAGGGAGTTGGGAATGGAACCTCAGGAGCAACCGGGCGATCTGGTCAGAGGAGCTTTTCCGCATTTTTAATTTGCCGACCCATGAGTACGGGCTGAATTTTGACGATCTTTTGCAGTACGTGCACCCCAATGACCGGGAATCGCTAAAGCATGGCCTTGCCGAGGCTCGGGGCAGCGGTAAACCTTTCAGTATGGACTACCGCATTATTCTGGGCGACGGTTCCCCCCGTTATATTCACGCCAGTGCGGAGATTATCACCGATGAGGCCGGCGAACCGGCGTTGATGCGGGGCACTGCGCAAGACGTCACCGCCCGGGTGCTGGCGGAACAGAAACTGCAGGAAAGCAACGAGCGTTTCGCAGCCGTTTTCGAAAACGCGGCTATCGGCATCTGCGTCGCTGATGCCGGGGGGCGGCTATTAGCGGCCAATCCCAGCTTTCAGGAGATGCTTGGCTACTCCGCCGCAGAAATGCTTGCCAAAACTTTCCCGGACATTACCCACCCTGAGGACCTCCCCAAAAACCTGGAGCTTTTCCAGGAGATGATGACCGGCAAGAGGAAAGGGTTCCAGCTCGAAAAGCGCTATCTCCGGAAAACTGGCGAATTATTTTGGGGCCGGGTCATTGTCTCCTTGATCAAAGATGCGAAGGGGCAACCGCTTTACTGCATCGCCGCGGTGGAAGACATTGACCAGTGCAAAAAAGTCCAGGAGAAACTGCAGGAATCGGAGCGGAACCTGCGCTATCTGGCATCCCAGCTTTTAACGGCCCAGGAAAGGGAGCGGCGGCGCATCTCCAGTGAATTGCACGATGAACTGGGCCATACCTTGCTAACCTTGAAACTTAACCTGAGAGCCATCGAAAGGGAATTGAATCCGGATCAGCAGGCATTGGCCGAAGAAATAGAATCTCTCTTTTATGATCTCGATGAGGTTATTGAAAACGTGCGCCGCCTTTACCTGGACCTGGCCCCCGGCGACATTGAAGATCTGGGGTTAACCCTCGCCTTGCGGATGTTGATCGATGAATATGCCAGGAATAACCAGGATACCCAATGGTCAGTCGATCTCATTAATATCGATAACTGCTTCACCCTGCCGGGGCAAACGGCTATCTATCGTATTTTCCAGGAAATATTAACCAATATCGGCAAGCACGCCGATCCTTCTCTGGTATCCGTGAGAATCAAGGAAAGCGATAACCGGGTGTTCTTTGAGATAGAGGATAATGGCCGGGGATTTCCCAGCGAAGAGGCTAATCATTATCGTAAACGAGGAGTGGGGCTCCTGGCCATGGAAGAGCGGGTACGGATGTTGGGAGGCTCTCTTGCGGTTTTGAGTCAAAAAGACCAGGGGACTAGAATAACTTTTTCCGTTCCCTTTTCTGAAGGAGGGAAGATAGATTGAATCCTTATTCCATTGTCCTGGCAGATGATCATGTAATGTTTCGCAAGGGACTCAAAAAGATCATCGGGGGAATTGCCGACCTCGAAGTCATCGGGGAGGCGAAGGATGGCTTGGAATTGTTGGAGATCCTGAAAAAAAGGCCTCCCCAACTGATTATCCTCGACATTTCCATGCCCAGACTCCGGGGACTGGAAGCAGCCAGGGAAATCAAACGATCCTGCCCGCAGATCAAGATTTTAATACTCACCATGCATAAGAAAAAAGAATTTGTGCAGCGGGCGATGGAGGCCGGCGCGGAAGGATTCCTGCTCAAAGAAGACGCGGACAGCGAATTGCTCCAAGCCATAGCCGCTCTGCAGCAGGGGAAAAAGTTTATTTCCCCGCTTTTAACCCCGGAATTGATGGACTTGGCCATACGCGAGAGCACTCCCGATCTCCTGACCAACCGGGAACGGCAGGTGATGAAACTCCTGGCCGAAGGCAAGTCCTACAAAGAAATCGCCGGTCTCTTGTATATCAGCAGTTTTACGGTGCGCAGACACCGGGACCATATCATGAAGAAATTGGGCTTTAAAAATTTGGCGGCCATGGTCAAATACGCCATAGACCACGGTTATCTTGCCCACGATCTCTGATTCATCCGGCTCTTCTTATAGTCACTTTTGACTATATATAAATAGTCCTCCGAGACTATTTCTTTCTCCTTTCATCATCTTATTTTTTTCACAAGAGAAGTTCTGCTCCTGGTCGCCGGTAGCTCGTCGCTTGACTGACTCAATTGTAATCACAGATGCATAAACGGCTCTTATACTATTTTCCCATTATTCATACCCAGGCGGATCTGGGCGGGCTCCGGGAGGTGGTGGTCCGCGCCACCCTGGAGAGGGTAGGCCGGGCCGGCTTGTCCCGTAAACAAGCGCTCATTGACAAGATCTGGACGGAGATCGAGCGGACCATCGACTCTTTGGCCCTTTCCTTCGAGCGGGTCCGGCTGTATCAGGACGGTTTGCCCGTGTGCGGGCGGGAGGCGGAGATCGTCAGCGAACTTGCCCAGGCGGGCAGCCGCAACCATCAACTTTTGCTGCGCTTGATGGCCCGGGGGGCCACCATTATGGGGACCGAATCCGGCGACCTGCTGGTGCAGGAATACCAATTGGCCAAACAATCCCTGGCAGCCCGGCCAGCCCGGGCGGCAGGGGTGGCGGCGCAGCGCCGGGCCTTGACCGAGGCCTTGCTGCAGCGCCGCGACCGCTTTATTGCCCAGCGCCTTAACGACACTCTCAAACCTAGCGAGACCGGCATCCTGTTTCTGGGAATGCTCCACTCATTAAATCGCTATCTCCAGGAGGATATTGAAGCAGTTTATCCACTCCACCGGCCTCGCTAAACCCGGAGGGGAAAAAAATGGACACACAATCCGCCAGTGTGCTCATCGTGGATGATGACCCGGATATTGGCATCCTGCTCTCCGCCCTCATGAGAGAAGAGGGGCTTAACAGTGCGGTAGCTCATGACGGGGAGACGGCCCTGCGGCTGGTGCCGCAGGAAAGGCCGGACATGCTGCTGGTGGACGTGCAGATGCCTGGTATCGACGGCATGGAGGTCCTGGCCAAAGTCAAGGAAATGGACCCCCATCTGCCGGTAGTCCTCATCACCGCGTATGCGAAGATTCCCGCCACCGTAGAGGCCATGCGGGCCGGAGCTTTTGATTATCTGGCCAAACCATTTGACCACATGGAAGTAATCCGGGTGGTGCGCGCCGCCTTGGCGGAAAGGGAGCGCCGCCGCCGCTCCCTTACTGAGGAAATCTCGGCCGATAACTGCCTCCGGGTGATGATGGGACCCAGTGATGCGGTCACCCGCATCATCCGGGAGGTCAACCGGGTGGCCCCCTCGGACTTCAGCGTCATCATCCAGGGAGAAACCGGCTCCGGCAAGGAGTTGGTGGCCCGGGCCATTTATCAGCTGAGCCACCGCGCCAGCGCCCCTTTTATCCCCCTGGATTGCGGAGCCATTCCTGAAACCCTCATCGAGAGCGAACTCTTCGGCTACCAAAAAGGCGCCTTCACCGGGGCCGCGGCCCCCAAGGCTGGGGTTTTTGAGGCAGCCCAGGGCGGGACTTTATTTCTGGATGAAATCGCCAACCTGCCCCTGGGGTCCCAGGCCCGGCTGCTGCGGGTCCTCCAGGAGAAAGCGGTCCTGCGCCTGGGGGCCACCAAACCCATCAAGATTGACGTGCGCCTGCTCACCGCCAGCAATCAGGAGCTGCAAAGGTTGGTGGAATCGGAACAGATGCGGAAGGACCTCTTTTTTCGCTTGAATGAATTTACCATTACCATCCCTCCCCTGCGGGAACGCAAGGATGACATCCCCTATCTGGCTAAAAGGTTCATGGATAAAACCAATAAAGAATTGCAGAAAAACGTCCGGGGATTTTCCCCTGCCGCCCTGGAGGCCTTGCTGACCTACAACTGGCCGGGAAACGTGCGGCAGCTCAGGTCGGTAATCCGCCGGGCCGTCCTCCTGGCCGACGACCTCATCATCGAGAAACATCTGGACATCCAGGCCGAGCCGATGCCGGGACTGGCCCTTTCGCTCAAGGTTCAGGGCACTCCCTGGCAGGAGTTGTCCCTTAAAGAGATCGTGCAGCGCAGTGTCGTTAGCGTGGAAAAGGAAATCCTGATCCAGGCCCTGAAATATACCCGGGGCAATAAAGCGAAAGCGGCGCGGTTATTGCAGATAGATTATAAGACGATGCACACCAAGCTGAAACAGTTCGATTCCGATTACGGCAAGAACTGGAGGAAATTATGACCAGAAAAAAGAGAGTCGAAGAGGAAGGCGGCTTTGGGGGCATTTTCAAGGGGCTGGCCGATCTCGTCGAAAAGCTGGGCGATTTGGCCGAAAAAGGGGAAAAGCTGAAGAAAAGCGGGGAATTTGGAGAAAAGGACCTGAAAGGGGTTTATGGTTTCTCGGTCAAATGGGGCCTGGGGGAGAAGGGGGGCAAAGAGGTCAAGGTGGAACCCTTCGGCAACGTGCGCCGGGATGAGAAGACGGGCAAAACCGTGGTCCAGGAAGTCCGGGAGCCGGTGGTGGACGTGTTCGAAGAAATGGACCATACCCTGGTGGTGGCGGAAATGCCCGGCGTCAGCGTCAAAGACGTACACCTGGAGGTTAAGGACGATCTGCTCACCATCTCCGCAGCCAAGGGGGATAAGAGGTACCGCAAGGAGATCCTCCTGCCCCGGAGCTATCCCCGGGAAAAGATGAAGGTATCCTGCAATAACGGCATCCTGGAGATCAAGTGCGTGCTGTAGCCCTGGCCGGGAAAGGCGGATAAGGTGAAAGCCGACGACGTATCGCTGAAGCTGAAAGTGACGGAGGCCCTGGGAAAAGACGTGGGCAGGGCCTTTGCCCGTATGGGCCCGGAAGACCTGGAAAAACTCCAGTTGGCCATCGGCGACATTGTGGAGGTGGCCGGAAAGCGGAAGACGGTGGCCAAGGCCATGCCGGCCTACAAGGAGCTGCGGGGCCGCTCCCGCATCCAATTGGACGGCATCAGCCGGGAAAATGCCGGCGCGGGGATCGATGATTGCGTGCAGGTGCGCAAGATCGCCTGCCGTCCGGCGGAGCGGGTGGCCCTCACCCCCGTCAATATTACCCCCAGTGACCGGGACCTGCAATACATCGGCAGCCTCCTGGACGGCCTGCCGGTGATGGAGGGAGACCGCCTCCGGGCCACCCTGTTCGCCGGCCGCACCGCGGATTTCAAGGTGGATGGCCTGACGCCCCGGGGGCCGGTGCTGATCAACCCCACCACCATCCTGGTGGTGGGCAAGGCCGCGGCCGCAGCTCCGGAAGCTCCCCGAGTGGTCTCCTACGAAGACGTGGGGGGGCTGCGGCCTCAACTGCACCGCATCCGGGAGATGATCGAGCTGCCGCTGCGCTACCCGGAATTGTTCGAGCGCTTGGGCATCGACGCACCTAAAGGGGTCTTGCTCCACGGCCCTCCGGGCTGCGGCAAGACCCTCATCGCCCGTACCATCGCCCATGAGACGGAGGCCAATTTTTACTCGGTGAGCGGCCCGGAGGTAGTGCACAAGTTTTACGGCGAGTCCGAGGCCCATCTGCGCAAGATCTTTGAGGAGGCCACCCGGAAGGGTCCCAGCATCATTTTCATGGACGAAATCGACGCCATCGCCCCCCGGCGGGAGCAGGTGGTGGGGGAGGTGGAAAAGCGGGTGGTGGCCCAACTCCTGGCCTTGATGGACGGCCTCACCAAGCGCCAGAACCTCATCGTCATTGCCGCCACCAATCTACCCAACGTCCTGGATCCGGCCCTCAGACGGCCGGGGCGGTTCGACCGGGAGATCGCCATTCCCATCCCCGACCGCCACGGACGGCTGGAGATCCTGGAGATCCACAGCCGGGGCATGCCCCTGGCGGAAGACGTGAATATGTACCGCCTGGCGGAAATCACCCACGGCTTTGTGGGAGCCGACCTGGAGGCGTTGTGCCGGGAAGCGGCCATGATCTGCCTGCGCCGGCTGATGCCGGACATTGATTACGGCCTCGCGTCCATCCCTTACGAGCAACTGGCGCAACTGGAAGTGCAGATGGACGATTTCCTGGCGGCGCTCCGGGAAGTGGAGGCCTCGGCCATCCGGGAGGTGTTCGTGGAGGTCCCGGATGTCCGCTGGGATGACGTGGGCGGCCTCAACGCCGTGAAGGCGCACCTCAAGGAAGCGGTGGAGTGGCCTTTGAAATATGCCCGGCTCTTCAAGCAGGCGAGGATTAAACCGCCCAAGGGCATCCTCCTGTCCGGGGCGCCGGGGTGCGGCAAGACCCTGCTGGCCAAAGCCCTGGCCAATGAGAGCCAGGTGAACTTCCTGTCGGTGAAGGGACCGGCCTTGATGTCCAAGTATGTGGGCGAATCGGAGCGGGGCGTGCGGGAGATGTTCCGCACCGCCCGCCAGGCCGCGCCGTGCATCATCTTTCTGGATGAGACCGAGGCTTTGCTGCCGGCCCGGGGCGCGGGCGGAGCGGATTCCCACGTCTCGGAGCGGGTCCTCAGTCAGTTTCTGGCGGAGATGGACGGCATCGAGGAACTGAAGGGAGTGCTGCTGCTGGGAGCCACCAACCGCCTGGACCTGATGGACCCCGCAGTGCTGCGTCCAGGGCGCTTCGATGAAATCGTGGAGATCCCCCTGGCGGACGAGGCGGACCGCCGGGAGATCTTTGAAGTCCATCTGCGGGGGAAACCGCTGGCCAAGAAGGGCATCAGCGCCGCCAAACTGGCGGCCCGCACCGAGGGGCTGAGCGGCGCGGAGATCGCCGCGGTATGCAACAAGGCGGCCCTGGCCGCGGTGCGCCGGGCCGTGGACGCGGAAATGGCCAAGGAGGGCTCCGGGAAGGTGCTCATCCTGCCCTCGGATCTGGAAGAAGCCCTGCAGGAGATGCTGGGGGAACGCGGCGCTTGAAAAGCTGTCAGCCTTCAGCTTTCAGCTAGCAGCCAAGAAATGGAGAGGATCGTTTTTTAGGTATGTTTCGTCTCGTTTCGTTCCCAAGCTGTGCTCGGGAACATGTTGATTTTTTTTTTCTTTTTTGCTGAAAGCCGACCGCTGCAAGCTGAAAGCTTTTACCATGTCCCAGGGGCTCTACTTATTCTGCCTGGCCCGCTTAAGCCAGCTTCCCTCCCTTCCTCTGGAAGGTAAAGGGCTGGATGGCCAGTGCCCGCTGGAGGTAGCCGGCTTTCGGGACCTGGCCGCAGTCTGGAGTCCGGTCTTAGTGGAGGATTTCTCGGGGCCGGAGGGAAACGAGCGGCTGCAAGACCTGGCCTGGATCGGCCCCAGAATTATCCACCATCAAGAGGTAGTTGACGGGGTAATGCGGCATTCTCCGGTGCTGCCGGCCCGATT
>JAKAKP010000074.1 GCA_021813445.1 Deltaproteobacteria bacterium
TCTCCAAAGGCATGGTATTGATGGTTTCGGGGCCGATCAGGGCCTCCACGTATTTCACGTTCGCATAAGCCGGGTTTTTGGTGCTGGTGCTGGCCCACAAAGGTCTTTGCCGGCGGGCGCCCTGGGCCGCCAGGGCCTGGAAGCGCGGGCTGCAGAAGGCTTCCTTAAAGTTGGCGTAGGCCTCCCGGGCGCAGGCGATGGCCACCTGCCCCTGGCAGGCGGCCGCGGCCTCGGCCTGGGGGCCGCCCTGGGCTGCGACCTTTGCCAGCAGCGGGTCCACCAGGGTGTCGATGCGGCTGAGAAAAAAGCTGGCCACGGAGGTCACCGGCTTCAAAGGCAACCCCGCGGCGGCCCGCTGTTCCAAGCCCGCCAGATAGGCTGCGATCACTTCCCGGTAGCGGGACAGGCCGAAGAGCAAGGTGACATTGACATTGATCCCTTCGCTGATGAGTTGGGTGATGGCCGGCAGTCCGGCCCGGGTGGCCGGCACTTTGATGAAGACATTGGGCCGCTTCAATTTGGCCCACAGCCGCCGGGCCTCACTGATGGTGCCGGCGGTGTCCCGGGCCAGGTGGGGATTGACCTCCAGGCTCACATAGCCCTCATCCCCCTGGGATTGGTCATAGAGGCAGCGGAAGACCTCCGCGGCCATGCGCACATCCTCCAGGGCCAGGGCTTCGAATATCTCCCCGGCCTTTTTGCCCTTGAGGGTCAGGCCCCGGATCTCCTGGTCGTAGTCATGGCTGCCGGTAATGGCCTTTTCAAAGATGGCGGGATTGGAGGTCACGCCCCCCAGGCAGTCTTCTTCCAGCAGCTGCCGCAGTTCCCCGGAAACGATGAGATGGCGGCGGATACAGTCCAGCCAGACGCTCTGGCCCAGGCCGCGCAATTGCATCAAAGGGTTCTCGGCCATCCCTAATCCTCCCCTCTCTCCAGGCGGGCCACTTTGTCCAGGCGGCGCCGGAACCGCTCGAGCCCTTTGAATTGGGCTTTAATAAAGGTCTGCACCAGGTCCCAGGCCAGGGCGTAGCAGGTCACCCGCCCCCCCAGGCACATGATGTTCATGTCGTCATCCTCCACCCCCTGGTGGGCGGAAAAGACCTCGGTGACCAACGCGGCCCGCACTCCGGGGACCTTGTTGGCGGCCACGCAGGCGCCCACGCCGCTGCCGCAGATGGCCACTCCCCGCTCCACCTCGCGCCGGGCCACGGCCCGGGCCAGGGGCACGATGTAATCCGGGTAGTCGTCCTTGGAGTCATACTCCAGGGCGCCGAAATCCACCACATCGTGGCCCATTTCCCGGAGTTCCTCCGCTACCCGTTCTTTGAGTTCAAAGCCGCCGTGGTCGGCGGCGATTCCCAGGCGCATTTTTTGTCCTTTCTATAATAGTTCCTTTATCTTACGGACGATGGCCCCGGCGGAGATTTCTTCAAAGTCCAGCAGTTCCGCGGGCTTGCCGCTCTTGGGTTGCCGCCGCACCGCCAGGGTATGAACCGGGATGGCGGCGGCGGAAAGAGCGCTCTGCACCGCCTCCCCCAAGCCTCCTTCCAGGTAATGGTCTTCCACGGTGATCAGGGTTTTTGTCTGCCGGCCCGCATCCAACAGTGTCGGCAGATCCAGGGGCTTGATGCTGTAAAGGTCGATGATCCGTAAGACGATGCCCTCTTTCTGCAGTTCCTCGTAGGCCGCCAGGGCTTCAAAGACCGTAATGCCCGCGGTGATGACCGTGGCCCGGTCCTGATCGCTGCGGCGCAGGACTTTGCTGCCGCCGATGGGAAATTGTTCCTCCGGACCGTAAAGGATGGGAGTGGCGCTCCGGGTGGTGCGGAGATAAACGATGCCCTGGTGCCGGGCCGCGGCCTCCACCAGCTTTTCCGTGGAGACGGCATCGCAGGGGTAGAGCACCACGCTGCCCAACACGGTGCGGAACATGGCCAGATCCTCCAGGCCCATCTGCGAGGGGCCGTCTTCGCCGATGGACACCCCCGCATGGGAGCCCGCGAATTTGAGGTTGGGGTCGGAATACTGGCTCATGCGGATCTGGTCAAAGGCCCGGCTGAAGAAGGCCGCGAAGGTGGAGACAAAAGGAATCTTGCCCCGCCGGGCCAGACCCAGGCCCAGGCCCACCATGTTCTGTTCGGCGATGTACATTTCAAAGAACCGCTCCGGATGGGCCTTTTGGAAAATCTCGGCCATGGTGGAGTTGCTCACCTCCCCGTCCAGGCTGACGATCCGGGGAAATTCCGGGTAGATCCGCTTCAAGGCGTTGCCGTAAGCAACCCGGGTGGCCACGGGTTTATCCGGGGGATAGGCAGGGGGCGGCGCCTTTTGGGGTGGAGGCGATAAGGGGTGCTGGTCGTGGGGCTTGGGGATTTCCCCCCGGACGGAGAAGTCGATGGCCCCCAATTCCGGCAGGGCCTGTTCGAATTCTTCCCGTTTCAAGGCCTTGCCGTGCCAGCCGTTTTTATCTTCGATGAAGGAGACGCCTTTGCCCTTGATGGTCTTGGCGATGATCATCACCGGTTTGCCGCTCACCAGCGCGGCCTGCTGGCAGGCGGGCAGGATTTCGGCAAAGTTATGGCCGTCCACCAGGATGGTCTCCCAGCCGAACGCGGCGATCCGCTGCTCATAGGCCTGGAGATCGTGACCGTACATGGTTTCCCCCCGCTGGCCCAGGCGGTTGACATCAAGGATGCCCACGAGGTTGTCCAGCTCGTAATGGGCGGCCAATTGCAGGGCCTCCCATTGGGAGCCCTCCGCCATTTCACTGTCCCCCAGGAGCACATAGGTCAGGTAGGGGAGCTTGTCCAGATATTTGGCGTTCAGGGCCATGCCCAAGCCGATGGACAGGCCCTGGCCCAGAGAGCCGGTGGCGGCCTCGCAGTAAGGGAATCTCACCGTGGGGTGGCCTTCCAGAGGGCTGCCGAATTTCCTGTAAGTCTTAATCAGTTCTTCCCCGGAAAGCTTGCCGGCCGCGACCCAGAGGGCATAAAAGAGGGGCGAGGCGTGTCCTTTGGAAAAGATCAGGCGGTCATTGTTGGGATGCTCCGGATGGTCCAGGTCGAACCGGAAATAACCGCCGAAGAGGAGCGCGGTCATCAACTCCGTGGCCGACAGCGAAGAGGTGGGATGGCCGGAGCCCGCCTCGGTGGTGGCCGCCAGGATATAATAGCGGATCAGGTTGGCTATTTTCTTTAACTCATCTATTTTTTCCGGGACTGACATGACTTTTACTCCTCGTGAATCGGAAAAGTGATTTGCGCTCCGCACCAGCCGATGATGACGACCAAAGGGAATAATAACAAGATAAGCACCAGATAAAGGATATGCACCCCGCCCAAATTTTCCATGATTTCCGGGTTTAGCCAGCGCCAGATAAACGCGGCCAGGGCGCAGGCAAGCAGGATCGGGGAGAGGACGAGTTTGATGGCCACCGGCCGCAGGTAACGGGCCTGGTGGTTAAGCCACCAGGTGAAGAGGCCGGTGAGTATGGCCAGGGGGGTGAAGAGCACCCCGCCCCCCAAGCAATTAAGGGCCGTGAGTTCGAAGGATTTCCTGCCGGTGAGCAGGTACAAGAGGTTAAACGCGGTAGTGGCAATCATAAAGACGATGGGAAAGTGCACCAGCATGGGATGGGGATGGCGCTTGAGGAGGGGAACGCATCGCAGCAACCGGGAGAGCCAAGGGGGGATGGAGGCCTTTTCCGGGGCCTTAGCCGGTTCTGTCTGGAGCACCCCCACCTGGGGATAGCGTTCGAAGACCTCCAGCCCGTGGGGCGCGTCGGCAAACTCGCCGGTCAGGTCCTGGCCGGCCCGGTGGCTGTCCATATGCCGGCCTCCGTCCCAGAGGGCGCTCTGGCTGACATCGTAGACCCGGCCCTGATAGGCGATATAAACGGGTTTGCCGTCAGTGCCGTCCGCGGCGGCCAGCTCGGCCACAGTAAATTCCCGGTCTTGGTCACTCAATGAGGTTATTCCCTTTCATTCCAGGGGAAAAGTAATCATGCCGCCGACATAGCCGATGACGGTCACCAATGGCGTCAGAAAGATTATCAGCAAGAGGTAGATGACATTTAATCCTTGCAAGTGATCCAAAATATCCGGCTGCACCAGGCCCCAGATGAAGGCCGCGGTCGTGGCGGCCAACAGGATCAGGGACAGGATTCTTTCGGTCCTGGCGTTTTGGGGGGGATCGGGAAAGTTGGCTTTTTCTGTGTAAAAGCCGGTGGCGATGGCCAAGGGCACGAATATAACTCCGCCCACCAGGCAATACCAGGCCGTATCTTGAAAGCATTTAATCCCGGTCAGGAGGTACAGCAGGCTGAAAAAGGTGGTGGAGAGCAAAAAAGTAATGGGGAAATGGATGATCCAGGGGTGCAACTGCCGTCGCCACCTGGGAAAGCGGGACTGCCGGCCGGCCCTCCCCGAATCAGGCGGCAAGCTCTCCCGGCGCTGGGAATTGATCATGAAGCCCATGGAACCCGTCCCCCCGGTTACTAATTCCAGAAATCAAAACATGAAACCGGCCAAGATCACCAGGAGTATGGCCAGGGGATAATAGGAAGCCTTATTAAATAGAGCAGACGCATGCTCCCGCTCCTGGGTGCGGAAAAGCCGCCACCCGGGCAGGAGAAGCAAGTAGAGGCCGCACCCCAAAGCCGCGGCCAGCAGCGGCCAGGCCAGCCGGGCCGGGGAGAGCCCCAAGACCAGGGGACTCAGGGCCACGCTGAGGCAGAGACAGCCCCAGCTGATGCGCCCCGCGCCCCCGGGGCCGTAGCACACCGGTAAGGTCTGCGCCTGGGAGCAGCGATCTTCTTCGAGATCATGCCAATCCGCGGGGATGTTTTGTCCCCCGATCTCCCAGAGGAACAGCCACAGGACCAGGAGCAGCAAGAACCAGGGAGAAGGAGCAGGGTCCACGGCAAAGACCCCGGCTATGCCCCCCAGGGTCTTGACCACGCCGCTCACCAGGGTGCGCAGGTGGCTGACGGAGAGCAGCAGGCAATAGACGGTCTCCAGTACACACCCGGCCAGGAAGACGATGGCGCACACGGGGTTCAAGAGATAGGCCCCGGCCAGGGCCACCAGGGCCCAGCCTCCGGCCCAGACGAGGCCATCTTTTAATGGCAAGAGCCCATGAGCCAGGGGATGGCGCACCAGCGCCCCATCCAGGTAGCTGCCGTCTTGCTGCAGGCCCCCTTCCCGGATTTTTTCCCGATCCACCCGGTAATCCACCAGGTCATTCAAGGCATAGACCGCGGTGTAGCCGGCAAAAGCGGTGAGCAGGCCCAAAGCAGCTACCGCCGCGGAGGGCAGCCCCCCCAGCCAGAGCAAGGCAGCCAAGGCCGGAGTGGCCAGGTCCAGCAGCCCATGGGGCGTCCGGGACAGGGCCAGGAAGAGCTTCAGCCGGGAAAGGGGCGCAGCTGCGGCAACGGGAGTGGCGTCCAGAAATCCTCCTCCTGGGAAAATGGCGGATCAGGCGGTCGGATCCATAATTCAGTAACCCTTAAAATAAGACCCGCCCGGGCGCTGTCAAGCGGCCACCGCCTGCTTCTGCTGGCGGCAGGAAATTGGTCGCCTTGACAGTTGGCCGGGACATTGTTAGTTTTTGGGTGTCAGCAGCAAGACAACTGGCGGATAAGCGCGGCCAAAGCCGGCATTTTCCCTGCTGGCGGCGGCAATTCGCCCTGATTAAGGCCCGACATGGAAACGGCAGCGGCTGTCACTTTTTCTCCCTGGGAACCCGGTCTGCTGAGCCTGGCCCTTTATACCGCCCTGGTATTGGGGTTGCTGGCGCTGCTCTTGTTTCTGGCCGGGTGGCTGGGGGAAAAGAGGGAGACTCCGGAGAAGCTGCGGCCCTACGAATGCGGGGTGATTCCCACCGGGGAGGCCCGGCTCCGCTTTCCGGTGGCCTTCTATCTGGTGGCCATCTTCTTTCTGATTTTCGATGTGGAAGCGGCCTTCATCTTTGCCTGGGCCGTGGCCTTCGGGCCTCTGGGCTGGCCGGGGTGGCTGCAGATTTCCTTTTTCATCATCATCTTGCTCATTGCCCTGTTTTATCTGTGGCAAAAAGGAGGCCTGGAGTGGGGGCCAGCCGCGTCCAGCATCCGGAGAAGACCCGCAGCCTGAAGCCGAACTTCCTGGACGCCCTGATAAACTGGGCCAGGGCCTACAGCTTCTGGCCCATGTTTTTCGGCCTCTCCTGTTGTTTCATTGAGGAAGCGGTGGCGGTCACTTCCCGTTACGACCTCTCCCGGTTCGGCGCCGAGGTCTTGCGGGGCACCCCCCGGCAGTCCGACCTCCTCATCATTTCCGGTACGGTCTTTAAAAAGATCGCGCCCGTGGTCCTCCGGCTCTACGAGCAGATGCCGGAGCCCAAGTGGGTCATCTCCATGGGCTCCTGCTCCAATTGCGGCGGCATGTACGACGTCTACAGCGTAGTCCAGGGCGTGGACCAGATCCTGCCGGTGGACGTCTATATTCCCGGCTGTCCGCCCCGGCCCGAAGCCGTATTGCAGAGCATTGTGCTGCTCCAGGAAAAAGTGAGGTCTGAGCGGCCCACCCGCAGCATCCTGCACCTGCCCGGCGGCACCCAGGGCACCCAAAAGCCCGTATTGGTGGACGGCGTGAGCAAATCCCGGGACTCCCGGGGCCCCGGCTATTATGGCTCCATGGTCCGGGGGACCGCGGTCACTCCGCCGCTGTTTTGGGAGTCCCGCTCCGATTTGATGTGGACGCCACCCCCCCGCCGCATCGAATTGAGTGAGACCGAAAATGCTTTGGCCCAGGCCTTAAAAGGAAGATTCAGGGAAGATATCCGGGAAATCCCGGAAACCTCGGACATGCCAGCGTTTCAGGTAACGGCGGGCAAAGTCAAAGAGGTCCTGCGCTTCTTAAAGACCGAAGCCAGCCCCAGGTTTCAGCGCCTGGATGATCTGACTGGGGTGGACGAATCGGCGCGGCGGGAGCGTCGGAATTACCCGGACTACACCCTGTCCTACCAACTTCTCTCTTTCGAACCCGCCAGCCGGGTGCGCCTGAAAGTGGACCTCCATGGGCAGGAGCCGGCTATCGAGAGCATCACCGATCTCTGGCCCTCGGCCAGTTGGTACGAGCGGGAAGTCTTCGATATGTTCGGCATCCGCTTTGCGGGGCATCCCCGCCTGCGGCGGCTTCTCATGCCCTATGATTGGGAGGGGCACCCCCTGCGCAAGACCTATCCCGGCCGGGCCACGGAGATGGCCCCCTACACCCGGGCCGACGCCCGGAAATACCAGCCCCAGGACGCGGGCGTCTATTTGCAAAAGGAAGATGGAGCAGAGGAATTTCTCCTCAATATCGGCCCCCACCACTTGAGCACCCATGGGCTGATGCGCTTCATCGTCTCTCTCCAGGGCGAAGAAATCACGGCCCTGGACATGGATATCGGCTACCACCACCGGGCCGCGGAAAAGATCGGCGAGCGCCAGTCCTGGCACCAGTTCATTCCCTACACCGACCGGGTGGATTACCTGAGCGGCGCGGCCAACAACCTCCCGTATGTCAGTGCGGTGGAGACCCTGGCGGATATCAGGGTCCCGGACCGGGCCCAGTTCATCCGGGTGATGCTCAGCGAATTCTTCCGGCTGAGCAACCACCTGGTGTGGCTGGGAACCTTCGCCCACGATTGCGGGGCCATGAGCCTCACCTTCTACACCTTCCGAGAACGGGAACTGCTCATGGACATCGTGGAGCTGATCACCGGGGGGCGGCTGCACCCGGCCTGGTTTCGGCTGGGGGGGGTGGCCATGGACCTGCCGGAGGGCTGGAAAGAGCCGGTGGACCACTTTGTCAAGATTTTCCTCAGCCGGATCAAGGAATACGAGACCTTTCTCAGGAAAAATCCCATCTTCGAGGCCCGCACCCGGGGCATCGGCGTCCTCTCACTCCGGGACGCCATGGAATGGGGGGTGACAGGGCCGATCCTGCGGGCCTGCGGCCTGGAATGGGACCTCAGGAAAAAATTCCCCTATTCCGGCTACGAAGCCTTCGACTTCGACATCCCCACGGCCAACGAAGGCGACAGCTATGCCCGCTATCTGGTGCGCCTGGAAGAAATGCGCCAGAGCCTGCGCATTATCGAGCAGGCCGCCAATAACATGCCCCCCGGCCGCTATGTCACCGAGGATTACCGGTACGTCATCCCGGCCAAAGAGGACACCCTCAAGGACATTGAAAGTCTGATCCACCACTTCGTCAATGTCACCCGGGGGCCTAAAATACCCCGGGGCGAGGCCTACGCCGCCTGCGAACTCCCCCGGGGGGAACAGGGCTACTACGTGGTTTCGGACGGCCTGCATATGGCTTACCGTATGCGCATCCGCACCCCGGGTTTTGCCAATGTCCAGGCTTTGCCACTGGCCGTAGTGGGGGGATTGATCGCCGACCTGATCGCGGTTGTGGGGTCCTGGGATTACATATTGCCGGATATTGATCGTTAGGAAGAAGTGGTTAGTGGTCAGTCTAAAAGAAAATAATTCCCCCCTTTTCTAAAGGGGGGCAGGGGGGATTACAGTGGCCTCCCAATAATCCTCCTAAATCCCCCTTTAAGAAAGGGGGACTTAAGGCATCTTTTACGGAGAACGGAAAACGTTTTTTTATGTTACCTGAGGAATTACACGCGCAATTGCAGAAAAAAATTGCGGCCGCACACCGGCCCAGGGAACTGGCCATAGACGTCATGTACGCGGTGCAGAAGCATTACGGCTTCTTAAGCGATGAGGGACTGCTGGAAGCCGCGGACCTGCTGGGCATGACTTCTTTGGAGCTGGAGGAGCTGGCCACTTTTTACGACTTCCTCTACCGGCAGCCCGTAGGCCGCTTTGTCATCCACGTGTGCGACGGCGTGGTCTGCTGGATGTTCCATGAGGGTTCGGTCTTCGACTACCTGTGCCAGAAGCTGGGGGTGTGCGCCGGCCAGACTACCGCGGACGGCCTGTTCACGGTGCTGCCCACCGCCTGTGCCGGCTTTTGCGATCATGCCCCGGCCATGCTGGTTAATGGGGTCCCCTATGGCCCGCTGACCCCGGAGAGCATTGACCAGATTTTGCAAAAACTGCGGTCCGAATCCTGCGATTTGGTGGTGTGCCGGTGAACTCCAACCCCGAATTGGTGCTCTTGAGGAATCAGCGGGAAGACCGGCCGGCCACCCTGGAGGAATACCGGGCCAGCGGGGGGTATGAGGCCCTGGCCCTGGCCGTCAGAGAAAAAGCCCCCAGGCAGATCTGTGAAATGGTCAAAGACTCGGCCCTGCGGGGGCGGGGCGGCGCGGCCTTCCCCGCGGGCCTCAAGTGGCTGGGGGTGAAGGAGGACGCGCCCCATCCGCGGTATGTAGTCTGCAATACCGACGAAATGGAGCCGGGGACCTTTAAGGACCGGATCTTGGTGGACGCGGATCCCCACCAGGCCATCGAGGGGTGCATTCTGGCGGGTTATGCGATCCAGGCGCAAAGGGGAATTATCTTTATCCGCCCGTCGTATGAGCAGGGGGCGCAATTGCTGGAAAGGGAGCTGGAGGTGGCCCGGCAAGCCGGGTTTCTGGGGCAGAACATCCTTGGCAGTGGCTTTTCCTTTGACCTCACTGTGCACCGCAGCGCCGGCCGCTATATCTGCGGCGAAGCCACGGCCCAGGTCAACGCCATCATGGGTAACCGGCCCCACCCCATGAAAGGGGTGCATATGGCCGCCCAGGGGCTTTGGGGCTTGCCCACCCTGGTGAACAACGTGGAGACGCTGGCCTGTGTGCCCCATATCGTCAGAAACGGCCCCGAGTGGTTCCGGCGTCTGGCCCGGACGCCCACCGGCGGCGGCACCAAACTCTATGCGGTGAGCGGCAAGGTCAACCGTCCCGGCGTTTATGAACTACCCATCGGCACGCCGCTCCGGGAGATTATCGAAGAGCACGCGGGCGGCATGCTCTCGGGAGGGGAATTTAAGGCCTGTCTCCCTGGAGGGGCCTCCACCCGTTATCTGCCCCGGCAATTTTACGATCTGGAAATGGACTACGACACCTTGAAGGCCGTGGGCCATCGTTTGGGCACCGGGGCCATTATCGTCTATGACAACCATACCTGCTTTGTGGGGGCCACCTTGAACCTCCAGGAATTTTTCGCCCGGGAGTCCTGCGGCTATTGTACTCCTTGCCGGGAGGGCCTGCCCTATATCCGGGACCTGCTGTGGCGCCTCGAAAACGGGGAAGGCAAGGAGGAGTACCTTCCTATGCTGCGGCAAATGGCCGGGCATATGGCGAAATCCTACTGCGCGTTTGCGCCCGGCGCCGCGGAGCCGGTGATCAGCCTCCTTACCTATTTTGCCGACGAGGTCAGGGAGCATATCAGCCAGAAGGGGTGTCCTTTTAAAGGTGTTGACAAACCCAGGCCGCACCTGTGGTATCCCCCGGAGGAGTGAAGACTTCAGCTTGAGCGATTAAGAAAGTCAGAAACCCTTTGAAGGTAACTTTTTGGCGGGCAGCGGCCTTTATCGTGCAAACGAAAATCCCCCTTTTCCAAAGGGGGACTTTACCCCCCCTTTGAAAAAGGGGGCAGGGGAGATTTTGAGGCGCCCCAACAGAAAGAAAGTGTACTTCATAAAACAAGATGCTGGGAGGAAGACATGGTGCATTGGCAACCGCGGTTTTTCTGTAAGCTGATCCTAATGGTCAGCCTGACTTTTATCTTCATCACCACTGCGGGTTTGGCCGCGGCGGCAGAAAGGAGCAAACCTTTGGTCAAACTGGAAACGAGCATGGGGGAGATCGTCCTGGAACTCAACTCCGAGAAGGCGCCGGCCACGGTGGCCAATTTTCTCCAATACGTTAAAGACGGGTTTTACAACGGCACCATTTTTCACCGGGTCATCAACGGCTTCATGATCCAGGGGGGCGGCTTCGACGCCCAAATGAACCAGAAACCGACCCGGGCCCCCATCAAGAATGAAGCCGATAACGGGCTGAAAAATGCGCCTTATACCATCGCCATGGCCCGGACCCAGGACCCCCATTCCGCCACCTCCCAGTTTTTCATTAACGTGGTGGACAACAAGATGCTCAATCACCGGGACCAAACCATCCCCGGCTGGGGGTATTGCGTGTTCGGCAAGGTCATCAAAGGCAAGGAAGTGGTGGACAAGATCAAGGCCGTGGCCACCACCACCAAGGGCATGTACCAGAACGTCCCCGTGGAGCCGGTGACCATCATCAAGGCCACCGTGGTGGAGAAATAGCATTTTAACATGCCCAAACTGATCATCGACCACCGGGAAATAGAAGTGCCGCCGGGCACCAAGGTCATCGCCGCCGCGGAGCGCCTGGGGATCATGATCCCCAGGTTCTGCTACCATCCGGGTCTGGGGTCCTTCGGTGCCTGCCGCATGTGCGCGGTGAAGTTTCTCGAAGGCCCGGTCAAAGGCGTGGAAATGAGCTGTATGACCGAAGCCCAGGATGGCATGGTGTTCTCCACCACCGACCCGGAGGCTGTGGAATTCCGCCGCTATGTCATCGAGTGGCTGATGCTCAATCATCCCCACGACTGCCCGGTGTGCGACGAAGGGGGCCACTGCCTGCTCCAGGAGGAGACGATTTCCGGTGGCCACGGCCTCCGGCGCTATGAGGGGAAGAAGCGCACCTTTCATGACCAGGATTTGGGCGTTTTTATCCAGCATGAGATGAACCGCTGTATCCATTGCTGGCGCTGCCGCAATTTTTACCAGGGATTCGCCGGGTACCGGGATTACGGGGCCATGCAGATCGGCAACCGCACGTATTTCGGGAAGTACCAAGAAGGGCCGCTGGAAAGCCCTTTCTCCGGTAACCTCGTCGATCTCTGCCCCACCGGGGTCCTCACCGACAAAGTAGCGCGCTTCAAAGGGCGGCGCTGGGATTTTGAGCGGGGCCCCAGCCTCTGTTTGCATTGCTCCCTGGGGTGCAACATTACCAGCGGCGCCCGCTACCGGGAAGTGCTGCGCCAGGAGGGCCGGTTCCACGAGAAGGTGAACGGCTATTTTATCTGCGACCGGGGGCGGTTCGGCTTTCGTTATGAGAGCCACCCGCAGCGGCCCCGGCGGGCTAAGGTGGACGGCCGGGAAGTCTCCCTGCCGGAAGCGGTGCAGGCCGCGGCCGCCCGGTTGGGCCGCATCAGCCGGGAGGCAGGGCCAGATGCTGTCGCCTGCTGGGGCTCCAGCCGCAGCAGCCTGGAGACCCAGGCGGAGCTGCGGCGCCTGAGCCGGGGCCAGGGCTGGCGCGCGCCTTTGTTTTTTAATGACGCCTCCCAGGACCGCAAAGTGAGAAACGCGGTCTCTCGTCTCGACGTCCGTCTGGCAGTTTCCTTGCGGGAGATAGAGGAAGCTGACTTCATCCTGGCGGTGGGCGCGGACCCGGTCAACGAAGCCCCCATGCTGGCCCTGGCGCTGCGGCAGGCCCAACGCCGGGGCGCCCAGGTGGCGGTGCTGGACCCCCGCCCGGTTTTTCTGCCCCTGGAATTTCAACATCTGCCCGTGCCCCCGGGGTCCATCAACCGTTGCCTCTGCATCTTGCTCAAAGGGGCCTTGAGCAGCCGCGCGGCCCAGGGCCTGTTGGAGGCGGGGGCCGCGCATTTTTATGATGCCCTGAAATGCAGCTACGATCAAGACCCCGGGCTACAGGACCGCCTGCTGGCCCTGGGCCGCAGCCTGCAACCGAGCCAAAGAGCGGTCATCGTCTGCGGCACCGAGATCGTCCGGGATTCCACCCCGGACCTGGCCGCGGATTTTGTCCTGCTGCTGAACACCGCAGGCATCCGGACCGGTCTCTTCTATCTTCTCCCCGGCTCCAACGCCTTTGGTGCGGCGCTGCTGTCAGGGACGGCAGAGGACGCACCGCCCCTCCACCCGTTGATCGAGGCCATGGAGAGGGGAGAGGTCAAGGCCCTGATCCTGGTGGAGAATGACCCCTTCTGGCATTTTCCGGACAAAGACCGGCTGAAGCGGGCCCTGGACCGGCTGGAATTGGTGGTGGCCCTGGATTATCTGCCCTCCCCGGTCATGGCCCGGGCTCAGGTGGTGCTGCCCACTACCACCCTCTTTGAAGGACAGGGCTCCGCCTTCGTGAACCAGGAAGGCCGGCTCCAATGGGCGCCGCGCCTGCATCACGGAGGGGCGCCCCTGGCCCAGGTGGGCGGCGGCAGCCATCCTCCCCGGGTATTTCTGGATTACGTGCCCGGCAGCGAACCCCGGCCCGGAGGGGAAATTTTGCGGGACTTGGGCGCGGCCCTTACCCCCGACCCAGGGGCTCCGGCGGTTGACTGGTGGACCTGGCTGGCCCAGGAAAATCCGGGGTTCTCCAATGCCTCCGCCTTGCCCGCACCGCCTGGGGGGCTGCGGCTTCTCCCGGAGGCCGGCAAGCCCCCGGTCCTGTCCCTGGAGGAGGTCAACCGGAATGCAGACAGGGTTCCGGAGGGCCACCTGGAGCTGTTCCTGGTGGACCGGACCTTCGGCACCGAGGAACTGGCGTCCTATTCCCCCCATATTCAAAAGGCGGAGCAGGCCCCCCGGTTGCTGCTGTCTGCCCAAGATGCGGCCCAATTGGGGCTGGCCCCCGGGGAGCAGGTGACCTTGCGCTTGCCGGGAGGGCCTCTTACCATAGAAATAGAAGCGGCGGTAAATATGGCCTCCGGGGTTATGTTCCTGCCCCGGCACCGGCAGTTGGCCTGGCAGAAGTTGGGGGGTTGGCCAATGCTGATAGCTTATAACGCCATTGAGAAGGGATGAGGTGATCATCCTTGATTTATTGAATAACTCGTAATTCATGAAACGATTATTGTCTTAACTCCGGATTCACCTAAGCCCAAGGAAATAAAAGGGTCTAAGGGCCTTATGCATTAAAAAAGGCATTAATTAGTTTTCGGAATTAAGGCCGTAAGCTTTTTCTGAAAAGATTAGCAGTGCCGGGGCTTAGCTCGCTTCAGTGACTCGCACAGGCTGGAAAACCTGTGCAACCTTTGACTTTATAAGGCCGGATATGTCGACCTGGACCATAGGCCTCATCATTTTGATGATCAAGCTGGCGCTGGTGCTGGTGGTCTTGCTGCTGCTGGCCGCGTACCTGGTCTATGCGGAGCGGCGGCTGCTGGCGCGGCTGCAGATCCGCCTGGGACCCAACCGGGCCGGCCCTTTGGGGTTGCTGCAGCCGCTGGCGGACATCATCAAGCTCCTGACCAAGGAAGATACCGTGCCCGCAGGCGCGGACCGGGTGATTTTTCTCCTGGCCCCGGCCGTGGTGGCGGGGACCGCACTTTTGATCTTTGCCGTGGTCCCTTTTGGGGAGGGTTGGCAGTGGCAGGGCCGGCCCATTCCCGGGGTGATCAGCGACCTCAACGTGGGCCTGCTCTATGTCTTCGCCCTTTCTTCCCTGGGGGTCTACGGCGTGGCTCTGGGGGGCTGGGCCTCCAACTCCAAGTACAGCCTCCTGGGGGGTATTCGGGGTGCGGCCCAGATGATCAGCTACGAACTGGCCCTGGGGCTGTCCCTGGCGCCGGTGGTCATGGCCGCGGGCTCTTTCAGCCTGGTGGATATCGTCCAGGCCCAGGCCCATTATCCCTTTTTGCTGATCCAGCCCTTGTCTTTCCTGCTCTTTTTTGTCAGCGGCATGGCGGAGATCAAGCGCATTCCCTTCGATATCCCGGAGGCGGAAAACGAGCTGGTCGCGGGCTACCATACGGAATACAGCGGCATGCGCTTCGGCCTCTATTTCCTGGGGGAATACGTCACCATGGTGGTCTTGGGGGGACTGGTGGCCGTCTTCTTCCTGGGGGGCTGGCGGGGGCCCTGGCTGCCGCCCCTGGTCTGGTTCTTCGTGAAAGTGAGCATTGTGGTCTTTATCATGATCTGGACCCGGGCGGCCCTGCCCCGGTTGCGCTATGACCAGCTGATGATGTTTTGCTGGAAATTTTTGATTCCCGTGGCCCTGCTGAATATTGTGGCCGTGGGCGGCCTGCTGCTCTGGGCCCGGACTTAAAAGCTCCTACTCACCTCGGCCTGAGCATTACCCATAAGCATGGGATCAATTGAACTGAGGTAACTTTTTGGTGGCAGTGATGTTTATCGTGCAAACCAAAATCCCCCTAAATCCCCCTTTTCCAAAGGGGGACTTTACCCCCCCTTTGAAAAAGGGGGCAAGGGGGATTTTGATGCGCCCCAACAGTGCGACAGCAAGGTTCATGAATATTTACTCGGGCAGAATCTGGGCACAATCAGGGAAGGCTCTGCCGCCAATTTAAAGCCTTGCGGGTAATGATGAGCCCCCCGGAGGGAGGAGAGGGGCGGGGTGAGGGGGGCGGAGGTTAGATGAACCGGCAGCGAGGCAACTTTCTCCAGGTTTTTTCCAGGGCCGTCACCGGGCTGGTGGACACCTTCGCCATTGTCCTGCGCCATCTGTTCCGCCGTCCCATCACCTAAGAATATCCGGAATTCAAAA
>JAKAKP010000164.1 GCA_021813445.1 Deltaproteobacteria bacterium
ACTACCAGGCCATCGGGGATCATCTCCCCCGGATTAAGGATGGAAATGCCCCGTTCCTTCAGGAGTTCCAGGACCTGAGGGTTATGAATCAGAGGGCCGTAAGTATAGATATGCCCCTGGTTCTGGTTGATGGCTTTTAAGACAAGTTCTAAAGCCCGCTTGACTCCCATGCAGAAACCGGCGGTGCGGGCCAAAATCACCTTCATGGAAAACTGCCTCCCGGGTTAATCCCCACCATAACTATACACTAAATTTGATCTTAATGCCCCTTTAACTCGGCCGTCTCCGGCGGGAATCCGGTCTGCGGGAAAAACGCGAAGCTGCAAGCTCCGCCTGTATCTATGCTCACAATTGAATCCGGATCATTTGGGGCAATTACAGAAGATAGGTGACTTCCGGCGGGGAATAGAAAAGGCGGACATGGGCTGTCTTCCGAAAAGGCGTCAGGATCGGGCGGCAAGGATGGAATAGGTGAAATAAAAGCTGCTTCTACTGGATGCGCTCTTCATGCTCCTCGCGCCAGGCGGCCCAAGCCTGGGGGGTACCCAGGCGATCGGCCACCAAGAATCGCTCCTTCAAGGTCTGGTCGAAGCGCTGGGCCACCATTTTCCGGCCCGCATCCAGCATATGGATGCCGTCGGGCTGGTAAACCGGCTCCGCCCGGGAACACATGACATTCTGAAAATTGATGAAATAGGGCTTTTCTTGGAGGCGCGCCACCAGGGCCCGGTAGGTCACCAGGAAGTTGTGCCGCAGGGTCGATCTTTTGCTCAAGATCAGGTCCTCTTCCTTCTTGACCCGATCCGCCACGGGTGCGGTTTCGGCCCACCAGCAAGGCTGCCAGATGAGTAAAAATTTCGACCCAAAACTGGCTGCCACTTTATTCACGTAGTCATACCTCTCTTCACAATTGTCCACGAATTGCCGCAGCACCGGAGTATCAGGCGCTATGGGAATGACGCCCTGCCTGATTTTATCATAGAGCTCACGGGTGAAAGAGGACCACATGGCGGCATTCAAAGGCTTCAGCAGTCCGAAAAAACTGCGGTGGTAATCCTCGATCATGCCCCGCACCCGCTCATAACCCTGGTGGGCGTCAGGGGTGCGGTGCTGGGCGAAATAAGCGGAATCATTGGCGCCGTCATAAAAAATAATCGCCGCAGGGGCTCGCCGCTCAATGAGGAGTTTCTGTAAGTACTTGGTTTCCATTAAAGAGTTGAAGCCGTCTTCCCCGAGATTGATCATGGCTGCGGGCAATTGCGATTCTTCCCGGTTCCAGATCTGGGCCAGATAGCTGGGGATGGTGCGCTCATCATGATCAGTGGCGCCGCGCATGGCGGAGCCGCCAAAAAACCAAAAAGTCAAAGCCTCCTTCCCCGGGGGAGGATTATGGTAAGTGGGCCGCACTCCTTCCAGAAACAGGGCGTAAGGGTCATAGTGCACCAGATCCCCGTCCCGTAATTGACCATAAATCCAGTAGTTGCTCAGACAGATGACCAGGAAGGAGACTACTTCCAACATGATAATCCCGCCGATGAGCCATTTGAGGGAAAAGAGCAGCCACTGGAAGAATCTTTTCATTTCCTGTCCTTAAAACGATGTGTCACCGTGCAATTTAGACATCGCCTCCCTGGAAAACAAGAGGCCATAGCGGTGTCCTCTTTTCAGTCCACCTGTTGCCCCACTCCGGGGAACTGGATAAAATGAAATTGATTTTCCGCCAATATCTAACAGATAAAACACCTGAGCGAGTCTTTTACGGCGGGGTCATACTCGGAAAACCCGGCCGGCGTTGGCCTGGCCAAACCCCGGTTTGACCTGCATCCCCGCCTGTGTTAGGGTGCATCCCACCATCCTTATAATTCTTTTTCCCGAACTCGGAAACTGAAAACTGAAAACCAACTATAGAATTCGGGGCGGGGCACATTGAAAATTCTGCTGCTTCTGGGCGGCACCGTGGCGCTGCGGCCCTACGTTTTCATCTTTCTGGCCGCGTATCTGCTGCTGGCCACCTGGCACCTGGGAGGAGGCCGGACCCTGGCCTTTCTGGTCCTGGGCTACTTGACGGCCTGGCTGGCGGAGTTCAGCTCCATCCATTGGGGTATTCCCTTCGGGGAGTATATCTATATCCCCGCCACGGTTAACCGGGAACTCTGGGTGGCGGGCGTCCCCTTCATGGACTCCCTGTCCTATGTCTTTCTGGCTTATGCCAGCTTTTCCATGGCTCTGCTGGCTTTGGGAAAAGGGGGGTGGGCCGGACGCGGCTTCCACCTGGAGGAGGGCCAAGACTTTCTGGGGTCCTGGCGGGTCCTCATCCTGGCCGCAGTGCTGATGGTCACCCTGGATATCGTCATCGACCCCCTGTCCTTGCGGGGCTATCGCTGGTTTTTGGGGCAGATTTATGGCTACCCGGAACCGGGTGTTTATTTCGGCGTCACCCTGGCCAATTTCGGGGGCTGGTTCCTGGTAGGCCTGATCATGATCCGCATCTTACAGTTGCTGATCACCCGCCTCCCGGACCCCGGCTGGTCCTGGGGCCGCCGGGAATTCCCTTGCCGGGCCCTGCTGGGCCCCGGCCTTTACCTGGGTATTTTGGGATTTAACCTGTTTATAACCTTCTGGATCGGGGAAACCTGCCTGGGCTGGGTGGGGGTCTTTATCTACCTACCTTTTTTGACGTGGCTGGGGTTGAAGGTCTTCTCCGGGAAGAATGGTTAGGGGATAGGTTGTTTTCCGTTTTCCGAAAGAAGGCATCGGGAAGTGCTTAGAGGTGCTTATATGAATAGTTCCTTACCCTCATGCAGTTCTGCCCCAGGGAAAGAAATCGGACTTTTAAGCTGGGGCAAGGTGGAAAACTCAGTGTCCTTCGTATCGCTCCTCAGGCGCCGAAAAGATGAGAAGAAGCTCCCTTGGACACCAGTTGATGGTGGGGCGGGCCTCCGCGCCCGCCAAGCGCTCGGCGGGCACGGAGGCCCGCC
>JAKAKP010000137.1 GCA_021813445.1 Deltaproteobacteria bacterium
TGTCGGGGCTTGAATGATCTCGCCAAAGACCCGGAAAAACTTCGTTCGATGACAAATTTCCCATACCTGAATGTTACTTGATAGATCGCAACTTGGTATAACACCTGCCAGGGACTGCAGACCGCCGATCTGCGGGGCACCATGGACCCTTCGGTGGCGGGGGGCGTACGCCTGGGTATGTGGTTTGAAAGGAGCAGGCTCCTGGGCCGCTCCCTTCCGGAATGGGCCAAATATTTCGGTGTTTACACCGACTTCAGTTATCAGCGACTAAACTTTGCCCAACAAGGCCACGGCAATGCCGGCCAGACCAGCTTCTTTTACAGCGAAGGCACCGCGGCCACCTGGTCCTTCATGTTTGCCGGCCGCTATGGATTCCTGCCCGACCGGGAGGTGCCTTTCGGCCGGTTGCAACCTTACGCGGCCGTGGGGCCGGGCGTCCTCTTCGCCAGCCAGAACCCCACTTTTCGCGTAACCCCTCCTGGAGGGGTACAGGATAGCTTTGAGCCCGGCTCCCAATCAACTGCGGTGGTGTGCCTGACAGTGGATGCCGGGGTACGCTACATGCTACTGAGAAATGTCTCCATCGACGTCTTTTTCAAATATCGCCGGGCCCAACCCAGCTTCTCCTATAATATCGTCGACCCCCACAACGGTCTGCGGAGCAGTGTTACTTTGAGCCCCACCTTCAATCTATTCAGTGCCAACGTGGGGGTGGGTCTTCACTTTTAAGCGTCTGTAACTTTTGGCTTACCCATCAGGCGGCCTCAAGGCCGCCTTTTCTTTAGCACCCATGTCTACCGGGCCGCCATCCTCATGAAATCTCGCGTGCCTGGCGAAAATATTGGTTTGTTCGTGAGGGAGCTTAAATTATAATTCCTTAATGTTTCCAATAAGGCCACCGAGGATCAGAGGATCATATGAATTCGCAGCCTCTAGGTGAACGTCTCGCCCTGCTCACCGACCTCTACCAGTTGACCATGGCCGCGTGCTATTTCGATCAGGGCATGGCGGAGGAGGCCACCTTCAGCCTCTTCATCCGCAAATATCCCGGGCACCGGGGGTATTTTGTGGCCGCGGGCCTGGAAGAGGCCTTAAACTACCTGGAGACGCTGCGGTTTACCGCCGCTGATCTCTCTTATCTTAAAGCCACGGGTCTGTTTAGCGCCGGATTCCTGGATTATCTCGGAGTGGTGCGCTTCACCGGCGAAGTTTTCGCGTTGCCGGAAGGAAGCATTTTCTTTAAGAACGAGCCGGTTCTGGAGGTGAGTGCGCCCATTATCGAGGCCCAGTTGGCCGAGACCTTCATCATCAACGCGGTGAGCCTCCAGACCCTGATTGCCAGCAAGGCGGCCCGCTCCTACCACGCGGCCCGGGGCCGGCCCTTGATCGATTTCTCCCTGCGCCGCACCCAGGGCACGGACGCGGGCCTGAAGGTGGCCCGGGCCAGCTACCTGGCTGGCTTCCAGGGCACCAGCAACGTCCTGGCGGGCAAACTTTACGATCTTCCTATTTTCGGCACCATGGCCCATTCTTATATCACCAGCTTTACCCAGGAAATCGAAGCCTTCCGGCTCTTTGCCCGGCTCTTCCCGGGGATTACCACCTTGCTCATCGACACCTATGATAATATCCAGGGGGCCCGGAAGGCCGCGGCCGTGGGTAAGGAAATGGAGGCCCGGGGCCAACGCCTGCACTGCGTGCGTTTGGATAGCGGCGACATCGCCGCCATCAGCAAGGAGGTCCGGCAAGTCCTGGATGACAATGGCCTGGATTACGTCCGTATCTTGGCCAGCGGCGGCTTCGATGAGTTCAAGATCGCCCAGGTCCTGGCCGCGGGCGGCCCCGTAGACAGTTTCGCGGTGGGCACCAAAATGGGGGTCTCCGCGGATGCCCCCTATTTCGACTGCGCCTATAAACTGGTAAAATATGCGGGGCGGCCGGTGATGAAGCTCTCCACCGGCAAAGTCACCCTGGTGGATAAAAAACAGGTTTACCGCCAATATGGTGAAAAAGGCCGCATGCTCCGGGACACCATCGCCCTCCGGGACGAGGTTCCGCCGGCAGGCAGGCCCTTGCTCCAGAAATTCATGGCCGGAGGCCGTACCACCCAAAAATTGCCCACCCTGAAAGAGTCCCGGGATTTTTTCCAGGCCCAGTTCGCCCTGCTGCCTGAGCCCTACAAAGCCCTGGAAGAGCCGGGCCGGTTCCCGGTGGACTTGAGCCCCGGGCTCCAGGACCTGCAAACCCGGGTGGAACGAGAAATTCATCAACGGGAATTAGGAGAAAGCTAAACCTTTATGGGAATCACGGAAGCCCTGTGTCACTATAATACCCAATTAATCCATTCGTGCAGCTACTTCGGGGTCTTTGTACTCATGGCCCTGGAGAGCATGATCGCGCCCATTCCCAGCGAACTGGTGATGCCTTTTGCCGGTTTTCTCATCTTCACCGGCCATTTCGACCCCTGGGCGGTGATGATCGCCAGCAGTCTGGGCTCCATCGCCGGCTCTCTGGTTTCTTACGGCCTGGGCGTCTTGGGAGAGCCGGTGGTCTACCGCTATGGCCGTTATCTGCTGCTGAACCGGCATCACCTGGATTGGACCACCAACTTTTTCCAGCGCCAGGGCGGTAAAACCATTTTCATTGCCCGGTTCATTCCCGTGGTGCGCCATCTCATTTCCCTGCCCGCGGGTTTCGCCCGCATGCCCCTGATGCGCTTCATCATCTATACTCTGGCGGGGGCCACCATGTGGAACATGTTCCTGGTTTACTGCGGGATGCGCCTCAAGGAGAACTGGCGGGTGATCCAGCAGTACACCCATATTATCGATTACTTCGTGGTGGCCGGGTTGCTGGCCGCGGTGGCCTATCTGGCCTGGAAAATCAAGGCGGCCCAGGCCAAGCCCGGGGCTGCCACTCCGGAAGAAAATCCCTAGGGTGGCGGCTCGGGAAGGCCTTATATAACTGCTCGCTCTTTCTCTCTCCCTTTGAGGGCTGAGCATTACTCATAAGTAAGGAATCCTTTTATAAATTACGCAAATGGGAGCTACCAACCTGCCGCCGGACCAGGCCCTTATCAATCCCACCCGGGAGCCGGGGGAAGCCCCGGTGGCCCCCCGAGTCATCCTGGCCTTCACCCGCCCGGACTACCATAATCTCTGCCGCCTGTCCCGCGCCACCGGGCCTCCCCGCTATCTCTGGGATTGCGGCGTGCATGAAGGCTCCTGGAACGGGCAAGATATCACGGTGGTGGGCCCGGCCCTGAGCGCGCCCTATGCGGTGATGATCCTGGAAAGGCTCATCGCCCTGGGGGCCAAGGTAGTCTTGGCCCTGGGCTGGTGCGGGTCGCTGCAAAGACATGTCAATGTGGGGTCGCTGCTGCTCCCCAGCGCGGCGGTGGGCAGCGACGGCACCTCGCCCCATTATCTTGAGGGCCGGAAGCAGCCTGCTCCTCATGCCGGGTTATGCCGGTTGCTGCAAGCCCGGATCGAGGCGGCCAATATCCCCTGGCACAATGGCGCGGTCTGGACCACGGACGCGTTTTACCGGGAAACCGTGGCCCAGGTGCGCCGGCACCAGGGCCAGGGGGTCCTGGGGGTGGACCTGGAGCTGGCCGCCCTGTTCGCGGTGGGGCAGTTCCGGCAGGTGGCGGTAGCCGGGCTGCTGGTGGTATCCGACGAACTGGCCGAACTCGCGTGGCGGCCGGGATTTCACACCCCGGCCTTTAAACAAGGCCGCAGGGAAGCAACCCGGGCGGTGCTGGATGTGGCGGCCGAAGCGGAGCCATAAAAAGGGGAAACAGGGGATTCCGCCGTTTAATTTATTTTCCAATATCGTTTAGAATGGTTCAAAGTTCAAAGTCAAGACTTCAATTTTCGAGAACCTGCAGGGAAGCAAAGGATAGAAAACGACTAGTTAATATCGTCCTTATCTTTAACCTTGAACTTTGAACTAATATAGGGAAACCAATGTTTGAAGGTTCACTCCTAACCATCGACGTGGGCGGCGGCACCCAGGACCTGTTTCTCTGGGAGCCCGGCCAGACCATGGAAAATGCCGTAAAAATGGTGCTCCCGGCCCCCACCCGGGTAGTGGCGCGGCGTTTGCAAAGACTTACGGCTCAAGGGCAGGCGGTCTTCCTGGACGGCCGGGTCATGGGCGGCGGTCCGATCACCGGGGCGGTGAGAAGACACCTGGCCCGGGGCCTGGCCCTGGCCGCCACCCCCCAGGCGGCCCTGACCTTAAGCGACCGCCTCCCGGAGGTGCAGCAGTGGGGGGTGGTTCTGGCAGATGAGCCGCCTCCGGACGCGGCGACCTTGACCCTGGGGGACGTGAACCTGGATTCCCTGGGGCAGGTCTTTAACGACTTTGAGGTGCCTTTCCCCGGCCATTTCGCGGTGGCCGTGCAGGACCATGGCTTTGACCCCCAGGGCAGCAACCGCCGCTTCCGCTTCGAGTATTGGGAAGATTTCCTCAGCCGGGGCGGACTCCTGGCTGACCTGGCCTTTTTTGACCCCCCGCCCCGGTTCACCCGCATGCTGGCCGTACAAAAAACCCTGCCGGGCGCGCTGTTAATGGACACCTGCGCCGCGGGCGTCCGGGGGGCGCTGCTGGACCCCCAGGCCCGGGCCCGGCAGGAAGAGGGCCTATTGGTGGTGAATCTGGGCAACGCCCACACCTTCGCGGTCCTGGTCCGGGGCGAGCGCCTCTGGGGCATCTATGAGCATCATACGGGTTTGCTGACCCCGGCCAAGCTCTTTGACCACCTGACCCGGTTTCAAGCAGGTGAACTCACCAATGACGAGGTCTTCGCCGAACACGGCCACGGCTGCACGTATGCCCCGGATTACCCCTGGACCACCCGGTCCGGCCTGACCGTCATTACCGGGCCCCAACGGCGCTTGGCCCGGGGCTGGCCGGGGGGGCATTTTGCCGCGCCCCTGGGGGATATGATGCTCAGCGGCTGTTTCGGCTTATGGGTCGCTTTTTTAGAAAAAGAAAAAATTTCCGTTAAATTAATTGACGGGTTGGAGTAAGATGAAGGCCGTATTTCCAAGGCAAAGGAAGATATTCGGGCCCTTTTCAGGACTTGGGGATATCGGGAGAAGATCATAATGGAGATCCGGTTCTGGGGCACCAGGGGATCAATTCCGGCGCCCGGACCCTACACCTTTGAGTTTGGCGGTAATACCACCTGCGTGGAGGTCCTGCTGGCCTCAGGCCACCGAGTGGTGATTGACGCGGGCACCGGTATGCGCCTCCTGGGGGACCAGCTAAAAAGCCAGGGGAAGCCGGTGTCCTTTCATCTCCTCCTGACCCATAACCACTGGGATCACCTTCTGGGCCTGCCCTTCTTTGCCCCCATCTACGAAGAAGACACCGAAGTCTTGGTGGACGGCTGGCCCATCGCCTTCCAGGCCTTGACCCGGATCTTCGATGATCACATGGGCAACGGCTTCTTCCCCGTGGCTTTTGATCAGCTCAAGGCCAGAATCGATTTCCTCAACCACGTGGCCCGGGGCCCTATACACCTGGGGGGAGTGACCATTGATGCCATCTCCCTCAACCATCCCCAGGGAGGTCTGGGATACCGCCTGCGGGAAGGAAAACATTCTTTCGTGTTCATTACTGACAACGAATTGGCCGCGGTGGGCGGCCGGCGTTTGCGGGAGTTTGTCCAGTTTGTCAAGGGCTGCGACCTGCTGATTCACGATGCCCAGTATCTGCCTGAGGAAATAAAGGACCATCGAGGTTGGGGTCATTCAACCTATGAAGAAGCTGTAACCTTGGCGGTTCAGGGGGGAGTGCGGTCGCTGCTGTTGACCCACCATGACCCCCGCCGCAGCGACGCCCAGGTGCACCAGATTGTGGAGCGGGCCCGGCAATTGGCCGCATCCCGGGGGGCCGGCTCCCTGAAGATTGACGCCGCCCGGGAGGGAAGCAGTCTGCATCTCCCCTGATGACCTTTAGCGGGAAGCAGACGGCCCACACGTCACGCCGTATACCCTACGACATAATCTACTAAGAAAGGCACCATTTCGCATGGACGGGAAAGTATTTTGGATAACCTTTGCCACTGTCTTCCTGGCGGAAATGGGGGACAAGACCCAATTGGCGGCCCTGAGCATGACCGCGGAAACCGGGGTGCCTTGGACGGTTTTCGCCGCGGCCTGTGTGGCCCTCTGCCTGGCCACCTTCCTGGGAGTGGTCTTTGGCAGTGTCCTGACCCATTGGATCCCGCCCGCGCTGATCAAGAAGCTGGCCGGCGCGGCCTTCGTCATTATCGGCGGCCTGATCCTCCTGGGGAAATATTAGCCCTCCCCAGCCGGCTTGGCCTCGTCACGGAACCCTTCCCTTCTTGCAGTAATTTTAGTAAAATAGAACATTCGCACAATAATTCTTATTCTAAAACGGCATTAACCTGTAGGGGCGAACCTGGTGTTCGCCCTGTGGCGGTTGGGCGAACACAAGGTTCGCTACAGGAAGATATTACTTTAATTGATATTTATTAAAGGATTTCATCACCTTGGTGCGGCCAAAAGATAGCGGCAGCGGGGGGCCACTCCATCTTCTGACTCCAGAGCGCAACCTGGTCCTCATCGGCTACCGGGCCACCGGCAAGAGCGCGGTGGGCAGCCTGCTGGCCCAAGAGCTGGCCCGGCCCTTCGTGGACCTGGATCAGGTCCTGGAGGAAGAAATGGGCTGCTCTATCACCGATCTGGTGGCAGAAAAAGGCTGGCCCGAGTTCCGGCGGCGGGAAAAGGAAGTAGTGGCCCGTTTTGGCCGGGCCGGCGGCCAAGTGCTGGCCACCGGCGGCGGCGCGGTCCTGGAGCCGGAAAACGTGGAGATTCTCCGGCAAAAAGGGGTGGTGGTCTGGCTGCGGGCCGATCCGGCTACGATCCAGGAGCGCCTTTCCCGGGATCAACGGGAAGTGAGCCAGCGTCCCAGCCTCACGGGACGCAGCACCCTGGAGGAAGTGGCGGAGGTCCTCCAGAGCCGGCAACCCCTGTATGCGGCTGCGGCCCATATCGTCATCGATTCCGACCGGCATTCCCTGGAACAGGTAGTGGAGCAGGTGCTGGCGGCTGTGCAAAGCAAATAACCTTTTAAGCTTAGGGGATTGGAGGAGGGGGGGCTGAGGTCCACAGGCGAGACGCCTGTGCCGCCGGCCCTTAGCCCCCTCCTCCAACCACTCGTTCCAAAGGAACCAGACATGGCGGGCAATACTTTCGGTCAGGTCTTTAGGGTGACCACCTGGGGCGAATCCCACGGCCCGGCCTTGGGCGTGGTCATTGACGGCTGTCCGCCCCGCATCCCTTTAAGCGCCGCGGACCTGGAAGAGGAACTGGCCCGGCGCCGCCCTGGGGTGCAGGCCCACGCCACGCCCCGCCGGGAGCCGGATCAGGTGGAGATTCTCTCCGGAGTCTTTGAGGGCCAGACCACCGGCACGCCTTTGAGTCTGGTGGTTTATAACCGGGATGTCCGCAGCCGGGATTATGATGCCCTCAAGGAGGTATTCCGGCCCGGCCATGGAGATTTCACCTATCAGGCCAAATACGGGATCCGGGACCATCGGGGCGGCGGCCGGGCCTCCGCCCGGGAAACTGTGGCCCGGGTGGCTGCCGGGGCAGTGGCCCAGAAGGTCCTGGACCGGGACCACATCCAGGTGGTGGCCTATACCCTGGAGTTGGGCGGAATTCGGGCCCAAAATCTGGACGAAGGCATTATCTGGGACAATCATTTTTTCTGTCCGGATGCCGCGGCCGCCCAGGTCATGGCCAAACGGGTGCAAGAGGTCAAGGCCCAGGGGGATTCCCTGGGGGGAGTGGTGGAAGTGCGGGTTAAAGGGTGCCCCCCCGGATTGGGGGAGCCGGTCTTCGACAAGCTGGACGCGGCCTTGGCCCAGGCGGTGATGTCCGTGGGCGCGGTGAAGGCCGTGGAAATCGGCGCGGGCCTGGCCGTGGCCCGCATGCTGGGTTCAGAAAACAATGACCCCATAACTCCCGGCGGCTTTGCCTCCAATAACGCCGGGGGTATCCTGGCGGGCATCTCCAACGGCGCGGAAATCGTGGTGCGGGCCGCGGTGAAACCCATCCCCTCCATCAGCAGGGAGCAGCAGACCATCGACCTGGCGGGGCAACCCCGATCTCTCTCCATCAAGGGCCGCCATGACATCAGCGCCATTCCCCGCATCGTTCCGGTCATTGCCGCCATGGTGCGCCTGACCCTTGCGGATTTCCTGCTGCGCCAGAGGACGATTAAATGACGTTTTGCGGTATTTATTCTGCGGTTTACGGTGATTTATGGCAGTGAAAGTGGCCATTATCGGCGGCAGCGGCCAGATGGGGAAGTGGTTCCAGCGCTTCTTTGAAGGCCAGGGCCTGGAAGTGCTGGTCGCGGACCTGGATACGCCCCAAACGCCCAAGGAAGTGGCGGCATTGGCGGACGTGGTCATTATCTCCGTACCCATCCCCCGGGTGAAAAAGGTAGTCAAAGAGGTGGCGCCCCATCTGCGCCCGGAGGCTGCGCTCATGGATTTCACCTCCGTGAAGCAGGTGCCCCTAACCGCCATGCTGGACCATTTTCAGGGGGAAGTCGTGGGCACCCATCCTTTATTCGGCCCGGGGGAGGAAAGCATCAGCGGCCTGACCATGGTCCTGTGCCCGGGGCGGGGGGAACGCTGGTTCAACTGGCTCAAAGATCTCCTGGAGCAGGCCGGAGCCCGGGTGAAAGTCACCACGGCCACGGAGCATGACCGGCTGATGTCCGTAGTCCAGGGTCTGGCCCACTTCACCCTGATCTCCCTGGAGATGGCCATCCGCCAGCTAAAGGTGCCGGCCCAGGACCTGGAGGATTTCGCCACTCCCACCTTTGCCACCTTGCACAGCCTGGCCCGGCGTCTCTTCACCCAGGACCCCAAGCTCTACGCCTGCATCCAACTGGCGAACCCCGCCAACCGCCCGGCTCTCCGGGCCCTGGAGGATGCCGTGGCCGACATCCTCTACTTTATCCAGCGCCAGAACCCCGACGGCCTGGTGCGCTTGATCGAAAGCGTCAAGGAAGGCTTTATCTCGGAAAAGCCTTCTGGAGAGGATGGACAATAGAACCGATTTAAAAATCTATATGCGGCTAGCAACGTGTAGCAAACGTGCAAGAACTTGGGAACGAGGGTCATTAAAGTCCCCCTTTTCTAAAGGGGGATTTAGGGGGATTACCAGATGCTTACCTAATCCCCCCTGCCCCCCTTTAGAAAAGGGGGGTATTTCTTTTCTTGTTTTCCATCGTTTCCTTGATTCTTTTGGGGAAATCATAGGAAGGGGGAAGTCATGCTGGATCTGAAGTTCGTCCGGGGAAATTTAGAGATAGTGCAGCAAGCCTTAAAAAACCGGGGAGCGGACATTTCTCTGGATGAGTTCCTGCAACGGGAGGCCGAACGCCGCCGCTTGCTGGCCAGATTGGAAGAATTGCGCCACGAGCGCAATACCCTGTCCCAGCAAGTGGGGGCACTGATGAAGACTGGTAAAAAAGCCGAGGCTCAACCTCTCAGGGATAGGGTCTCAGTCATTAACGCCGAGAGCAAGGACCTGGAAACCGGGGTAACGGATGAAGACGCCTGGGTCCGGGACTTCCTTTTGAACCTCCCCAATCTGCCCCACTCCTCCGTGCCCGTGGGTGCGTCCGCGGATGACAACCCGGTAGTCAAGACTTGGGGCGAGGCCCCAAAGTTTGACTTTGCCCCTAAATCCCACTGGGATATTGGGGAAGGCTTGGGGATTTTGGACTTTGAGCGGGCCGCCAAGATCACCGGGGCCCGCTTCGCCCTGCTCAAAGGCGCCGGGGCCCTCCTGGAGCGGGCCCTGATCAATTTCATGCTGGACCTGCACACCCGCAAACAGTCCTACACGGAAATCCTCCCCCCCTTCATGACCAACCGGGCCTCCATGCAAGGCACCGGCCAGCTTCCCAAGTTCCGGGAAGACCTCTTCAAGCTGGAGGGCTGGGACTACTTCCTGGTGCCCACCGCCGAGGTGCCGGTGACCAACATCCACCGGGAAGAAATCTTGAAGGAAGAAGACCTGCCCATCCTTTACACGGCCTACACCCCCTGCTTCCGCTCCGAGGCCGGCTCTTATGGCAAAGACGTGCGGGGGCTGATCCGCCAGCATCAGTTCAACAAGGTGGAACTGGTCAAGTTCACCACCCCGGAGACCTCCTACGACCATCTGGAGAGCCTCCTTGCCGACGCGGAAGCAGTCCTCCAGGAGTTGGGGCTGCACTACCGGGTAGTGGTCCTGTGCACCGGCGACATGGGCTTTTCCGCGGCCAAGACCTACGATATCGAAGTCTGGCTGCCGGGCCAGAATCTCTACCGGGAAATCTCTTCCTGCAGCAATTTCGAGGACTATCAGGCCCGCCGCGCCGAGATCCGCTTCCGCCGACCCGGGGCCAAAGGCACCGAACTGGTTCACACCCTGAACGGCTCCGGCCTGGCCGTGGGCCGCACCCTGGTGGCGATCCTGGAGAATTACCAACAGGAAGACGGACGGGTGGGGGTGCCGCAGGCACTGCGGTCTTACATGGGGGGCTTGGAAAAGATATAGTCTTCGGTCTTTGGTCTTTGGTCTCGGTAAAAGAAGAAAAAAATTAAGGCAGTTTACGAGATAAGCTTCTTATCATTTTTCTAATCCAATCAAGGATTACTAACATAGAATCCATAATCTCGGCGCTTATGTAATCGATTTCTTTGGCAATAATCAGTTGGGTTTCCAATTCTCCCACCGATCCGATAGCCGTATCCAGATATTGACAGAATATATTATTGGATTTCCTTCCTTGCCCTTCGGCAATATTAGAAGGAATTGAGACCGCGGCGCGTCTCATCTGGCTTGTCAGTCCATAGATCCCAGAAGCCGGAAATTTAGCGGTTATGCTGTAAATCTCCTTTACTAAAGCAATCGATAATTTCCAAACCTCAAGATCTCTATACGACCTTGATTTCTGCATCACTTTCTCTCTTGATGCAAATACGTCCAAAGACCGAAGACCAAAGACCAAAGACCGATGACCGTCCTTACTTCGCTTTCACCTTCTCGCCGGGCTTAAAGGGGCCGCCGCTCATCCCCTGGGCCACCGCACCGCTAGCGCCCAAAAGCTCCGTGACCCTCAATTCACCCACCGGAACATCGGCAGTGTAACCCAGGGTGGCATGGGTAGTGGGGTTGACCACTTCCTTACCAGGCTCCACCACCTTCAGGCGGTCTCCCACTTTGAGGCCGGCGTTCTGGCCCAGATTCAGGTAGACCTTACCTTCCTTGATAAAGTCCACGCGGCCGAACCAATCCATGTTCATCAATTCCCCGCCCACCCGCAGGGCATTCTTTTGGGCGAATTGCGTCACCGCCTCGGGCTTCAAGCCACCGGTGGCGGGCTCCACCACCGATTGGAGCTTGTTGCCCTGGAAGGTGTCATAAATATCAATCACCATGACGCCGGGATTGCTTCCCTCCGGAGGTATCACCTTGGTAAGCACCAGGCCCTGCACCCCCAACAAATCGCCCAGGGCTTGAATATTGGGCCGCAGGCCGAGCTTTCCGGCTATCTGGGCTTTATTCAGAGCCTCCCGCACCTTCTCATCCCCGCTCACGGTCACGTCCTTGGTGCGGCGCAGGGCTTCCGCCAGGCTGGTGGCCAGAGTGCGGTTCAAGCCTTCCTGGCTCCGGGGGGTCTCCTTGGTGTCCGGAATTACCGCCACCGCCCGGCCTGCCACCGGTGCCTTATGCCCCTTGGACGTGGAGACGAAGCCTCCCAGTCCCTGCTCCCGCAGGATCCGGTCCACTTCGGCTTTTACCATTTCTTGCAATTTATCCGGCGGAATAGTTTTGGCGCCTTTTTCTTTTTCCCTGCCCACCGCCTTGGCGATGGCTTCGATGAGGCGCTGCTGCATGGGAACGAACTCCGTGCCCTTCTCCGCGTAGATATACTCCGGCTGGTCCGGGTAGGTAAGCCAGTAAGGGTTCTTGCTGCGGACATAAGGCTTGCCGTCAATCATCACCGTCTCTTTTTCGGCTTCGGGTGGCGCGGTCTCCTCTTCGTCCTGATCGGGGTTGCCGTAACCCGCCCAATTTTTGAAAGATTTCCAGGCGCCGCAACCGCTCAAGAGAAGAAGGACGGCGATGAAAGCTGCGGCCAGCCCGAAGCGCATTAAAGGAGAGGAACTTTTAGACATTATTAAACTCCGTTTTCGGTTTTCGGTTTTCGGTTTTCGGTAAAAGAAAAAAACACAATTTGCCTCTCATCGAATTACTCGGTTCGCAAGACTCTTGATCATCTTCCCGATCCTGTCCAAGGGGTATAAAAGGAGTCCAGTTCTTTTTGAGAGATATAGTCTATTGCTCCCGAAATAATCAATTGTGTTTCTAATTCCGCCACAGAACCTTGTGCCACTGCCAGAAATTGGCGGAATTCCTTGGTGGAATTTCTTCCTTGGCCTTCAGCTATATTGGAGGGAATGGATACCGCTGCTCTTCTGATTTGAGTGGTCAAGCCGAAATTCTCTGAGGCAGGGAATTTGCTGGTCAGCCCATAGACATCTTTTACTAAATCTATTGCTAAGTTCCAAACTTCCAAGTCTCGGTATGATCTCGATTTTCTTGCTTCCAACTACAACTCTCGTTTAAATGAAATCAACCTAATTTTTAGACTATATTCTACCAAAAACCGTAAACCGAAAACCAAAAACCCGCCTCAAAAAAAAGCCCACGGGGATAATACCCCGTGGGCTTTGGTTAGTCAACCGGTTTTCAGTTTAGAAGAAGAACAGACCCACGAACTCGACCCGGTGAGCTTCACCCAGGTTGGTCACGTTAGAGGGAGTGGCAGCAGTGCCGGACCGGAGGTTCTGGAAGTAGTTGGTCCGGTTATAGGCATACTGCAGGCCGAATTTGAAGGCCTTGATGGGCCGGTACCACAGGGCCAAATCGAACTCATTATGATAGTTGACTGGATCTGAGGCTGCGGCAAACCAATTTTGCCGGGTATAATTACCGATACCCAGGCCGCCACTCTGAAAGGCACCAACACCGAAGGCACGGCTCATACCCCAGGCGCCGGTGACGAACCACTGATTGTTGAAGTAGTACTGGCCTTCAATCTGGCCGCCGAAACGAGCCATTAAGTCAACATCAAAGACATTGCTGACAGCGCCACCCACATTGCCAGCACCCACGAAACGGTAGACCTGGGAACCGAAGCCGATCCAACCGAAGGCCTCAACGCCCTGGCCGATCCACCACGAAGTCTGGATGGAGGCGGTCCCGGCCAGATTGGCGCTGTGCGTGGGGATGACCGGGATGAACAAAGATCCCATCACCACCCACGGATCCACCGCCTTATGCCGGGCAGCGCCGTTGGCTATCGCATTAAAAGTGTCCAACCCCGTGGCCCGGAATGCCTGGGCATTCTGTTCAGCGATGAAAGCACGCTGCCACCCAGCGGTAACCTGGGCGGTAAAGGGAGTGGGCACGCCGTACCAGGCAGCCTTGCCATAAAGATCCTGGGCGAATTGCACCTGGCCCTGAACCTGCGGGGTCTCGGCGGACTCACCACCGGTGCGGTCAATATTCGCATTGTAGCTTTGGCCGTTGGTGATGCCGTTGGGGTCACCGATCAAAGCCGCCACCTGCCAGGAGCCCGCAAACTTCTGGGTGAAGCGGATCTGGGGCAGCCGGGCGGTGGGAGTGCCGGTGATCTGGAAGGGCCCGTCTTGGAGCAGTTCCGGGTACCACTGGCTGAACATGGACCAGTACTGCCCGAAGAGCAGTTCGGTCTCGGGCCAGTTCAACCGGAACATGGCGTGACGCAGCCGCGGGGTGTAGCTGTTAGAGGCGCCGATGGCAGCAATGCCACGGGCGCCGGTAGCCGCACTCAGCCCTTCTTCTTGTGAATCAAAGTCCATTTCCAGGAAGCCCGTAGTGGTGGCGCCCCAGAGTTTGGGACCTTTGATGGTGAAGTTAAAGCGGCTACCCTGCGAGGTGAAATGCAGGCGGCCATGCTGGCCGTTCACCAAATTGTTGCGGGCGATTACCGTGTTCATGTTCTTGCCTTCCTGGGTGGAATCCCAGAAGGCGTCCAACTTGATGAAACCGCCCAGGCTGAACTCGGCTGCGGCCATGGCGGCCATGGGCATGGCCAGGACGGCCACAATGGTCAAAAGCAAAAATGTTTTTTTCATAGTTCCCCCCTATTTAGGAAAGTGGTAACCAATTTCTCCTTTCCATGGTTTTGAAGCCCAACTAGCGATTATTTCTGCCTTTTCCCCCACCTCCTTCCTGTTTCCGGTTTTACCCAGCGCCATATTAGAACGGCTACGTTCTTTTGTCAATAAAAAATTTGAAAAAACCTTATCTGCGTTTGCCGTTTTCCGTTTTCTGTTGGCCGCCGCAGCCCTCCCCCAAAGTTCTCTTCGACCATCGCCCCCGGGAACTTTAAACGTCAAAATGACCCGAGGACCAAGGTTCGGTTAAGAAAAATGCCAAATTCTGCAGCGGTAAACGACAGGCTTAGAGAATGCGGTGAAATGGATCCCAGAGGAAGGCCAACACGCCGGCCAGGATCATGTTGCCCTCCACCAGGGTCTCCAGGAATAGCCCCGATTCCAGAAATCCCTTACGGTAGAGGATGAGGTATCCCAGGATATAGAGGCCGCAAAAAATCAGGGCGTACCCCAGGGAGGGGATCACTTGCACCCAGGCGGCCAGGAGCAGGACGGCCATAAAGACCAGAGCGCCCACGGACAGAAGGTTCAAGGTGCGCTCCTTTCCCAGGGCAATGGCCAGAGTCTCTTTGCCCACCACCCGGTCACCCTCGATGGCCAGGATCTCAAAGAGGCCGGAACGGATGAAGATCATCCCCGCCACGAAAAAGAAGGCCACGGCCGTGGACCAGGACAATTCCTGATCGGAGCACATCACCGGGATCAAGCCCGCCAGCACCCCCCAAGCCACCGCAGTGAACGCGGTCTTTGATCCGGGTATCTCCTTAAGTGTGGCAATATGGGTCACTGCGGCCAGCCGCTCCGGAATAATTTTCAAATTATAAACGAGCCCCAGGCCGCTCATCACCAAGATGAAGGGAAAGGCCTCCGGTTCCAGGTAAAGGCTGACACCCAAGGCCAGCAGCGCGGAAAGCGCTCCAGTGCTCAGGAGAAAGAGCCGGTGGCGCCCATAAAACATGGACTGCACCGGGTCATTGAATTTGGAGGCTTCATCGGTGAATTGGTTCAGGAGATGCATGGCATAGACATAGAAGAAGGCCATGAAAAAATAGGACCACATGGGCGTCACCTGTGACGCCCATG
>JAKAKP010000033.1 GCA_021813445.1 Deltaproteobacteria bacterium
CCAGGGCCGCTCCCAGGATGGCTCCCGTTAACGCGCCCCGGGCGAATGAGGCAAAGGCCTCCGAAGCCACGATCGCGTCGCCGGCCTCCTTGGGGGTGTAGGGCCGGTAAGTGACCCCGGCCGCGTCAATGCAGGTCATTTGCATGGGATCGATCACATAGGGGATGTCCGTATCGCTGTTGAAGATCAAACGGGTGGGGCAGACTCCGGCCTTGAACCAGTTGAAATCCGGTTTGCGGGGGTGGGGGTCGTTGGGCTCGGCATACACATCCCGGTCGGGGTCAAAAGGCACCGCGGCCGCGGTCACCCCGCCCACAGTCACGGCATTGCGGTAGCTGGCCGCGGGCATCATCACCTTGGGCCTGGGCGGCTCCGGCGTGGCGCAGGAAGAGACCAGGAAGGTAAAAAAGGTGACTAAAATGACCCAAACCAGCAAATCTTTCTTTCTGGGCATCATTGGCAATTCCCCTAAAAACAAATTTCCCAGGCTCCGTTTTCCTAGATCAAACCCGCGGTCCTATCAGGGTTATATCTCCATTCCTTGTAGCTCCGCGGCTTCCGGCCCTGGGAGTCCTAATGCGGCAGGCTCTTGAGCCAACGAACCACTTCAGATTTAGCTTCGGAAGGCACATCCATATGACCGCCCGGCACCGTCGCCACACGGCTGAGGGGATTGGCGGGCAGCCGGAGCAAGACATGCTTCCTGGTCTTGGGAGAGAGGGGGTCTTTATCCCCTAAAATGCACAGAACTGGAATTTTGGGGCTCAGCCGGGCGGCATCCTGGCCTGGGGATATAGGGCTCTCGGGACTGAAAAAGCTGACATAGATCTGGGCCTTGGTGGATATATTAAAGACTCGCCCCATATTCGTGTCCAGGAATTCCCGGCTCTCCCCGCCTCGTCCGGCTTTGACCATCTCCTGGGCCGTGGCCAGGCTGTTTCCCAGGTTATGCTGAAACGCGGGCGAGTCGGGATAGTGGCCGGGGGCCAATAGGATCAGTCCCGCCACTTCGTCCCGGATCGCGGCGTAGGCCAGGGCCGCCACCGCGCCAAGGCTGTGCCCTCCGATCACGATACGGCTTGCCCCTTTTTGCTTTAAAGACTGCACGGCTGCGGCAATTTCCTCCAGGGCCGCCTTAAAGGGAGCGTCCAGGTAGCGGGAGCGGGACCAGGGCATTTCTGGACAGGCTACCAAAATCCCATCCTGTTCCAAGGTGCCGGCCAGCCCTTGAAAAACCGAAGGCCCCGCCATCTTGCCGTGGAGCAGAACCACACCCAACTTGTTTTCGGCCTTTGCGGGAGCCATTAGCAGCAGGACGGCAAAAATTGCCAACACCCAATTGCGCCTGGACGAAAACTTTGCAGACATGCTTCCCTCCATAATTTTAATACGGGGATAGGGTATACTTCTGCTCCCCCTTGGGCACGTACCACTTGGTAAAATTGTAGTCGATGCCCGCGGGCGCGGGTTTGATCCCATGGAAACGCTTGGAGATGGCCGGCAGGGCGTCGGGCACGAAGAGAAAGGTGTATGGCTGGTCTTCGGCCAGGATTTCCTGGAGGCGGAAATAGGCCTGGCGCCGCTTTTCCTTGTCAAAGGTGTGGCGGCCCTCCTCCAGGAGCTTATCCACTTCCGGGTTTTTATAATGGATGAAATTGAGTTCTCCGGGCTTGGTTTTGGTGGAACTCCAGATGTCATACTGGTCCGGGTCCAACCCGGTGTTCCAGCCCAGGAGCACGGCCTCGAAGTGGCCCTTATTGATAAACTCATTGATGAACGTAGCCCACTCCACGGTGCGAACCTTCACCCGGATGCCGACGTCCCGCAGGCGGCGCTGGATGATCTCCGCAGTGCGCTGCCGCAGAGTGTTGCCCTGGTTGGTGAGGATGGTGAATTCAAAGGGCTTGCCGTCTTTGGCCAGGATGCCGTCCGGGCCCGGCTGCCAGCCCGCCTCTGCCAGCAGGGCCTTGGCCCGGGCCGGGTCATAGCTGAATTTGGGAACATTGGGGTTATAGTACCAGGTGCCGGGCTTATAGGGGCCGGTGGCCTCTTTTCCCAACCCCAGCAGCACCCCTTCGATGATCTCCTTCTTGTTGATGGCCAGGGTCAGGGCCTGGCGCACCCGCCGGTCTTGGAAGCGGGCATCCTCCAGGTTGTATCCCAGATAGATGTAGGAGAAGGGCATGTACCTGTACTTATTATACATCCGGTTGAACTTGGGATAGTCGGTCTGGCGGACGTATTGCAGAGGTTCCAGGCCCATGCGGTCGATGTTGCCGGCCTTCAATTCCAGGAACATGGTGGCCAGGTCCGGCTTGATCAGGTAGACGTAACCGTTCAGATACACCCGGCCCTCAAAATAATCAGGGTTGTAAGCCAGCACGATCTTCTCCCCGGCCCGCCATTCCTGAAATTTATAGGGGCCGGTGCCGATGGGGTCCCGGGCCAGGGGCGACTTGGTGATGTCCTGGCCCTCCAGGAGGTGTCTGGGCAGGATGGCCAGGGCCCAGCTTCCCAGGGCCGGCGCGAAGGGTTGGGGATAAGTCACCCGGAAGGTATAGTCATCCGGGGCCTCTGCCTTTTTGACCTGCAGGTAGTCGCCGGAGTAGGCCGTTGGCGTCTTGGGATCCACCATCACCCGGTAGGTGAAGAGTACGTCTTTGGCGGTGAAAGGCGCGCCGTCCTGCCATTTTACCCCCCGGCGCAGATGGAAGGTGATGGTCAGGCCGTCCGGGGAGACCTCCCAGGACTTCGCCAGGTCGCCCACGAGGTTCAGGTTGCCGTCGTACTTCACCAGGCCGTTGTAAACCAGGGAGGCGATGGCGTGGGACGCGGCATCCGAGGCCAGGGGGGGCAGCAGGGTGCTGGCGTCACCGATGGACGCGTCGATGAACAGGTCCCCGTAAGCCGGGCCGGTGTCCGGGCCGCCATAATTCGGCTCCTTCTCCGGGGAACCGCAGCCCGCGGCCAGGAAGGCCAGAGCCAGAAGCAAAAGCAGCCACGAACTCCGGACCTTACTCCGGTAACATCTGATAATCCTTGTCAATTTTATCACCTTCGGGAATTTCCCTTTAAGCGGTGGCAAAACCTATCCGCAACATTCTATCCTACCTCGGTGCAAGCTGAAGCCGATAGCAGAAAAAACCCCCTCTCCCCTCCGAGGCTTGCTATTACCCACAAGTTTTTCATTCGGTGGCGCAGCCTTTCCAGGCTGCGCCGAAAAACTGCGCAGGCTGGAAAGCCTGCGCCACCAAAGAATACCTCAAATCAAACACTTTCTTACTCCCCCTTTGAAAAAGGGGGCTGGGGGGATTTTGAGGCGCCCCAAATCTAAGACCCCGTGGTTCACAAGAATTTAGCCCTGGCAGAATCTGGACACAATCAGAAATGCTCTCCCGCCAAATTAAGACTTGTGGGTAATGATAAGCCTCCGAGGGGAGAGGGCTGGGGTGAGGGGTGGCGTCTTACTGAGATGCCCTCATCACCCTCCCCTCTCCCCCCAGAGGGTGGAGAGGGAAAAAACTTGAAAAATCCACGGCTGATCGATAACAGAGGATTCCTTTTTTCAGGAGAAATCCTCAATTACTCTTTTCCCTTGCGCGATGCGGGCGTTTTCGATAAATTTTCAGCAGTCGGGACGTGGCTCAGCCTGGTAGAGCACAGCGTTCGGGACGCTGGGGTCGCTGGTTCAAATCCAGTCGTCCCGACCATCTTTTTCCTTCTTCCCGCCCTCGCCGCTACGGCATTACCTTGCAATTATAATTGACTGCGCAGGGAATAACTATGTTAGCTCCAATGTAAGGGGAAACCTGGTGCTTACCCATAGTCCGTCCAGGGCGAACACCAGGTTCGCCCCTACAAGAACAATATGCGGTTTGTGATAGATAGGAGGGTCAAGGTCCCGTAGGGGCGGGCGTCCCCGCCCGCCTTTAATCCCTGGCCCTCTCCCAAAATCCTTCTCCTCCTCACACCGCCCTTAACGCCTCGATCAACGGCAGCCGCGCGGCTTTGAAGGCCGGTAGCAGGCCCCCCACCAGGCCCATGCCCACCCCGAAGAGCAGGCTTTTCAGCAAAATCCCCGGGGTCAGGGTGAAGCGGAAGGTAATTTCCGCGAAGCTGGCCCAGTTGATGGTGGACAGGGTGAGGAAATTGAGGCAGGCCGCGGGGAGCATGCCGATGAGCCAGCCCAGGCCCCCCAGGAGCCCGGCTTCCAGTAAAAAGGCCAGGAGGATATGGCGGCGCTGAAACCCCAACGCCCGCATGGTGCCGATTTCGTTGATGCGGGTCCCCACCTGGGCGTGCATGGTGATCATCGCCCCCAGGACCGCGCCCAGGCCGAAGATGGCGGTGAGCACCAGCCCCAGGAGGCGGATGAAATCCGCCAGCCGCCGGGACTGGGCTTCGTAAAACTCCACCTCCCGCCGCACCTGCACCGGCAGGCGGGGGTCGGTCTCCAGCCGGGCCTTGAGGGTGTCAAAGGCCCCCGGCTCTTTAAGGCGCAGGATCACCACGGAAAAAGTCGTGCGCCGGAAGGCCTGGAGGAGCTGCTCCACGTCCCCCCAGATCTCCGAGTTAAAGCCGGTGTTGCCCGCGTCGAAGACCCCCACCACCCGCCAATCCCGCAGGGCGAAGCGCAGCGTCTCCCCCAGGGCCGCGCCCTGAAAGCGCTGAGCGATTTGGGCCCCGGCCACGATTTCGTTGGAGCCGGGCCGGAACCAACGGCCCTGGGCCAGGTGCACCTCCCGGCGCAGGCCGAAGGAGGGGGGCTGCACCCCCCGGATCATGACGTTGCCCGGTTTGTTTGTGCCCCGTTTGGTCAAGTTGACCAGGATGATGGCCTCCGAGGCCACCAGGGGGCCTGCGGGGCCCGTGGCGATTTCCGGCTGGGAAGAGATGATGGCCGCCTGGGTGCGATCAATGGCGCTTTGCACCTCGGTTTCGCTGCCGGCCCGGAGCACCATGGCGTTGTCAAAGGAGCCGGTGGACACCAGGGTCTGGCGCAGTCCTTCGGCCAGCATCAGCACCGCGGCAAAGACAAAGACTACCAGGGCCATGCCCGCGGCGGTAAGGAAGGTGGTGAGACGCCGGGCCAGGAGATTGCGATAGCTGTAAGAGATGGGAATAGGCATTTAAAAAACGGTTTTTCGTTTTTCGTTTTTCGTTAAAAAAATGAGTATATGCGATTATTCATCTTCTAAAATCTTTTACGAAAAACGAAAAACGCTCATTTAAAGCCTTGCATGGTTTTAATCGCGTCCTGGAGGGCCCGCTTGGACATCTCTTGATCCCAGCCCAGCGCCCTTTCCAGGTCTCGCCGGGCCATTTGGATGCCCTCGCTGGCTTTGACAAAACTCTCCCCTCCCGGTTGCTGGGCCGCGATCTCGCACCAATACTGCGCGGCAACATTGTACCACCAGGCCGCAAACGCGTCGGGCGCGGCCTGGGCGGGGATCTCGTCGGGAGCGTCAGTCGCCTTTTTCAGATGGGCAAAGGATTTTTTCATCGCCACTTGGGGGCCGTCATCCTTGGCCGTTCTCCAGGCGGCATAGGCCGCGTGTTTGACCTGCTGCCGGTCTTTGAATAACTGCGCCACTGCCTTTCCCAATGGACTTTCCTGGGCACAAGCGCCAACGCTGCAACTGGCCAGCAACATCAGCGCCGCGACAAAAGTAGCCGGTCTTTTCATTTGCAAGTCAATTCTCCTTTGAGTGGCTGTGCAGACAAAGCCTAGATTTTATCATAGGGGCGTCCTGTGGCCGCCATAAATCGCAGGTACGGAGCGCCCCATGACTTTATCATCCGGGTAAATTTTTACCGGATATTGATTTCTTGTGGTCCAGCAGTTGCTGCCACGCCAGACTTTTGCTCCAGGCGAACCGGGTATGCTGTTAATTGCGGATATTTTTTATCCAGAAACGGTTCCAGGTGCTTATCGAGAATTTCCGCCACTGCCGCACAGCCGGCATTGGTGAAATGATAGGTATCATAAAAAAATTCTGAAGTTTTCTGCATTTCTCTGGCCAAATCGATCAAGAGCACCCCTTGTTCGGAGGCGGTGTCTCTCGACACCTGGTTATAAAGTTCCAAGGTTTGCCAGAGGAGCTTCCCGTTTAAGTTTTGGGATGCGGGCGCAACCCGGCCTAAATCGACGCCGGTAACCGGGTCGATGCCTTCGCCGAAAACTAGCGGCTGGGTAATCAATACCGGTTCCATGGCATTCTTCCGGGAGATCTCGATCAGCCTGGTCAAACGCCCGGCAAAAGGTTGGAGATATTTCTCCTTATGCAACCGCAGTTCAGAATCGGCTTTTTCCTTGGGTATATCGAGGGGCTTCAGGCGGGCAAAATCGAAGATCTGATTAAGCAGGCCGATCCTTTTCGCTTTGTAATACCTAGAAAAATTACGGACATAGTCCAGCACCTCGCTGGCATTGATCAACTTCTCCAGCGAGGAGGCCATGAAGCCCGCCACCGGTGCCTTAAGAATCCCCTGGTCCCAGAAGTTTTGATCGTTCAGCGCCATCTCATTGGCGCCCACGAGAAACAGGGCGATCTTGGGCTTCATTTTGACCAGGCAATCTTCCATAAAGATTAGATGCCCATAGGTCGAGACCCCGTCCAGGCCGGCGTTGTTCAGCCAGATATTCTTGAAATGGTTTCTTAATTTCGCGGCTAATAGATCGCACCAGGTCTTGCCGTCGGAGATGTATTCGCACGCGGTGGTGCTGCCGCCGACGGCAATAATAGTGAGATACCCGGCAAAATTTCTCGGAGGCATCTCCCCCCGGAAGCCCAGGTGGTTTCGGCTGGTGGCAATGATTTTATCCAGCTTGTCGGTCTTGTCATTGACAATCCGGTATTTCTTGTCCCGGGGCAACACGATCTTATTGCCTTTAACCCGGAACTCGATGGGCTCAAAGACCCGGAGCAGGCCCTCCAGCAAAAAAAAGGATACGGACAATCCTATAATGACGGCCAGGATATTCTTGCCGAGATTTTTGCCAGTCACCGGGGTCACCTTGTAGGGGCCAGGGGTCAGGGACCAGGGGGCCGGAAGTCGTTTTCCGTTTTCAGTTGAAAGATAAATATTATCATAGGGCGGCCCGTGGCCGCCATAAGTTGTCTGATTCCTGCCCCCAGATCCCGGTCTTCCTCACCCTACCTTCCGCAGCGCCGCGGCGATGCCCACCGTTGCGGCGCGCCAGGCGGGCAGGGCCGCAGCCAGGATACCCACGGCCAGGGAGATCCCCAGCCCGATGGCCAGGGTGGCGGTGGTTACGTTAAAGACCCCGAAATACTGCATCACCGAAGCAGGCAGGGCCAGGATGATGGGGGGCGTCAGGGCCAGGCCCAGGACCCCTCCCAAAAGGGCCAGGGCCAGGGACTCCCCCAGGATCACTCCGGTGAGAAACCGGGGCCGGAAGCCGATGGCCTTCAGCACCGCGTATTCCCGCAGGCGCTCCCGGGCGCTCATGGCCATGGTGTTGGCCAACACCAGCAGGATGACGCCGATGACCACCCAGGAGACCGCCTGGATGGCCAGGAGGATGGCTTCGGTCATGGCCACGAATCCCAGGTTGAAGGCCTTCTCCGTTTCCGTCAGGGTTTCCGCCAGGGAATTCTTAAAGATGGCGTCGATTTTCGCGGAAACCTCCCCGGCCAAATCCGGGGAGGCGATCTGGATCAGGAACCAGCCCGCTTTGTCCGCCTGGTCCGGGGCCAGCTTCTTCATCTGCTCATTGAGATAATCCCAGTGGAAAATGAGCATGGTTTCGTCGGTGCTGGGGTCCCGGCCCCGGTAAATCCCCCGGATGACCAGTTGATACTCTCCCGGGAAATACGTGCCCTTGAGAATGATGCGGTCGCCTAGCTTCCAGCCGAAGCGGGCCGCGAGCTTGCGGCCGGCGAGTGCGCCCCGGCGGTCCCGGATCAGGGCCATCTTCTGGTCTTCGGGAAAAAGCAGTTCCGGAAGCAGGTCCAGGTAACCGGGCAGGGAGATGGCAAACTGAGGGAAGAAGTGCTTTTTGTCGATATAAACGCCTTCAAACCAAAACGCGTGCCCCACCGCGGTGACCCCGGGCACGGCCCTGATCCGGGCCTCATAAGCCAGGGGCAGGGTGTCCATGAGGGAGACGGCGTTGCGGGTCACCAGGCGCACCGGCGAGGAGGCGTCCACTCCGGCGTACCAGGCCTCCACCATGGTGCGCAATAAGGCAAAGGCCAGGATGGCTATGGCCATGCCCAGCACCGTCAGAGTGGCCCGCAAGGGGTGCCGCAGTAAGTTCCGAAGTGTCAGCTTAAGCATAACTTAGAAGGGGCCAGGGTTCAGTGGCCAGTGATCAGTGATCAGTTTTTAGTTGGTGGCGCAGGCTTTCCAGCCTGCGTCAATCTCTTTTTCTTTTCTTCAAATGACTCACATTTATTATAGATGTATTCGAATTTATCATATAAATCCCAATTTTTATCTTCTTCTCCTCTTTGGTGCATTATATATTCATTAATTTGTTTATTTTCCCAACAAATTTTAATATATGAAGAAAATGCTTCATATATCATTTCTATACCAAGGATTTTCTTTTTATTCAATATTCCCATATCTTCAAAGTGTCCAAGTAATAAATCATCTATTTCATAAATATCGATGATATTATTTCCATTGATAAGCTTTTCTATTTTTCTCTCAGTCTCCTTTTTACTCTTTTCGTCTTGTATATTATTTAATATTATTTCAAAATAAGGAATACCTTCCTTTTTGGGCTCTATATATTTCAAGCAATCATATTCTGCTAATAGAAATAATAGCCTAGTTTTATCATTAAAAAAATCATTTTTAAATCTATGCAGGAAATCTGCACTTGAGGTCTTGACAATTTTCCCTAATTGTATATACGCAACAATTAATAATCCTAGAGTGAAAATCGCTGTCCAATCTACCCTGCAGAGGGTATAATTACTTTTAAAAAAACTAACTATCAAATCGTACATAGCCTATTCCTCTTTTCTATCTTTTCTAAATAAAATTTCCACCGCCCTAAGGCCCACTTCAATCAGCCGCTTCTCCGTCCGGGCCTTGAGGCGGGCGGAGTCGAAGACCGAGGCCCCGGTGAGGCGGTTGTTCAGCACCGCGCACGCGCCCCCGGCCCGCAGGGGGTAGGAGGAGACCCCGGCCAGGGTCAGGTATGCGGCCATTTCCATCTCCAGGTTCAGGACCCCGGCCCGGCGCAGGCGCTCCACTTTGTCGGGCTCTAACAGGGGGAATCCCGGGACCTGCCGGCCCTGGCCGCTGTAAAAGTCCGCGGTGGTGCAGGTGAGGCCCACGTGGTAAGGCGCGCCCAATTCCGCCGCGGCCTCTTCCAGGACCTGCCGCACCTGGGGGTGGGCCCGGGCCTCAAATTCCGGGGGCGCATAGTAGAGGGTGGTGGCCTCGTCCCGCAAGGCCCGATCCGTGATGACCAGGTCCCCGGGGGCAATGTCCGGCTGCAGCGCGCCGCAGCTCCCCAGGCGGATGAAGGTGGCCTTAGAGACGCACTGCGCGGCCTCCATCAGGGCGATGGCGGTGTTATCCGGGCCGATGCCGGTGGCCATGGCGGACAGGGGAATGCCGTGATAACAGCCGGTAATAACCAGAAATTCCCGGTTGCGGCGGCGCACCGCCACCTTATCGAAACAGCGGGCGATTTTTTGCACCCGGCCGGGGTCGCCGCAGGTGAGGATATACGCGGCCAGGTCCCCGGGCCCGCAATCGAGATGATAAAAGCGGCCTTTGGCATTCCGGGGCAGTTCGCTGTCAGCCATCAGAGTATCTCTTCTTGCTCTGACAAACTCTTTCTTGGGAGGCTCTTAGGTGCCCCTCCATGGTGCGGGAGACTCACCCTACTTTTCCCGGTTATTATTCAACAGCTGCCCTTTGATGAGCCGCCGGGTATGGGAGGCGTGCTCCGCGGCTTCCGGGTCGTGGGTGACGATGATGATGGTCTTCTGGAATTCCTGGTTGAGACGGACTAGGAGGTCCATGATCTCGTGGCCGGATTTGCGGTCCAGGTCCCCGGTGGGTTCGTCTGCGGCAATGAGGGCCGGGTCGGTGACCAGGGCCCGGGCAATGGCCACCCGCTGCTGCTGGCCCCCGGAGAGCTGGGCCGGGTAGTGGCGGTTGCGGTCGCTCAGACCCACCAGTTCCAGGACCAGTTCCGCGTGCTCCCGGCGTTCATGGCGGGTCAGGTCCGTGAGGAGCAGGGGCAATTCCACGTTCTCCAGTGCGGTGAGCACCGGGATCAGGTAGTAGAACTGGAAGATAAAGCCCACGGACCGGGCCCGCCAGGCCGCCAGTTCGGCCTCGGTGAGTTGGGTCAGGTCCAGGCCCTGGACCAGCAAGTGGCCGGAGTCGGGGCGGTCCAGGCCGGCGATGAGATTGAGCAGCGTAGTCTTGCCGGAGCCGGAGGGGCCCATCAGGGCCAGAAAGTCCCCGGCCGCAATATTCAGGGAGATGTCTTGCAGCACCGGCAGGGTCTGGCTGCCCCGGCGGTAGGATTTGTAGAGGTGCTCGATCTCCACCAGGGGTAGGGGAGGGGTATCTGCTGTCATATTCGCCAATTATCTTTAAATCCGGCGCCTTAAAATTCCCCCCACCCTAATAATGTCCGGCAGGACATTTGCAGGGATAAGGGCATTAAAGTTCGCTTTAATAAAAGGCAGTCGTTATTAAGGTTCATCTTATGGAAATTCCAAGTTTTTCCCCTCTCCCCCCTTGGGGGGAGAGGTCGGGTGAGGGGGGGGAAGGGCGGCCTAAGACGCCACCCCTCACCCCATCCCTCTCCCCTTGAAGGGGAGAGGGGGTAACTTGGAACTTGGAACCAGGAGCTCGGAACTTCTATGAGCTCTTAACCCTCACCCGGGACCCGTCCTGCAAGGAGGCAGGCGGTGTCAGCATCACCTTATCCCCTTCCTTGAGCCCCTTGGTGATTTCCACCAGATCGCCCATCTCCGGCCCCAGGGTCAGGGGCGTCAGCTTCACCCGGTTTTCCTCCAGACGAAAGGCAAAGGCGCGGCCGTCCCGGGTGACCACTGCGGCTTTGGGGATGGTGAGTCGGGGCCGGCGTTCCGCAGCCTCAAGAGGTTTGGCCAGAAAGGCCACCTTGGCGCTCATCTCCGGCAGGATGCGGTCGTCAAACTCCAGAAACTTGACCTTGGTGAGGACCGTGGCCTTGGAGCGGTCCGCGGTGGGCACGATCATGTGCACCTGGCCAGGGAAGCGCTTGTCAGGAATGGCGTCCAGGGTGATTTCGCAGGGCTGCTCCAGATGCACCTTATCCAGGTTGGATTCGGCCACGTCCGCCTCTACCATCAAGGAGTTTAAGTCGGCCATGGTCACTACCGCGGCCCGGGCATTGACCGCGGCCCCGAAGGGGGCCACGACTTCCCCCACTTCCGCGTACTTCGTGAGCACCACTCCGTCGAAGGGGCTGCGGATATAGCTGTATTCCAGCGCGGCCTGGGCGTTGGCCAGGGCGGCGCGGCTGGCCTTAATATGGGCCTGGGCCGCGGCCACTCCCGCCCTGGCTTTATCCCGGCGGGCCACCGCGGTGTCATAGTCCTGGCGGGCCACCAGGTCTTTGGCCACCAGGGTCTTATACCGATCATACTGCAGGTTGGCGTCGGTCAGCTCCGCCTGGGACTGGGCCAGATTGGCCTGGGATTCCTTGATCTGGGCCGCGGCTTGGTCCCGGGAGGCCACCAGGTCTTCATTCTCCAAGGTCGCCAGGATCTCCCCCTTTTTCAGGCGGCTGCCTTCCTCCACCGTCAAGGTCGCCAGGCGGCCGGTGCTTTTGGAGGAAACCGCGGCCTTGCGTTGGGCCACCACGTAGCCGCTGGCGTTGAGCACCGCATAGGCCTGGGCCGGGTATATCCGGGAGGCCACCGCGGGCGTCACCTCCTGTGCGGGCTGCAGCGGCCCCCAAAAATAGAGGCTGAGGAGCAGAAGGAGCGCAGCCGCGCCCAGGATGAGAAAGAGACGGGTACGGCGGGGTCTCCGGGGCTGTCCTTCAGCGGCGCGGGTAATGCGCAGTCGGTCGAGGTCTGGAGGCATAGGCGGTTCCCTAAAAAAAAAGGGCCTGGCCATAACTTGGGCCAAGCCTAAATTAACATATGGGTAAAACTATGGCAACCGTCCGGGGCGGCTTGAAAAGAATGACCTCACGCAAAGGCGCCAAGGCGCAAAGCAAGACGCAAAAATATGGGGATCAAAATTGGTGACACAGGGCTTTTCAGCCTGGGCGGATTTCCGGGCGGGCGGGGACGCCCGCGCCTACGTCTTGCTATAACTTGCGGTTTAGGCTTCATGCTAAACAGCTAAACCGCTCACTGCTCACTGCTCACTGCTTACGGCTCACTGCTTACACTTCCTTAACGCCCGCGGCGGTGATGGTGAGGAAGTGAAAAGGCGGGCCGATGTAGGCGTCCTGGCCTGCCAATTTTTCCATGGCCGCCTTGGCCACCCCCGCGATTTCGGCCAGAGGCGCCTTTTTCGCCACCCTCTGGCTCAACTTGAATTCCAGGCCCAGCCGCCGGGGCAGGGTAAAGATGTTGGTGACCTGATTAAATTCGATCTTCGGGGGCTGGGGCCGGTTCCAGATGATAAAAAGACGGGCCGGATGCTCCTTCTGCCCCGCAGCATATCCGGCCAGCACCAGATACATGTTGTGGAGGGGGTCCACCGGCAGTTTTCCGCACATCTTGCGCATGGCTGCGTCATAGCGGCCGGTGAAGAAGGACAGGGCCGCGTCCTTCAAGGCGTCGACGTCTTTGAATCCCTCATCTTTGGCAAAAGCGGCAAAATCCCGGCACAGTTCATGGCCTTCTTCCGCCCCGGCGGAAGCCAGGACGGCGTGGGAGCCCACAGGGATGAGGCGGTTGATGGTGATGAATTTTTCTGTACCATCCGGTTCAAAAAACTCGGTGCGGCTATCGCTGGCCAAAAGTACGCCTTCAGGGGTGGCGCAGGCAATCAATTGTCCCATGGAGGATTCTCCTTATCTGAGTAAGTCTTCCGGTAATTCAGGTAATCATCCCCGGGGCAGGGGTCAAGGGCTCATCAGACATCCCGGCCAGGAGGCCTGACGGGCCTTGACTTTTTATCCTGGACCCTCCTATGGTATGGAGAAAATTCGCCCCCGGGGGCGGCAGGTTTAACGGCAGGTTTTAATACAGGCCCTTAAGGAAGGAGAATGCCCATGAACCAGAGCATTACCCACGTTGCCGGTATTGAGGTGGGCCATTGGACCGACCTGGAGGCAGCCACCGGCTGCACGGTCATCCTCTGCCGCCAGGGCGCGGTGGCCGGGGTGGATGTGCGGGGCTCGGCCCCCGGTACCCTCATGACCGACTGCCTGCGGCCGGTCAACCTGGTGGAGCAGGTGCAGGCCGTGCTCCTTACCGGCGGCAGCGCCTATGGCCTTGATGCCGCCGGCGGGGTCATGCGCTGGCTGGAGGAGCGGGGCCTCGGCTTTGAGGTGGGGGTGGGAGTAGTCCCCCTGGTCGCGGGCGCGGTCATCTTTGACCTGGCCATCGGCCGGGCGGACGTGCGCCCCGGCCCTGAGGCGGGCTATGCCGCCTGCCAGGCCGCGGGCGCGGGGCCGGTGGCGGAAGGATGCGTCGGCGCGGGGACCGGGGCCACCGTGGGCAAACTGCTGGGGCCGGCCTGGGCCACCAAGAGCGGGCTGGGATCGGCCGCGCGCCGCCTCGGCGGCGGGGTGGCGGTGGGCGCCCTGGTGGCGGTCAATCCCTTTGGCGACGTGGTGGAACCGGCCACGGGCCAGGTGCTGGCCGGTCCCCGGGACCCCCAAGGGCAGGGTTTCATCAACACCATGGAGCGGCTGCAGGAAGAAGCAGGCCGGGCCCTGCCGGGGTTTGCGGCCAACACCACCATTGCCGTGGTGGCTACGGATGCCAAGCTTTCCAAAGAAGGCGCCAACAAAATGGCCCAAATGGCTCACGATGGTCTGGCGCAGGCCATTCGTCCCATCCATACCATGGTGGACGGGGATACCGTCTTCGCCCTGGCCACCGGTCAGCGGTCCGGGGTGCAGGTGGACGTGAGTGTGGTGGGCGCAGTGGCAGCGGGGGTGCTGGCCGAGGCGGTGGTGCGGGCCGTGCGCCAGGCAACCCGGCTGGCGGGGGTGCCGGCGGCCCGGGATTGGGGCTAATTAAATTGCTGCCCGGGGCCAGGGCTAAGAAATCAGATGGAAAGAGCGTGCTAATCGGTCTAGCCCGTTTATCTTCCCTTTACTCGGAAAAGTTCGGAAAGAGTTCCTGCATACACTCGGGACAGAGCCCATGGGAGAAATCCACCCCGATATAGTCTTTAAAGTACGCTTCAACGCTGTGCCAGTATTTCTGATCATCTCGAATCTTTTTGCATTTCGCGCAAATCGGGATTATATCCCGTAAGGTTGTTATCTCGCTGATATCTTCGATGATCAATAACGCCAGCGGTTTATCATTATTCGGCAGGGGGCTGGCGGTGATTAACAGTTCGAGTTCTTTTTTTGAGTCTCCCTGTAACAGCTCGAATTTAGTGCGTCTGCGCGTCACGGTTTGTCCTTGCAGGCTGGCCGTTACCGAATTGCGAATGACACAAGTCCGGCAAAATTCCCCCCTGCCGCAGCCCTCCGGCGCATCCTGCCAGTGGAGACAATGCAATACTTCCCCGCCACGCCGTTTCAAGACAGATGCCTTGCTCAAGCCAAATAGTGTGGTCGCCGCATTATTCATATCATGTAGGCATACATCTTCATCAACCACAAAAATAGCCAGCGGGATAGCATTTAATATTGCATAGTAGTATGAAGCGTTATTTTTTTTCATATATTATTTTTATACCGGGATTATTCAAGTCCTGAATATTGTTTGCAACTTCGTCGATGCAATTAAAGGCAGCAATTATCTCCGCCGGCAGCAAAAGATTATTTTTGTTTAAAAAAATAACATCTTCCGGGAAGTTGTCAAGGACAGATGAGCATATTCAGGAGAAACATCTCCGAGGTCCCTAGCAGGCTGTTGAAAAACCCCAGCAATTATGTTGTATCGTCCTCTTTGTAGACGATTTGGTACTTTTATGACGGGCAAATTCTCGAAAAAATCTGGGCTGTTTCCTCCATCGGTGGCCGGTTTGC
>JAKAKP010000114.1 GCA_021813445.1 Deltaproteobacteria bacterium
GGGCCAGGGTCCTGAGGACCCTGCCCCTCCCCCCACACCCCCCTCCCCAACCCGCATATTGGTTTGGTGAATTATAGATAAAGGATTAAACCAAAAAGCTTCATTTTATGAGTGTTTTGAATATACAATATAAAGACAATGTTTGATCACTCATTAACTGAAATAGATAAGATATTTCCAAGCAATTTATCTTCTAAATTTACTTACGAAGAATGGCAAGAGCGGGAACGTATATTTCTAAATATTTTCAGTTTAGATATAGAGCCATTAGTTGATATTTGTTTAAAAAAACCATTTGAATCTGTTCCTAAATATTCTAAATTAGAATATATAAATTTCGGACCAAACCATCCTTTAATATTTGAATTGAGAATCAGACCTCAGAATAGCTATTATATTTCATTGCAGAAGAAAATTCCACGGCCTGATAACCCAGAAGGTCCAGACGCTACTGGCATTAAATTATCAATAAGTATTTACAGGAGTGTAAAGAGAGATAATTTGATTTTTCCATCCTGTATTGTAATTGAATTCAAAATATGGGGACATGAGGAACGTAATGGATTTATTTCATTATTTAAAAACTACAGAAGGTCTGTTGAACTATTATTAAGAAACTTAAATTTAGATTTTTCTACAGCTTGCTGGTTCAAAAATCTAGAAAAATATAAAGGTAATGATATAATTAAGAAGATTGATTTATATTTGGCAAACAAAAACGATGATGAAGCCAATTTTTTGATAGAAAAATCTTTCAATAAAAATGCCGACTCGGATATCATTATAAAAATATTTACAAATTTATTAGCCCTATATCATTGCTGTTTTGGTTACTGTAAGAAAGACAAAGAATTTGATCGTTTCCTTGATTTATCTGGAATTTGTTAATGAATTTATAATGTTACTTTGGAATTAACATTCACGAGCCCGCAATATACTGGAGGCAACCTAATGACTGAAGAAAAAAAAGGCGGTTTCCTAAAGGCCGTCAAGGAATTCATCTACGGCATGGCGGCCCATGATTCCGCCCGTTTTGCCCTGAAGACCCGGGCCAACATGGAGCACCTCTTCATCCTGGTGACCATGGGGGACCTGGTGGGCGTGCCGCTTTTACCCCCCTACTACTCCCTGCGCCTGCTCCCCTACGTGGTGCCCCAGATCGCCACCTGGAAACGGCGCATGCTCCGGGAGAAAGACTTGACGGACACGCTGGCGTAAAGTTGATATTTATCTTAAATTGGCCTCTTGCCTTAGCGTACTTTCAAGAGTACATTTAATGATACTATTTGGAGGTACAAAATGGGAAAATTGCCTAACCTGGTGCCAATCAGCGATTTAAGGCAGGATGCCGCCAAGGTCTTGAAGCAGGTGCGCGAATCCCGGGAACCCCTGATTATCACTCAAAGGGGACGAGCAGCGGCGGTAATGCTCAGTGTGGAAGAATATGAGCGTTCTGAACGGGATAAAGAAATCTTACGTCTTTTAGCCAGGGGAGAAAAGGAGATAGCCGCGGGCAAAGGTTTTGACCTTAAGACCGTAATGGCGGAAGCCAAAGCCCTTTTGGCCGAAGAGCCGGTGTGAAGGTGTTCTTTACCCCAGCGGCCAGGAAGGATTTTCTGGCCGCATTGGCGTTTATCCGGGAGGACAATCCCCCGGCGGCCACCAGACTTCAAGAGCGGGTCGAAACGGTTTTATCCCGGCTGGAGCAATTTCCCGAATCCGGTAGAATAATCCCAGAATTCCCGGAGCTTCCTTACCGAGAAGTGATAGTCTCGCCATATCGTTTCTTCTATCGGCTTGAGGGAGAAAATATCTGGATAGTAGCGGTATGGCACGGGGCTCAACTGGCTAAGGAACCGGGAGAATAGAACTGAACACGCCAATATTAAGAAAGGCAAACCACTGGGTTGGGAAGATGGCCGAAGAGTTGTTTTTCAAATAGCCATTGTAATGTTCGAAATTAATGAGGCTATATTCCGGAAATCTTAGTGATTCCGAATTTTAATCTTTTGCTGAAAGCTGACAGCTAATAGCTGACAGCTCTTACGGAGGTGCCCCATTTCTCTCGCCACATTCATCAAAGAGCATCCGGAACGCCGCTATCTGATGTTCGGCGGCAAGGGCGGCCTGGGCAAGACCACCTTCTCCGCGGCCGCGGGCTACTGGCTGGCTTCCCAGGGCCACAAGGTCCTGGTCTTCTCCGTGGACCCCCAGGCCTCGCTGTCTGACATCTTCAAACAGGACCTCTTCGGCAAGGGGCCCATCAAGGTGGCGGACAACCTCTGGGCCCAGGAGATCGACGCGGATAAGCGGGTCAAGGCCTACCAGGAGGAAATCCGCCAAAAGATCCGGGATATGTACGGCTTCAAAGACCTCCCCGAGGAGATCGAGTCCTACATCGCGGCCGCGTCCGCGGAGCCGGCCATGGAGGAGTCCGCCATCTTCGACGCGGTGGTGGACATCGTCATGGCCGGGGACTACGATTATTATATTTACGACCTGGTGCCCCTGGGCCACGCCCTCTATTACCTCTCCATGGCCACCGTGTATGACGCCTGGATCGGCAAGATCACCGCGCTCCGGGAGCAGATGCGGGAGTACGACCAGGTGGCCGCACACCTCAAGAAAGACTCGACCATGGATGAAGACGCCATCCTGGACGAGCTGCTCTACATCAAGGACCGCATCCAATCCAGCTCCCGCATCCTCACGGACAAGGAGAGGACCGCGTTCTTCTTCGTGCTGGTGCCCGAAGACATGATCATCGTGGACACCGTCAAGGCCGCGGAACTCTTCAGCAAATTCAAGGTGCCCCTGTCCGGCTACATTGTCAACCGGGTGCTGCCGGCAGGTTTGGGACGGGAGAACATCCCCGAATACCTGCGCCACCGTCTGGAGATGCAGGGCAAATATCTGGCCAAGATCAAAGAGACCTTCGGCGCCCAGGTGCTGACCCAGGTGCCGGAGATGGAGCGGGACGTCACCGGGCTGCCCATGATCTCCCGGGTAGCGGATTATCTTTGCGAGTGAGGGGTCATGGAAAACCAGGTTACCACCAATATGCGGAGCTACCTCAAAAATCATCCCGGCCTGAAATTCATCTTTTTCGGCGGTAAAGGCGGAGTGGGCAAAACCGTGATGGCCGGGGCCACGGCCCTGTGGCTCGCCAGCCAGGGTAAGCGGACGCTGCTGGCCTCCACCAACCCGGTGCACTCCCTCTCCGGCCTGCTGGACCTGGAGGTCTTCGGCAAGATCACCCCCTTGCCGGGAGTGGATCGGGCCTTTGCCTATGAAATCGACACCCGGGATACCATCGAGAAATCCAAAAAAGACATCCGGGACAAGATCAACTGGTTCCTGCGCTTTGCCGACCTGCAGGTCAAGGCCGACGAGTTCGTGGACGCGGCCACCCTGAACCCGGCGTTCGAAGAGTCCGCCATGTTCGAAAACATGCTGGACCTGATGTTCGGGGAAGAGTTCGACGTCTACGTCTTCGACACCGCGCCCACCGCCAATGCCCGGCGGCTGCTGGGCATGTCCAAAATCTATTCCCTGTGGGTGGACAAAATGATGCGCAGCCGGGAAGAGGCCAAGTCCCTGCGCCAGTTGCTCTCCTTCTCCAAGAAGGAGGAAGCCGACCCCCTGATGGATTACCTGGTGGACTTCCGGGAGCGCATGGGCCATGCCCGGCAGCTGCTGACCAATCCGGAGCTCACCTCCTTCTTCTTCGTGACCCTGCCGGAGGCCTTGCCCATCGCGGTGATCACCCGGTTCCTCAAGTGGTTCCATGACTTCGGCATCCCCGTGGGCGGCATCGTGGTCAACGGCCTCATTCCCGCAGGCGACCCCGAGAAGACCCCGGAATTCGTGCGCAACCGCCGGGCCATGCAGGCGGAACATATGCAGACCATCTGGAAGCTCTTTGACGGCGACGTCCGGGCCCTGGTGCCTCTGTTTGAAACGGAAATCCAGGGGATCGCGCCTTTGCAGCGTCTGGCGGGGACCCTGTTTGCCTGATAAATTAGGGGGCAAGCCGGCATCCGTCCAGGCGAGGAGAACCAGAAATGAAATGTCTTGGCTTATTCGTCATCCTGGCGTTCATCCTGATGGTTAATCTCCGGGTCTGGGCGGAAATGCCGCCGATCACTGGCAAGCCAGTGATCGACGCGCCACTCTTGTTGGCTTGGCCGGCGGATCGCGGTGTGCTGGTGCCCAATCTTAATGATCCGACGGCCAATACCTTAAACGACTTTCACGCCCAGATTTCCTCCTGCGACCTGGTTTTTTCCACCGAAGGCAATTATCATCCGGCGCTGAAGGATATCTGGCCGGTGTTCCTGGCGAAATTTAAAGACCAGCCCCTGCTCAACTGGTTCTATACCACCAGTCCGCCGGTTTCTGTAGCCCAGATAGAAAATCAGATGCTCCAAATCGGCAACCTCTACGCCACCTGCCGGCCGGCGGTGGTCGCCGCCACCCTCAAGGTCATTGCCAGGCTGGAGCAAGCGGGCCACACCGAGGGCCCGGCCCTGCCCCTGCTCCGGGACCGGGGCCAGGTGCTTCTGGTCAAAAAGGGCAATCCTAAGAAGATCCGGAGCGTTTGGGACCTGGGGCGTAAAGGGGTGCGGCTGGTGACCCCCAACCCGAAATTGGAACCCGGGGCCTTTGAGAATTACACAGGCACCATTTATCATATTGCCGCCCAGGACCCGCATCCTCCCAAAGGCATGAGCGCGGCCAAGCTCTTTAATCTCCTATTTAACGGCGGCAGCGGGGACCCGGAAAAATGGCTGGCCGGGCCCCGGATTCACCACCGGGATTTGCCCTGGTCAGTGGCTTACGGCCGGGCGGATGCCGCGGTGATCTTTTACCACCTGGGGCTCTATACCCAGCAGACTTTTCCGGACCAATTTACTTTGGTGCCTCTCGGCGGCACTGTGGCCCATCCCCAGCCCCTTCCCGGAACCATCTCCATCACCCGTTATCTGGTGCGCATCAAGGGGAATTGGACCCCCCGGCAGTTAGAAGCCCGGGAAAAGCTGATAGAGACCCTGCTTTCTGCTGAGTTTACCAAGGTTTTAGAAAACCGTGGTTTGCTGCGGCCACCAGCGGCAGAGGCAAGATAATTAAGGGAAATGATGAAACAGAAACCCTCCATCGATGAACGCCTGGTAGAACTGCAGCAAGCCAAGGTGTTGGAAATCCTCGGCCAGGCAGCCGCGACCGGCTTACAAAATACCCTGGAACTGGCGATGAGCGCCTTTTATTTTGCGGATCATGTCATCAAGATGGTGGAAGCCGCCAACACCCTGCCCCAACCCCTCGCCTGTGAGGAAGGCTGCCATTTTTGCTGCTGCAACCAAGTGGAACTCACCCCCCCGGAGGCCATCTTCCTGGGGCATTATGCGGAGAGCCATTTTGCGGAGGCAGAAAAGCAGGAACTGAGCGCGGCCCTGCAGCGCTCCCTGGAACTCCAGGCGGGAAAAAGCAAAAAGGACCTGGCCCGCGCCCGGCCCCCCTGCCCTCTCCTCAAAGACCGGAAGTGTTCGGCCTATGCGGCCCGGCCCCTGGTGTGCCGGGCCATGCACTCGCTAGATGCGAAAAAGTGTGAATCAGCTTACAAAAATCGCGATCTTACCAGCCCCCCTTATTACGCCCACCGCCATGATATCTGTTTCTCCATCAGCCAGGGCCTGCTGGCCGGGTGCCGGGCCGGGGGCTGCCAGGCCGCCCCCCTGGAACTGGCCCAGGCCCTCCTGGATTTTCTCCACCAGCCCCGGCCGGTGGAGCGCTGGCTCCAAGGGGAAGCGGTCTTTACCACCTATTCCCGGCCAAAAGCCATCAAAAAACAGAGGTAATCCCTAAGTTCCTCCGGAAAAAATTTGAGAAAAACCGCAGGACCATCAGCCCTGAGGTCTCCCTCAACAAGAAAGCGGGCCTCGCGGCCCGCTCATTGGGGGTAACCTTACTGCTACAGGCGTTGCTTACTCCTAACGGCAATATCCATGGGGCGGAGGCGCCGGGTAATAATAGCCGCCGGGATAATAGACCGGCGGGGGCGGGGGCGCAACATAAACCGGGGCCGGGGCCACGACCACCGGCGCCGGGGTGACATACACGGGCGCGGATGGCCGGGTGGCGGCTACTACAGAATTGGCCGCGGCTAAACCGAAAAAGGCCCATCCCAAAGACTGCCAGTTGGCCAGGGCCGGAGTGGCCAACGCCATTACCAGTGCCACCGATAGGAGCACCTTCATGGCTCTCTTGGCTTTCATGGTAATTCCTCCATCAGCAAAATGTTGCCTGAGGCCGGGATCGGGGTTTTGTCCCTTTCGGGCCTCTTTTCATAATTAGATTGGCCGCGGTGAGAAAAGTTAATTTTTTTCTTGGAAGTCCAATCTTCCAGAAGGGTTAGAGGCAGGCTTCAAGAGTCAGTGCGACTACAGAGCCGGAGGCGTGAGGGAAACCTGAAATGGCCTAATTCCACTATTCCTCAGCCTTCAAAGCTGATCTCCACCACAAAGGCCCCCGCGGAGGTGGTGAATGGAATGGCTATGGTCGGGGCTTTGCACATGTGCCTGATTTCGTGCCGAGGTCCGGAGATGACTGTGGGAATTGAGGTTTTAAAGGCGTAACCTTTATTGCCCAATTCATTGCGGGCGGTGCCGGAAATCATATTGGACAGCTCGCCCACGGCATCCTTAATATCATCATTAACTTCCTGGAAGCTCTCCCCCAGCATGTTAGAAACAATTTGAATAATACTGGGTTTGCTGAAGGTCAAAGACATGGAACCGTTGGGAGGGCCGGTAATACCTACAACCCCGGAGACATCGCCGCAGGAGTTCTGGTCTTTCTTTAAGAAAGGTTTACCTGGTTTCACTTCGGTAAAACACATGGTTTTTAATACGCTGATCGTGGCACTGAGAAAAGGATTAATAAACTCAACGTTCATGCAATTTTCCCCTTACTTGCCAGCACGTTTTGCAAATATCTGTTCAATCTTTGCCTGTACCGTCTCAGCAGTAAATGGCTTGACTATATAATTATCGACGCCAGCCTTCACTGCATCAACAACGTTTTCAGATAATCCTTCTGCGGTTACCATTAACACCGGAGTATTTTTGGCCTTTTCCGTCGCCCGGATATTTTTCAGGAGTTCCAGACCAGTCATATTGGGCATATTCCAGTCAGTTACCACGAAATCGATCTTATCTTCCTTGATCACCTGCAGGGCATTCGCCCCGTCATCCGCCTCCACAATGTTAGTGAATCCGATCTGTTTCAGGATATTGCGGACTATTTTGCGCATAGTGGCGAAATCATCGACTACCAACACCTTCATATTCAGGTTAATCTCGGGTTTCATAAATTCCTTCCTTTATTGGTTGGCCCTGCATAGTTTAATCGGCCTAATCCGTCATGGCCTTTAGGGGAAAAATATATATCCCCTCTAAATCTCCTGGGAAATGGGAAAATAATCAAGAATTTTTCTTGCCGCCACCCGGCCCCAATTTATCGATATGCAATTGGCCGCCGGTACTCCAATTTTCCCGGTCAAATTCTTCAATCAATACTGAAACCCAGTCTGGTTCAACCTCCAGGATCCTTACCACCGCGTCGGCAATTTCCTGCGCCAGTCTGCGCTTCTGCTCCCGGGAATGGCCCTGGGCGATCTTTATGGTGACTATGGGCATGAATCTCCTAATACTGCCGCGGCGGTTCTGGCAGAAGCAAATATTAATTATAACTCGGGGGCGTTGCCGGGGACCAGACAGACCACAACCAGGGGTTCCTGACCGGGATTACGCAGCTGATGATCTTCATTGCCGGGGATCAGCACCACCTTCCCGGCTCTGAGGGGGTGCCATTGCCCGTTGCCGTAAACCTCACCCTCTCCGGCATGGATAAACATTTCATGTTCCCAGGCATGACTATGTAAGGGCGTATGTCCCCCGGGGGCGATCTCAAAGACCCGCATGCAGAAATTAGGGGCGCCGTCTGCCTTGCCCAGCACCACCCGGGCCGCCACGCCTTTGGCAATGTCGCTGTTGAAAAGGGTAGCTGCCACTTCCCCATACTGCTTGATTTTCACCAGGAATCTCCTATTACGTCTTCGCCTAACATATCAAAATATCGATCAAATCTGGTCTGGACGCCCGGATTTGAACCGGGGCCTAACTCAAGTAGCAGTTATCAGAGAACCAATCTCCCGGACAAATTGTTTCGCTTGCGCCAGCCAATTCTCAATCTGACTGCGGTCAAAAAAGACCATCTCAAAATAATCTCCCCGCTGGCGGGCCTCAAAGAGTTCATCATAGAACTTGCCCAGGTCCTGGCTGACCTTTCCGGTTTTCACCAGGTTTTGGTGGAAACAGGCCCGGACTCCGGAGTGTTTCTTGAACCTGAGGTTTTCGGCTATTAACACCCCGCTAACCGCATAAAAACAGGCATAATAAATGCGATTAACGGCAAAGGATAGCCGACCGGCGCGCAATTCATCCTGGGCTGACAGCAAAGACTCCTCAGCCTTATCGAACCAATAACGAACGATCTCTGCCAACGTGCCCGGCCGGTTCATAAGGTGACGCTGCTTTCCTCCACTTCCGTGTGAATAGGAAGCAGGGAGAGGTATCCTTGTTCCCATTCATCCTGGGACACAATGAGGACGCTAAGGTTGGTCCCAAAGGCCAGGTTAATTTCAAAAACCCGGTGGATAATACTGCGCCTGACGTCCTCGGTGACGGTAATGGGTAATTCAATCAAGGTGTCAAGATCGGATTCCGCGTCCGCGGTTCCCTTGATCTTGGAACCGAAAACCTTTAATCGGGCTTTGGGCCATTGGGTCTTGATAAAAGAGGAGAGTTCGAAAAGGGACCTCTGGTCTTGGCTGGATAGATACTGAAGATGGGAAAGCTCTTTCATGGCCTTATTCACGCAGAGTCTTACCGGTTATGCCTTAAGCAATTAATGTCTTCGCCCGTTACCATGACAAATTCTCACATGGCAAACCTGATGACAAGGGGTATTTCTCCTCAAACTATCCGACATTGTTGGTCGGGACGCCCGGATTTGAACCGGGGGCCTCTTGCGCCCAAGGCAAGCGCGCTGACCAGACTGCGCCACGTCCCGACATTTAGTTCAAAGTTCAAGGTTCAAGGTTCAAGGTTCAAAGTTGATCGGAGAGCGAAACCATTTCTTATAATTCATCTTTAAGAGAAACCAGAATCTCCTGCAACGCCGCCAAAGCCCTGGCCCGATGGCTGATGCGGTTCTTCACCTCCGGCCCCAGTTCCGCCATGGTCCGGCCATACTCCGGCACCCAGAAGACCGGATCGTAGCCGAAGCCGTGCTCGCCTTTGGGCTCCAGGGCGATATAGCCGCCGCACTCCCCCCGGGCCGTAAAGACGCGGCCGTCGGTCAGGGCCAGGACGATGGCGCAGACGAACCGGGCCTGCCGCTGCTCCCAGGGCACCCCGGACATTTCCTCCAGCAGTTTGCCCCAATTGTCCGGGTCCGTGGGCGTCAGGGGCTGCGTGCGATCCTGGGCATAACGGGCCGAATACACCCCGGGCCGCCCCCCCAGGGCCGCGACCTCCAGGCCGGAGTCGTCCGCGAGGGCGGGGAGACCCGTCAGCCGGGCCACTTCCCGGGCCTTGGTGGCGGCGTTTTCCGCAAAAGTGGCCCCTTCTTCCGGGATCTCCGGCAGCTCCGGAAAATCCGCCAGGCTCAAGAGCCCGATCCCCAGGCCCTGGAGCAAATCCCGCAGTTCCCGGACCTTCCCCGCATTGCGGGTGGCCATTACCAGGGTAGAGGCAGGCATGGAGCCAATGCTTCTTCCTGCAAGCGCACCACTTGCTGGATGCCCTTTAGGGCCAGGGTCAGCATCTCGTTCATCAGGGGAGCAGGAAAGGGGCCGCCTTCCCCCGTGGCCTGAACCTCGATGAGGTCGCCTTGGCCGGTGGCCACGAAATTGGCGTCCACCGCGGCCTGGGAGTCTTCTTCATAGTCCGGGTCCAAGAGCAGCCGGCCGCCCACCAGGGCCACGCTCACCGCGGCCACCGGTGCTTTCAGGGGCATGCTGTCCAGCACCCCCCGGCGCCGCAGGGTCTCCAGGGCCAGGGCCAGGGCCACCAAAGCCCCGGTGATGGCCGCGGTGCGGGTGCCGCCGTCCGCCTGCAGCACGTCGCAATCCAGGACTACGGTACGGGGCCCCAGGCTTTGGAGGTCCACCACCGCCCGGAGTGAGCGGCCGATAAGGCGCTGGATTTCATAGGTGCGGCCAGAAACCTTGCCGCTCAGGCTCTCCCGGGCCATGCGGGTATTGGTGGAGCGGGGCAGCATGCCGTATTCGCCGGTGACCCAGCCGCCCCCGGAATACTCCCGGAACCGGGGCACCTGCTCCAGGACCGAGGCCGCGCATAGCACCCGGTTGCGCCCCCAGGCCACCAGGGCCGAACCTTCCGCATGATCCAGATAACCCGGGGTGATGCTCACCGGTCTTAATTCTTCCGGCCCCCGGCCCGCGGCGCGGCGCATGTCTTTCCTTTCCAGCTAACTAGAGTGAGCAGTGAGCAGTAAAACCCTACCTCTTGCAGGTTGTTGGATAACCAACTTTAAATTGAAGGTCAATACCCCTAAAAACAAGAGTATTTAAAGTCCCCCTTTGAAAAAGGGGGATTTAGTGGGATTTGTGCGCACCGAAATCCCCCCTATCCCCCCTTTTTCAAAGGGGGGATTAAAACCTCTTGGAATCGGCCCGAAAACTATTTTTCAACCGCCTGCCAGCACTCTTTTACTGCTCACTGCTTACTGCTCACCGCTCACTTACAAGATTGGCGCAAAGTATCCATCACCGTTTTAAAGGTCTCGGCAAAGGAGGAAGGGGAGACGCGGCCGACCTCAATAAATTTCACCACGATTTCTTTGGCCACCTTCATGAGGAGTTCTTCCCGGGGGGTGAGCGGCCCTGCTAACTCTTTATCCCGACCCATAAATCCGCCTCCCATGCCGCAGGGTTTTTTGTTATAGTGGAAAGAAGGGCGTAGTGGCGCATCCGTGTGTGCGCTCAATCCGGGCGGACACGTGGGTCCGCCCCTACGTGCCCTTCCCAATGAAAAGCCCCGCGGTCAGAAGAAGGCCAATTCGAATGACCGGCGGGGCGGAGAAGAAGAACCGGATCACAGCCCTCCTTGCAGGGCATTATAACCGATAGAGACCGCAAGGCAAGTGGAATCCCAGGCCCGCATCCGCATCCTTTCCCCCCAAGTGGCGGCCCAGATCGCCGCCGGGGAGGTTATCACCCGCCCCTGGGCGGTGGTCAAGGAACTGGTGGAAAACGCCCTGGATGCGGGAGCCCGGACCATCACCGTGGAAATCGAGGAGGGGGGCCGGGGCCGCATCCGGGTGGTGGACGACGGCTGCGGCATGACCCCCGAAGAAGCGGTCCTCAGCCTGGAGCGCCACGCCACCAGCAAGCTGCGGCAGGAGACGGACCTGCTAAACATTTCCACCCTGGGCTTCCGGGGGGAGGCCCTGCCCAGCATCGCCGCGGTCTCCCGCCTGGAGATGATCACCTGCCCCCCCGGGGCCACCGGGGGTTACCGCCTGGTGGCGGTGGCCGGGGAGATGGAAGAGGCCTCCCCCTGGAGCGCGGCCCCCGGCACCCAGGTAACGGTGTCCCAGCTCTTTTTCAACACCCCGGCCCGGCGCAAATTCCTGCGCTCCCGCCAGGCCGAGCAGGCCTTCATGGTGGAGGGCCTGCGCCATCTGGCCCTGGGCTACCCGGAGGTGCATTTTCTCCTGAAGACCCCGGCCCGGACGCTTCTGGCCGCGCCCGCGGCCCCCAACCTGACGGAGCGAGTGGCCGCCATTTTAGGGGCGGAGGTGGCCGCACACCTGCGCCCCTTTAATCTGGACGGCGGCCCCTTGCGGGTGGCGGGGCTGCTCTCCGCGCCGGATTTTTCCCTGGCCAGCAACCGCTTCCAGGTCCTCCTGGTCAACCGCCGGGTAGTCCAGGACCGCATCCTGGGGGCGGCCCTGAAGGAAGCCTATCAGGGGCTGCTCCCCAAAGGCCGGCACCCCGCGGTGATCGTGCGCCTGGAGCTGCCCCCGGAGACGGTGGACGTCAATGTGCATCCGGCCAAAACCGAGGTGCGCTTCCAGGACTCGAGCCGCATCTACGCCCTACTTTTAAGCGCGCTGCGCCAGGGGTTGGGGGGCGAGCGGGAGGAGCCGCGCTACACCGTCACCTGGCATCCCAGCTCTTTGACCCGGGCCCGGGAAGCCGGGGCTCCGGCCCCGCTGCCCCTGGCGGGCTTTCAAGCCCGGCCCGCGCCCCCGCCGCAGCCGCCCCCCCTCTCCCCGGCTCCGGTGGCCGCCACTCCCCCGGTTCTGGCCACCATGTCCTGGCGCTTCCAGGACCTGGTCCTCATCGGCCAGTTTGCCGCCACCTACATCGTGGCCCAATGCCCTGAGGGCCTGATCCTCATTGACCAGCACGCGGCCCATGAGCGGGTTTTGTATGAGATGCTGAAAGACGCGGCTGCACCGGCCCGCCAGCCCCTCCTCTTTCCCCGGGTGGTGGAAGTACCCCCGGCCCAGGCGGGTTGGCTGCAAGAGAACCTGGAACACCTGGCCCAGGCGGGCCTGGAACTGGAGCCCTTCGGCGGCGCCAGCTTTCTGATCACCGCCGCGCCCCCCTGCCTGGCCCAGGCCGACCTGGAGGCTGCGGTGCTGGAGACCGTGGAGGCCCTGGCCCCGCTCAAGAGCGCCACCCAGCCCCAGACGGTCCAGGAGCAGGCCCGGCTTTACCTGGCCTGCCGGGGGGCCATCAAGGCCGGGCAGGAGCTGCAGCGGGAAGAGATGCTGGCCCTGCTGCAGCAATTGGACGAACTGGCGGTTTCTTCCCACTGCCCCCATGGCCGCCCCCTATGGCGGTTGATTCCCGTCAGCGAGATCCGGCAGGGCTTCCGCCGGCCCCAGTAGTACCGTTTTCGGTTTTCGGTTTTTGGTTTTCGGTTAAAATATAGGAAAATTAACGGCAGGGGTCCGTTATGGTTGCCAAGTGCGGTCCCAAACAGTAATTCAAAAGACCTTGGTTCGCTATAAATTTTGGAAAATCCGTGAGGGGGCGTCTCGCCCGCCTCAGTTTTGCACAGGCGAGACGCCTGTGCCACCGATCTAAACTCTCTATATTTGCGCCTTGCTTTGCGCCTTTGCGTGAGGCTTTCTTTTCAGGACGGTGAATAACAAAGTCGCGGTATTAGTCGGTCCCACCGCAGTGGGCAAGACCAGGGTGGCCCTGGAACTGGCCCGGGCGATGGGCGCGGAGATCGTCAATGCCGATTCCCTCCAGGTCTACCGGCAGATGGACATCGGCACCGCCAAACCCACGGCCGCGGAGCAGGCCTTGGTGCCGCACCACCTCCTGGACGTGGTCGATCCTCCCGAACCCTACGACGCGGCCCGCTACTCCCAGGAAGGCCGGACCGTCCTGGCCGCACTCCGGGACCGGGGCGTCATCCCCCTGGTGGTGGGGGGCACAGGCCTCTATATCAAGGCCCTGCTTTCGGGGCTGTTTGAGGACGGCAGCCCCGATCCCCGCCTGCGCCAGCGGTTGCGCCAGGAATTGACCGACCGGGGGCTGCCCCACCTCTATGAGCGTCTGCGGCGCCTGGACCCGGCCAGCGCCTGGCGGCTCCATCCCCACGACACCTACCGCATCTTGAGGGCCCTGGAAGTAATGGAGGCTACAGGCCAGCCGCTATCGGCCCTGCTGGAGGCCCACCGGTTCCGGGATGCCCCCTACCAAACCCTGAAATTGGGCCTGATCCGCCCCCGGGAGGAGCTGAACCGGCGCATCGAAGCGCGGGTAGAGGTCATGCTCGGCCAGGGCTGGCTGGAGGAGGTTCAAGGGCTGCTGAGCCGCTATCCCCCGGACCTGAAACCCTTCCAGGCCCTGGGTTACCGGCACCTCATCGCTTATCTCCAGGGCCGCTGGAGTTGGGAGGAAGCCATCGAGTTGCTGAAGCGGGACACCCGGCGCTACGCCAAGCGGCAGCTTACCTGGTTTAAAGCCGACCCGGAAGTGAGCTGGCACGCTCCGGACCAGATTGAAGAGATGTTGGAGGCGCTCCGGGAGTTTTTTGGCGCCCCGCCATCTTAAGGATAAAGGCCGGGGGCGCCATAAACGGCGGCCACAGCCTGCCCCAGATTTATTCCCATCTAATAGCTGCCAGGCATTGGCTTTCCCCCCGTTTTATGGTAGTTATATATTTCACTATGGCTTCGCGGCCCCATTCCCGAGCCAGTCTCACTATACCCAACCTGATCACCCTGGCTCGCATTCTTCTGACCCCCCTGTTCATCATTCTCTTGATCCAGGGCCGGTATGGTAAGGCCTTGATCGTCTTTCTCCTGGCCGGCTTGAGCGATCTGGCGGACGGGCTGATCGCCCGCATGTGGCAGCAGAAGTCCCCCCTGGGTGAATACCTGGACCCCCTGGCGGACAAACTCCTCATGTCCTCCAGTTTCGTCACCCTGAGTATTTCCCAGGCCATCCCTCCCTGGCTGACGGTGGTGGTTATCAGCCGGGATGTGGTCATCGCCTTGGGGGTGGCCATCTTCCGGCTGGCAGACCTGCCCCTGTACATCTCCCCCACCTGGTTGGGAAAATGGACTACCACCCTGCAAATAGCCACCGTCCTGTTGGCGCTGGTAGGGAAAATCTGGCCTCTGCCGCTGCTCCTGCTTCTCGTCTTCTTCTGGCTGACGGGTCTGCTGACCGCCCTTTCCGGGGTCCATTATGTCTACCGGGGGCTGAAGTTGATCGGACGGTCGCCAGCCTCCCCGGGAGGGGAAACCGGTAATGGCTGAAGTCATTGACCTGGAGGGTTTCCGGCGCAAGTTGGCCGCGGACCAGGCCTTCCGCACCTGGCTGGCTCGCTTCAAGGAACAGTTCGGCCCGGAAACCCGGCTCCAGGATCTGAGCCCCCACACCCTCCTGTACCTGGCCAGCCCGGGAGAAGATAACCTCTATGTCTATTTCGAT
>JAKAKP010000035.1 GCA_021813445.1 Deltaproteobacteria bacterium
GAACGGTCTGGAGTTGTTGCGGCTGCTCCGTTCCACTCATCGTTATGAGACCACCCCCTTTCTGATGATCACCGGCGAGGTTTCCGAGGAAATCGTGGCCGTGGCCGCGGAAAGCGAAGTGGACAGCTACCTTCTCAAACCCTTTCAAACTGCTTCCCTGGAGAACCGCCTTACCGAGATCATTAAAAAGAAGCTGCAGCCCAGCGGCGGCGAAGCCATTTTCCTCCAGGCGCAAAAACTCAAGATGGCTGGACATATTGAGGAAGCCTTAAAGCTCTTGGAAAAGCTCACTAAGCCCCCATATAAAAAACAGGCCAAGACCTTTAACCTGGCGGGTGAATGTATCCAAATCCTGGGGGACCATCTCCAGGCCGCCGAGTATTATAAACAGGCCCTGGAAATCAATCCCAAGTATTTGAAGACTTACCAGAACCTGGCCGGGCTGCTGGAAAGCAAAGGCCATCTGGACGAAGCCCGGCAGTATCTGGAACAGGCCCAGGCGTTAAGCCCTTTGAATACGGAACGCCTCTTTCATCTGGGTCAGCTATGTCTGCAAAGCGGCAATCAGGAGTTGGCCCAAACCTATTTTCATCAATGCCTGAAAAGCGGGCATAATTTTTCCTACTCCCAGCGCCAGGAAGCTGCGGAAACCTTCCTGCAAGCCGGGTTGTCGGCGGAGGCTGAAAAACTCTTTACCCAATCCCTGCAGGAAGACCCCAAGAATCTTCATCTTTATAATCGCTTGGGCATCGCCCTGCGGCAGCAGCAAAAGCACCGGGAGGCCTTGGAATGCTACGACAAGGCCTTGAAGGTGGATCCCAATAACGAAAAAATTTACTATAATATCGGCATCCTCTTTTTTGACCTCGGTGACAAGCAAAAGTCCCTGGATGCCTTTAGCAAGGCCCTGAAATTACGGCCTAATTTCCCAGAGGCCCGGGATTTCGTCAAGCAAAATTTTCCCAATCAGCCTGTCTAACAGCAGTATCCGAGAGATTAATGCCTGCGAGTTCTTCTCCCATGGCCACTTGCTCCGCCAGGTTTTTCCCCGGGTGGGCTGCCCGCCCCTCTATCCCGCTGCCCCTCCCTTTATCCCTGCGCCAACTCCGAGATTCGACTTGATTTTCCCCCCTATTCAGCGTAAATTAATAATAGCAAACTAGCATATATGGCCTTTGGGCTTCCAAAGGCAAGGTTGAGAATGAATAATCGTTTAAGCCCCTTTTATAAGAACATTGCCCTGTGGTTGCTCATCACCCTGGTCATGATCTTCCTGTTCAATTATTTCAACACCAGTGAGCATGCCCGGGCGCGAGCCACCATTACCTATAGCCAGTTCCTGGATCTGGTGAAGGCGGGCAAAGTCAGTAAGGTTACGCTCCAGGGCGAGGAGATCTCCGGGGAGCAGACTGATGGCAAGGCCTTTAAGAGCTATTCTCCCTCGGATCCTGACCTGGTGAAGCTGCTCCAGGCCAAGAAGGTGGAGATCACCGCCAAGCCCAAGGATGATTCCCCCTGGTATACCACCCTGTTGATCTCCTGGCTGCCCATGCTGGTCCTGGTGGGCATCTGGATCTTCTTCATGCGGCAGATGCAGTCCGGCGGCGGTAAGGCCATGTCTTTCGGCAAGAGCCGGGCTCGCCTGATGACGGAAAGCACCATCAAGATCACCTTTAATGATGTGGCCGGCATCGAGGAAGCCAAGGAAGAGACCGCGGAGATTATCGAGTTTCTCAAGGACCCCAAAAGGTTCACCCGCCTGGGGGGCCGCATTCCCAAAGGCGTGCTCCTGGTGGGGGCGCCGGGCACGGGCAAGACCTTGCTGGCCCGGGCCATCGCCGGTGAGGCCGGAGTGCCCTTCTTCAGCATCAGCGGCTCCGATTTCGTGGAAATGTTTGTGGGCGTCGGCGCCGCCCGGGTGCGGGACCTGTTCATCCAGGGGAAGAAGAGCGCGCCCTGCATCATTTTCATCGATGAGATCGACGCGGTGGGCCGGCACCGGGGCGCGGGCCTGGGCGGCGGTCATGACGAGCGGGAGCAGACCCTGAACCAGCTCCTGGTGGAGATGGACGGTTTCGAAGCCAACGAAGGGGTCATTCTCATTGCCGCCACCAACCGCCCCGACGTCCTGGACCCGGCGTTGCTGCGGCCGGGCCGCTTTGACCGGCAGGTGGTGGTGCCCATCCCCGACCTGAAGGGCCGGGAAGCCATTCTCAAGGTGCACACCCGCCGCACGCCCGTGGCCGAGAGTGTGGACCTGTCCATCCTGGCCCGTAGCACCCCGGGCTTCTCCGGGGCTGATCTGGAAAACCTGGTCAATGAAGCCGCCTTGTTTGCCGCCCGGGCCAACAAAGAGCTGATTACCATGGAGGATTTCGAACAGGCCAAAGACAAGGTCCTGATGGGCTCGGAACGGAAGAGTCTGATCATGAGTGAAAAGGAACGCTGCAACACCGCGTACCATGAAGCCGGGCATACCCTGGTGGCCAGACTCATCCCCGGCACCGACCCCATCCATAAGGTGACCATCATTCCCCGGGGGCGGGCCTTGGGCCTCACTCAGCAGTTGCCCCTGGACGAGAGGCATACCTATCCCAAAGAATACCTGGTCGCCACCCTCACCGTCCTCCTGGGGGGCCGGGCCGCGGAAGAGATGGTGTTTCAGCATTACACCACGGGCGCAGGCAATGACCTGGAGCGGGCCACCGATTTGTCCCGGAAGATGGTGTGCAACTGGGGCATGAGCGATGAGCTGGGACCGGTTACCTTCGGCAAACGGGAAGAGCATATCTTCCTGGGGCGGGAGTTTGCCCAGGCCAAGGATTTCAGCGAGGAAACGGCCCGGGTCATCGACGCGGCCATCAAAAACATGGTCATGAGCGCGTATCAGCGCGCCAAGGACCTGCTGGCCAGCCATCGCGCCGAGCTTCAGGCTCTGGCCCAGACTTTGCTGGCCAAAGAGACCCTGGATGGCGCCGAAATCGACAAAATTCTGGCCTCTTTTAAAGAACCCAGCACCGATACGGAGCCCCAGGACTCCGCTGTTGACCTATCCCTAAGTCTTCAACAGGCGTAAGCATGACGGCCGCTCCTCAAGCCTTCCGGAGCCTGGAGAGGGAGGAGCGCCGCACCGCCTGGACCCGCTTGCTCCAGACTTCACGCCCCTTGATCATGGGGGTGGTGAACGTCACTCCGGATTCCTTCTCGGACGGGGGCCGCTTTTTCGATCACCAGGCCGCCCTGGACCAGGGCCGAGCCCTGGCTGCGGCCGGGGCCGATATCCTGGATATCGGCGGCGAATCAACCCGGCCCGCAGCCGACCCCGTGTCTCTGGAGGAAGAGTTGCGCCGGGTGGTCCCGGTTATTGCCACTCTGAGCCGGGAGCTGGGCCTGCCCATTTCCATCGACACTTACAAGGCCGCGGTGGCCCGGGCGGCCCTGGAAGCCGGAGCCGCCATCATCAATGATATCAGCGCCCTGCGCTTCGATCCGGAAATGGCGCCTCTGGCCGCGGCCCATCAGGTCCCGGTGATCCTGATGCACATGCAGGGCACTCCCAAGGATATGCAGGTCCATCCCCATTACGACGATCTGCTGGGGGAGATCAAGGCCTTCTTCCGGGAACGCCTGGAGTATGCGGTCTCCCAGGGCATTCCCCGGGAACTGGTGGTCCTGGACCCGGGCATCGGCTTTGGCAAAACCTGGCGCCATAATCTGGAGATCATCAATCACCTGGACGCGTTTTTAGACTTGGGCTGTCCCCTGCTGCTGGGCCCCTCCCGCAAGGCCTTCATCGGCCAGATCCTGGGCCTGCCCAACGGCGAGGTCCGGGACATCGGCACTTTGGCCGCCCTGGGAGTTGCCGCGATGCGGGGCGCCCGCCTCATCCGCACCCATAACGCCGCCTACGCCCGGCAGTTTCTCACCGTGCTCACGGCCATCCGCACCGGCGAGTTGCCCGGCGACGCTTCTGTATCCCCGGGTTGACCATGTGGGCTTTCCTTTCCCAATTTCGCTGGCAGGACGCCGCGGACATCATTCTGGTAGCCATCCTCATCTACCAGATCCTCCTCTTCCTCAAGGGTACCCAGGCCATCCAGGTGTTGGCGGGCATGTTCCTCCTCTTTCTGGTCTATCTGGCGGCCCGGAGACTGGAACTATTCACCCTGGAATGGCTCTTGGACGGGGTGGTCAAGAGTTTTCTTCTCATTGTCATCATTCTCTTCCAGGCTGACATCCGCCGGGTTCTCAGCCGCATGGGTCGCAGGGCCCTGGCCTCTGCCGATGCCTCGGAACCGCTGACTGTGGAGGAAATCTGCGACGCCGTGGAGAGCCTGGCGACCCAGCGCATCGGCGCTCTCATCATCCTGGAGCGCCAGATCGGGCTTTCCAATTATCTGGAAGGGGCCGTGAAACTGGATGCCCTGGTTACCAAGGAACTCCTGGTCTCCCTGTTCTGGCCCCATAATCCCACCCATGACGGTGCGGTGATCATCCAGGGGGACCGGGTGGTGGCTGCCGGCTGTCTGCTGCCCCTTTCCACCCGCCAGGATTTGGACCCCGCTCTGGGCACCCGCCACCGGGCCGCGGTGGGGATCACGGAACATAGCGACGCCCTGGCCCTGGTGGTTTCCGAGACTTTTGGTCAAATCTCCCTGGCTCGGGGCGGGAAGCTCCACCGCAACCTGTCGCGCCTGCAACTGCGGCAGACCTTAAAAGATATCGTGGAAGACTCGAATAATAAAAAAGGCACCTGGATTGAAAGACTTAGTCGGCTCTTTTGGGCGCCATAAGGGCCTTAAAATCCTATCCCTGTTGCTGGCAGTGTGCTTGTGGTTTGTGGTGGGCACCGAAGAACCCACCGAGACCACCCTGGCAGTACCCTTGGAGATGATCAATCTGCCCCACGGCATGATGATCACCAGCGAGATTCCTCCTGCCATCCAGGTGCGGGTTATGGGTCCCGGGAGTGTCATCCGCAAACTGACGCAGACCCGCCTTGCCCAAACTATCGACCTCAACGGATACAAGCAGGGTCCCCATTTCATCTCCTTGACGCCCAAAAACTTCAATTTCCCCCGGGGCGTGCAGGTCCTCAGAGTGCAACCCAATCCCCTCACTCTCTACCTGGCGGTCACCATGGTCAGGACCTTGCATATCGATCCGGTACTGGACGGCCATCCGCCGGAAGGTTATGAGATTATCGGCGTTAAGGCCCGTCCTTCGCAAGTCAGCATCAAGGGACCCCGCGCGGAGATTGAGCGCCTCAAATCTATCTCCACCATGCCATTGGATGTGAGCCAGGTTACCACTCCCATTACTTTGGCCGCGGAGCTTGATTTTAAGAATTTTCATCTGGCCCTGATGAAACAGACCCCCATCCTGGTGGATATAAATGTGTCCCCGAAGATACTGACCCGCACCTTCCCCGGGGTGGCGGTGGAAGCCAGCCCTCATAAAGCCCGCTTGCGCACCTCCCGGGTGGCGGTTACCGTTCAGGGTCCCATGCTGCAGGTGAAGGACCTCACAGCCGGGGATCTGAAAGCCACGGTGGACACTGACAACTTGGGCCCCGGACGCCATCAATTGCCAGTCTCCGTCAGCCTGCCGTCCGGAATCACTCTGGCCCGCGTCCAGCCCGGCACCGTCTCGGCCTGGATCGAAAAATCGCCTTGATCGGGAAAGTCCAACCCTTGCTCTTTATAGTCCCTCGTGCTAAAAGCTTCTGATGCATCCTCTAACCGCGATCTTACTTGGTGTGGTTCAGGGCATTACCGAATTTTTGCCCATCTCCAGCTCCGGTCATCTGGCGCTACTGGAACATTACTTCCAGGTAGCAGGCGGCGGGCTGAGTTTCGACATCCTTTTGCACCTGGGCACCCTGGCGGCCCTGGTGGCCTATTTCTACCGGGACTGGCTGGCCATGGGCCGGGCCCTGGTGCGGCCCACCCCTAAAAATCAGGGGGAACGGTATCTCTTCCTTTACCTGGTGGTGGCCACCATCCCCGGGGCCCTGGCCGGGGTGCTGCTGGAACACAAGGCGGAAACCCTTTTCCGGACGCCCGGGCATATCGCCTGGCTCATGGGTTCCGTGGGTATTCTGCTGCTGGTGGGAGAAAGAGTGGCCCGCCATCACCGGGCCTTTGCCCGTTTGACCATCTTTGATGCCATGGTCATCGGCCTGTCCCAGGGCCTGGCAGTGATGCCGGGGGTGTCCCGGAGCGGCATCACCATGACCACCGCCCTATTTTTGGGCTTTACCCGGGAGGCGTCGGCCCGCTTTTCCTTTCTTATGGCCACCCCCATCATTGCCGGTGCGGGCTTGCACCATCTCCCCAAATGGTTTAAGGCCCCTCCGGATGAACTGTCTCTCACGGCCGCAGCCCTGGGTCTTTTGGCCTCAGTCGTTTCCAGCTATTTCACCATAAAATACCTGCTCAGCTTCCTGCAGCGGCATACCTTTAAGCCCTTTGCCTTCTACCGCCTGGGCCTGGCCGCTCTGATCCTGGGTGTGGGACTGCTTTACCCGTCTTTGTAACCGCGGCTCTGGCTGGGAAGGCGAGGGGAGCGGGACGGTTTCCGCCGAGCCAGAAAAAAAAATAGGGGAGTACGGGTCAGGCCCCCACTGTCCCTGCACCTGCTTTCATCAAGGCCCGCGGCAAATTCCTTGACATCTGTCGCCGCGCATGTTAACGAAACCAAATAAAATCTAATAACTTAACTTCAACCTGCGACGGCAGATCGAGATTATCCCGGAAAATTCCTTAAAGGCCATCCCTTGCCAGGTTATTATCGGCTGCTGCCGGCCTTGCGGTCCAGGCTCGAGCAAGAGATAATTAGTTGTAGGACCGTCGCATCAACTCATTAAAGGACGAGGCCTATGGAGCCCACAAAGGATCAGAGCCAGGCATCCAAGACGGCGGCTGCAGAAGAAGATATTATTGATTTAACAGATATTCTTGAAGAGGGCGCCAGTGAAACGGTGATAGAAATCTCCTCTAAAATGGAGGAGCTGGACTCCCTTGATCTGAAGTCCTTGCTCTCCCAGGAGACGGAAGCCGAGAAGCCTCCGGAGCCTGCTGACACCGCCCAGGAAAAAAAGGAGGAATCCCTGGAAGATCTCCTTTATTCCCTGAAAGAGGAGCCTGGGGAGGCGGCTGCCGCCCCTGGCCCGGAAATGGCCTTTGAGCCCATCCCGGAACCCCCGGAACCGGAGCCTCTACCGGAGGTGGAGGCGCCGCCGGCAGCACCCTTGGCGTTGTCTGAGGCCGAGGTGCAGCAGCAGGTGCAAGCCAGCCTAAGTGACGAGCGCATCCTGGAGATCGTCCGGGAAATGGTGCGGGAGACGGTGGAAAGGATTTGCCGGGAGCTGTTCCCGTCAGTGGCGTCCCAGGTGGTGGACCAGGAGATTGCGGCCCTGAAGAGGAGACTGGAAGAAGAAGAAACATAATTAGGACCGTACAGGCTCCTTGGTGCCGGGGTTAAAGATGGCCGGAAACGGCAGGGTGTCGGCCTTGCCTTTTCCGGCCAAAAATATGGGGGCGATGCAGAAATCAGGCCCCTAATGGAAAACGCAAAATTGGAAGCGGTATAATGGCGGAAATTCTGGATAAAGTCTACGATCCCCAAAAGATCGAAGCCAAATGGTATGCTTATTGGGAGAATGCCGGGTTGTTCCACGCCCGGGCCGACGGTACTAAACCTTCTTACTGCATCGTCATCCCGCCTCCCAACATCACCGGCTCCCTGCATATGGGCCACGCCCTGAATAACACCCTCCAGGACATTCTCGTCCGCTGGAAACGCATGCAGGGCTATGACGCCCTGTGGATGCCGGGCACGGACCATGCGGGCATCGCCACCCAGAACGTGGTGGAGCGAAAACTGGCCGCGGAAGGCGTTAACCGGCACAGCCTGGGCCGGGCGGCATTCATCGAGCGGGTTTGGCAATGGAAGAAGGAATCCGGCGGGACCATCATCAACCAGCTCAAGCGCCTGGGGAGCTCCTGCGACTGGGACCGGGAGCGCTTCACCATGGACGAGGGCCTCTCCCGGGCGGTGCGGGAAGTCTTTGTCCGCCTCTATGAAGAGGGCCTGATCTACAAAGACGACTATATCATCAATTGGTGCCCCCGCTGCCGCACCGCCCTGGCCGACCTGGAAGTGGAGCACGACCCCCACGAAGGCTATCTCTATTACATCAAGTACAATCTGGTGGGCCGGGAAGGTGCCATCACCGTGGCCACTACCCGGCCGGAGACCCTGCTGGGGGATACCGCAGTGGCAGTGAACCCGGAGGATAAGCGCTATCAGGCCTTTCACGGCGCCACCCTGCGTCTCCCGGTCTTGGGCCGGGAGATTCCCTTGATTACCGACCCCTACGTCTCCATGGAGTTCGGCACCGGCGCTTTGAAGATCACCCCGGCCCATGATCTCAATGACTTTGAAGTGGCGCGGCGCCATGGTCTCCCTGCGGTCAGGGTCATTGACGAGGAAGGCCTGATGACCGCGGAGGCGGGCAAATACCGGGGCATGGACCGCTTTGGCTGCCGGGAGAAGATCGTCAAGGACTTAAAGAGCGACGGCCTCCTGGAAAAGAAGGAGCGCTACCATGTGCCCGTGGGCCATTGCTACCGCTGCCGCACCGTGGTGGAGCCCCTCATCTCCAAGCAGTGGTTCATGGCCGTCAAGACCCTGGCCGCGGCCGCCATGGACGCGGTCCGGGACGGCCGCACCAAGCTCATCCCCGCGTCCTGGGAGAAAAGCTACTTTGATTGGATGACCAATATCCGGGATTGGTGCATCTCCCGGCAGATCTGGTGGGGCCACCGCATCCCCGCCTGGACCTGCACCGATTGCGGCGAGATCGTCGTCACCCGGGAAGACCCGGAAAGATGCCCCAAGTGCGGCGGCCTCGAGTTGTCTCAGGAAACCGACGTCCTGGATACCTGGTTTTCTTCGGCCCTGTGGCCTTTCTCCACCCTGGGCTGGCCGGATCAGACCCCAGAATTAAAGCTCTTTTATCCCACCTCCGTCCTGGTCACCGCGTTTGACATCCTCTTTTTCTGGGTGGCCCGGATGATGATGATGGGCCTGCACTTCATGGAGCAGGTACCTTTCCACGAGGTCTATATCCACGCCCTGGTCCGGGACCCCGAGGGCCAGAAGATGAGCAAGTCCAAGGGCAACGTCATCGACCCCCTGGACCTCATGGAGCAGTACGGCACCGACGCCTTCCGCTTCTCCCTGGCGGCGTTTGCGGCCATGGGCCGGGACGTGCGTCTCTCGGAAGAGCGCATCGCCGGCTACCGCAATTTTGCCAATAAGGTCTGGAACGCAACCCGCTTCACCTTCATGAACCTGGAGGATTTTGACCTGGCCGCGCCCGCGGCGGACCGGCCCCTCACCGTGGTGGAGGCCTGGATTTTGAGCCGCCTGCAGCAGGTGGCCCAGGAGGTTTCGGCCCACCTGGAGGCCTACGACTTCGACCAGGCCGCCAATGCCCTTTACCAGTTCATCTGGCACGAATTCTGCGACTGGTACCTGGAACTCATCAAGCCCCAGCTCAACGCCAAGGAAGACGCCCCGGCCCGCCGCCATTGCCAGGAAGTCCTGCTGCAGGTGCTAAACGCCATCTTGAGGCTGCTGCACCCCTTCATGCCCTTTATCACCGAGGAAATCTGGCAGAAGCTCCCCGGCGCCCGCGGCAGCATCATGGCCGCGTCTTATCCCCAGGAGGATAAAGCTTTCATCAATGCCCCGGCCGAAGCCGAGATGGCCCTGGTGATGGAGACCATCACCGCCATCCGCAATCTCCGGGGGGAGATGAACGTGCCTCCCGCGTCCCAGGTGGAGGTCTTCCTGCGCAGCGCCGACGCCCCTTCCCTGAAGGGCCTGGAGCGCCACCGCCAGGCCGTTATGCTGCTGTCCCGGCTTAAGGACCTGCACAGTAACCTGGAGGCCGTGCCCGCGGCCGCGGCCAAGGCCGTGGTGGGCCAGGTGGAAATCTTCATGCCCCTGGCTGGCGTCATCGACTTCGCCGAAGAAGACCGGCGCCTGGCCAAGGAAATGGAGAAGATCGGCAAGGAACTGGCCCAGGCCCAGCGCAAAATGGCCAACGAGGACTTCCTGGCCAAAGCGCCCCCGGAAGTGGTCAACAAAGAAAAGGAACGCCTGAACTCATGGAGCGAAAAGCTCGCCAAACTCAAAACCCACCGGGAACGCATCAAAGAACTGATGGGATAGGGTAGGGGGAGTTGGCAGTTATCAGTGGCCAGTGGTCAGTGATCAGTTCAGGGATCAGGTGTTAGGGATCAGTGGCAAGATGACGTAAGGGCGGGGTTTCTCCTCCTATCCTATCCCCGCATATATGGTTTGTAAACCGGTGGCACAGGCGTCTCGCCTGTGCTAATAATGCAAAGTGAGTATGTTCTGATTCTAAGATGCCCTAACCATCAGGAAGATGAAGTGAAAGAAAAAAGGCTTGATTGTTGGGAAGATTTCGAAACCGAGGTGTCCGAAATTTTTACGAACCTTGAAAAAAGGAGGAAGGAAGCTGAGATAGATATATATGTTTTTCCTCCTCTATTTAGAGGACACACCAAAGAATCTTGGAAATTAAAAACTACATTAGAAAGATATTCTCCTCAAGAATATTCAATAACTGATTATTACCAAATTCTACTTGCAGTTTAACCTGCTGTTGGAACTTTTACCTCAAAATCAGGGGGCTTATCAAATAACATAGATATAGATGAAAGTTACCATGGCCCCCCTCCGGGATATGAATTTATGGTTTATCTAAGGCATCATGGCTTTCCGTCCCCGCTATTAGATTGGTCCCGTTCACCCTATGTTGCCGCTTTTTTTGCTTTTAATCCCAGACAAGAAGATGAAGATGAGAATGTCGCAATATATTCTTTTATTGAATATTATAGAAGTCTTGAACTTGAACCATGGCCTAGGAATGAAGCCAGAATATAAATTCATATTCTTTGTTCATAAATGAGGAAAGTCTTATGGAAACCTTAGCATATCAAGAGATAGAACGGAAAATTTACTGACACTCAAGAAATTAGATGCATTAAGGCAAAGGAAATAAGGATGAAAGAGAGTACCACCTCCCACTGCCCCCTCCCCAAAATCGGCCCCTGCGTGGGCGAGCGCTGCAATTTCTGGGACCCGGACGCGGGCTGCCTGGGCGAAGGCGTCGCGTTTGCCGCGGACCCGTCCCTGGAGCAAACAGATTTCTTTACCGATGAAAACGAGGAATAACCCGGTTTTGCCTTAACTTATTGACCTGCTAGTTTCTCTGATAATTGCAAACCGAAAACTAAACACCAAGAACCAGGAGGTAAATGGCATTGTCGCGGTTCGTAAAACTTTTGGTAATCTTTTTGGCAGTGGCGTTTCTGTGGGCAAATACCTCTTTATCGCAGGCCAAGGAAAAGGGTCCGGCCCTGCAACAGTTGGAAGGGGCCGCGGGCAAAAAAATTGAGGACGTCAAAGTTCCCCCACCCCCCAAACCGACGCCGGTAGTGGTGCATACTCCCACAACTCCCAAAAAACCGGCAACTCAGCCTGCAAAAACCCATAAAAAATAATGCTTGCCAACCATCGGCGGCATAAAATGCCTTAAAAGAGGTAACCTTCTCGAAAACCATCGGCAAGACAGTCTTGTCTATCATCCTGGCCTGGCTCGCGGCCGCGCCTCTGGCCGGCCCGGGCCGGGCCTGCACCCTCTTTGCCGCTGCGGGCAGCCGGGTGGAGGGAGGCGGCACCCTCCTGGTCAAAAACCGGGACCGCACCCCCCGGAAGAGCGCCCTCAAGTTTGTCGCCCCTGCCGGGGGGTACAAATTCCTGGGCCTGGTGGACGCGGACGATTCCCACAGCGCCGCGGTGGCCGGGGTCAATGAAAAGGGCTTGACGGTGGTGGACGCCCTCCCCGGCAATTTTCCGGACCATCCGCACTATCCCGGCTCGGTGGCCCTCACCCAGGCCCTCTTGAGCCGTTGCGCCTCGGTGCCGGAAGTCCTGGCCTGCCGGGACCTGTTCCGGGCCAGCTACCCCGTCATCGAGATGGCCGCGGACGGCCGCCAGATCGCTATGATCGAGATCGGCCCCCAGGGGCGGGTGGCGGTAAAGGTTAAGGACCAGGGCCTCTTGTACCACACCAATCATTTCCTGGACCCCAGGCTGGAGGCGGCCGACCCGCACCCCAGCGCCAGCAGCCGCCGGCGCTACCACCGCCTCGGCCAATTGCTGTCCCGGCAGGCCTGCCCCTTTGTACTAGAGGATCTTCTGGCCTTCAGCCAGGATCGCCACGACGGCCCGGATAACAGCATCTGCCGCCGCGGCAGCAGTCCTGAAGAGCCCCGCACCCTGGCCACCTGGATCGTGGCCCACCCGGCCAAGGGTGTTCCCCGGCTCTGGGTCAAAATTACCAACCCGGGCGAAGGTGAGAAAATCGCTGATCTGAGATTAAATCCGGCTTGGTGGATGGGGGGATTGAAAAGAAAGGTATTTCGCTAGGGTGGCGTCCCAGGAATGCCTTACATGACTGCCCTGTCTTTCTCCATCCTCCTGTGAGGTCATCATTACCCGCAAGTCTTAATTTGGGGGGAGAGCATTTTTGATTGTGTCCAGATTCTGCCAGGGCTAAATTTTTATGAACCATGTAGTCTTATGGTTGGGGCGCCTCAAAATCCCCCCAGCCCCCTTTTTCAAAGGGGGAGTAAGAAAGTGCCTGATTTAAGGTATTCTTTGGTGGCGCAGGCTTGCGCAGTTTTCCGGCTTAGCCTGGAAAGGCTGGCGCCACGGCTTTGCGGAAAAAACTAAAAACTAAAAACTAAAAACTGTATTAATGACCCAGACCCTTTGCCCCATCCCCGATATGGGCTATTGTATCTACGAGCGCTGCCCTTACTGGGACGCGGCCCGGCAGGAATGCGACGCGGATTGCCTGCAAGGGGAGGAGCATCAAAAGGCGGCATCTGCTGCTGACCCCTGTACCATCTACTGGCAAGAGGACAACGATTGAGATGACTACCCTGCTTGCTTCACCCCAGATCGACCGCCTTATCGACCTGGCCCTGGAAGAGGACCTCGGCGCCGGGGACGTAACCACCCAGGCCCTTATCCCCCCGGAACTGCAAGGCGAGGCCCACATCCGGGCCAAGGAAAAGCTGGTGGTCGCGGGCCTGCCCGTGGCCGCCCGGGTTTTTCGCAAGCTGGCCCCGGAGGTGGAATTTTCTTCCAAGGTAGCAGACGGCCAGGAAGTGGAATCCGGCGCAGTGTTGGCTATCCTCACCGGCCCCGTGGCGCCCATCCTCACCGGGGAGCGGACGGCCCTGAATTTCCTGCAGCACCTCTCCGGCATCGCCACCTTCACCAAGAAGATGGTGGCGGCCGTGGCCTACCTGCCGGTGGCCCTGGTGGATAGCCGCAAAACCACCCCGGGCTGGCGGGTCCTGGAGAAATACGCGGTACGCCTGGGCGGTGGCCGCAACCACCGGGGCGGCCTCTTTGACGGCGTGCTCATCAAAAACAACCACCTCACCGCGGTGGGTTCCATCACCGAGGCGGTGCGCCGGGCCCGGAAGAGCGCGCCCCACACCCTGAAAATCGAAGTGGAAGTCACCAACCTGGCCGAACTGGAAGAGGCCTTGAATATCGGGGCGGACATCGTCCTCCTGGACAATATGGGCGACGCGGACCTGGCCAAGGCCGCGGACCTCACCCTGGGCCGGGCCTTGCTGGAAGCCTCCGGCTCCATGACCCTGGAACGCTTGCCCCAGGCGGGCGCCACCCGGGTCAACTTCATTTCCATGGGCGCCCTCACCCACAGCGCGCCTGCGGTGGATATCCACCTGCGGTTAATCAAGACCTGGTAGGGGCGGACCCTGCGTGTCCGCCCTGGTCCGGCCTCAATTTACGAATATCCTGCAACCTTGACAATTACCCCCATTTTTGATCAAATAAATTATTAAGATACCCAAATAAATGGGGGTAGCGCCCCCTGGATTCCATCGGCAGGAGATGGTTTATTCCCGCCGATTTTTTTGTAGTAAACGAAAAACGAAAAACCCAAAACGAAAAACGGCATCTGACAGCGAGGTTAAAGTCAATGAAGATAGGTTTCGCGGGCTTTGATCTTCCCGAAGGGAAGGTCAAATTTCAGGATCAGAAGGTCGAGGGCCTGGAGAAGAAGTTTGCCCCCCAAAAAACCACCCCTTTTTACGCCGAGTTTATCAAGGACGACTTCCTTAATTGCGACGCTATCTTTATCTCTCAAGAACATATCCTGGACCTGCTCATCCTGGATATGGAGAAGCTGGAGACCCGCCGGGACCGGACTTCTGATGCCGCGGAAAGAACGCTTCTGGACAAGTGCCTGCAATACCTGGAGCAGGAAACGCCCTTGTGCCAGGTGCAGTTCAGTGACGAGGAGATGGCTCTCTTAAGGGGGCTGGCCCCCCTGAGCTTGAAGCCCACGGTGGTGGCCGCGGAGGCGCCGGCAATCAACGAGATCATCCAGGCCGTGCTGGCTGCGGCGGGTATCATTTTCTTTTACACGGCCGGGAGAAAAGAAGTGCATGCCTGGCCGGTCCCGGCCGGTGCGGATATCGTCAGTTGCGCCGGGAAAATTCATTCCGACCTGGCCCGGGGCTTCATCAAGGCCGATATTGTCAGTTATGACGATCTGGCGGGCGTATATAACATGCAGGAAGCCCGCTCTAAGGGCCTGGTGAAACTGGTGGACCGGGATTACGCCATCCGTCCCGGGGATATTGTGGAGATCAGATTCAATATTTAAAAGCTGTCGAGGATCAGATTAGCCGACCTTTGGTTTTTCACAGGAAAGGCGGGCCTAGAGGCACCGCCTTTTATAATTTTAAAATATGCGGGGGTGGGGAGGGGGTTTGGGGGAGGGCGGGGG
>JAKAKP010000096.1 GCA_021813445.1 Deltaproteobacteria bacterium
ACCCCCACCTGGCTGCAGATTGGGGCGTATTTTTTGCTGCTGCTCCTGCTTTTCCCGCCCCGGCGGCAGTGGTGGACCTGGGCGGGCGCCGGTCTGGCCGCGGGGGTGCTGGCGGGGACGGTGCTGGTGCCGCCGCTCCTGGCTTCCCGGGATCTGGAGATAACCTGCCTGGACGCCCGCCGCGGCCTGGCCGGAGTGGTGGTCACCCCGGGAGGGCAGCGCCTGGCCTTTTCCGCTCCCGGCGCCTCCTGGCCGGGGCAGGGGGGCGTCAGCCTGAGTCCTTTACCCGGGTACCTCCATTGGCGCCAGTTCCAACGGCTGGAGCAGGTGATGGCCTTGGGCCTGGGCCAGGGCAATGCCCCGGCGCTGCTGACCCTGGCCCGGCAATTCCAGGTGGGCCAGTTTTGGTACGGCCGCCGGGGGCCGGAGGGGCCGGCTTATTATGATTTGATCAATCTGTTGGGGGATCAAAACCGGTCGCCCCGGTCTCTGGAGCGGGGCCGCCCACCGGGGGCTTTGGGGAGTGTGGGCCTGGCCCTGCTGCGCTTGGGGGCGAGAGGGGATATAGGGCTAATACTCTCATATCAAGGCCGGTTGGCTTGCATCATTCCCCCAATGGCGCAGTTGGAGGCAGCAGCCCTAACTTTGGAGCCCGGGGCCTCGGTGGCGGCGCTGCTTCTCCCCGGCACCCTGGCCCCAACCCTGTCCGCTTGGTTTACAAGATTGCAGCCGCAGGTCGTAGTCATTTACGGCTCTCTGCCCAAGGGTGTTGCCGCCGCGGACCTCCCTGGCCGGGGCCGCAGTTATCTCACCCGGGAAGGCGCAGTCAGCCTGCGCCTCTCGGCCCAGGCCGTCAGGGTCCGCCAGTGGCACCCCTAAACAGGGACAGTCAACTCTTCCGGGAAGTCTTGGAGATAAAACTAGTCATTTGTTGTTTCACTTCCGGGGAGTTGCACTGGGGGCAGGTGACCTTGGCGGTTTTGTATTCCCTGAAACTCATAATACACGTGAATTCATGGCCGCATTGGCTGCAGAGATAAGCATAGGTCGGCATCGTCTTATCCTGGGAAGAGAGTTAAACCCGCTTATTGGGAAAGATAATGCCGGTTCCCCGGCTCTGCAAGGTGCCGGCAGCAGGCCGGCAGGACATCTGCACCCCCGCATTTCCTTTTTCCTTGAAGCCCAAGGTTTAATTTCCTCCACCTGTTACGGAAAAAATGGTTTTTTCTGCCCGGTAAAGAGCCTTTCCCGGATCTCATAACCCGCTAATTAGCCATGGCTTATCGGTTGTACAGCCATCACCAGCGCTATCTTATACCCAAAGGAATTGTTAAAGAACGCTCAGCCTTTAACCGATAAAAAAATTGGAGGGATGGTTCAGCCAAATTCCCCCCCCTCGCGGTGCTATGGGCAAAAAGTGCTGGTAATCGTCGGCCTTGCGGTAGTGGTGGTTTCGGTTATCGGAGGTTTCCTCCTGGCGGGGGGAAACGTCCTGCTGCTGTTGCAATGGGCCGAATTTATGATCATCGGTGGTGCATCACTGGGGGCGCTCTTAATCTCCACGCCGATGCCTACCCTGAAGAAGATCATTGCCTACATTTTGAAATCCTTCAAATCCTCGGGTCACACCCAAGCGAATTTTGTGGAGATGCTGCAACTGCTTTATGAACTCTTTCAAACGGCCCGGGTCAAGGGCCTCCTGCACCTGGAGTCCCATGTGGAGAAACCCCAGGAGAGCGAGCTCTTTGCCAAATACCCCATAGTCCATAATAACCATCATGCCTTGGAGTATATTACCGATTCTCTGAAGCTGTTGGTGGTGGGCGGGGTCCCGGCCCTGGAACTGGAGTTGATCCTGGATGCGGATTTGGAGACCCAGGAAGAAGAAGGGCGTAAGCCCAGTCTGATCCTGGCGAAGATCGGCGACTCCATGCCCGGCCTGGGGATCGTGGCCGCGGTTTTAGGGATTGTTATCACCATGCAGTCCATCGGCGGACCGGCCTCGGAAGTGGGCCACCACGTGGCTGCGGCCCTGGTGGGCACCTTCCTGGGGGTGCTCATGTGTTACGGCTTCGTGTCGCCGTTAAGCTCCACCATTGAAAACCAGGCGGCCGCGGAAGAGGTCTTTCTAAAGTCCATTAAGGCCGGGGTGGTGGCTTATGCCAAAGGCATGGCCCCCATCGTGGCCGTGGAATTCGCACGGCGGGTGATTACCACTGACCTCCGCCCCAGCTTCGGGGAAGTGGAAGAGGCTTGCCGGGCTATCAAAGTGAAAGGCAATTAAAGACGGGCTTTCGGTTTCCAGGATTCGTTCTTGCGGTTAATATCGAAGTCTTGCGGTCGAAGGGCATTGTCCCAGCTGGCAGAACCCTAAGCGGATAATGTAACGGCACCTTATGTCCAATTTAAACGGCGAAGCGCCAGTCCAGCGCATCATCAAGAAGAAAGGCGGCCATGGCGGCCATCACGGCGGGGCCTGGAAGGTGGCCTACGCGGACTTCGTCACCGCCATGATGGCCCTGTTCATCGTCTTATGGATCATGGCCCAGAGCCAGTCCATCCGGCAGAATGTCGCCCAATATTTCAAAAATCCCGGGTTATTACCCCACTCGCAAGGCCTCATGGAGAAGAGCGACATGGGCGGAGAGATGCCCACCCCCGGACACAGTCAGGAACTGCAAAGACCCTCGCCCGCGCCCGCGGATGTGGCCGATGACGCCAAACGCTTCGAGGAGACCAAGAAAAAAATTCAGGAATTGCTCGCCCAGCTGCCGGAACTGGAAGGCCTGAAGGATTTGATCCGCATGGAAATTACCAAGGACGGGCTGCGGATTGAACTGATGGAACGGGAGGACCACCGGTTTTTTGATGTGGGCAGCGCCACCATCAATCCCGAGGCCCAGAAAATCTTTGGGATCATTGCCAAGGAACTGGGCCACCTGCCCAACCATATAACCATTGAAGGGCACACGGACAGCCGGCCTTATGGCAACAATAAAAATTATTCCAACTGGGAATTATCGGCGGACCGGGCCAACGCGGCCCGGCGCCTGATGGACAGCACCGGTCTGCAGGCCGGCCAGGTGGCGGAAGTGCGGGGCTACGCCGACCGCCACCTTTATAACCCCAAGGACCCCAATGATTACCGGAACCGGCGGGTGAGCATCATTGTCAAGCCGCTGAGTCAGGACCCCCATCCCTTACCTGTCCAATTCCCTGTGAAAAACGGAGCCGCGCCGAACGGCGGCGAACTCTCGAAAGGCCTGCCGGCCACACCTCCACCCCCTGCCCCGGCACCGGCGGCGGTTCAAGCTCCCCAGCCTGCCCCCGCACCTAAGCCCGAGGTAAAGGCTCCCGCCGCCGCGCCCGCGCCAGCTACTAATAATAAGACCGCCGCGGTCCCGCCGCCGCCACCATCCAAGGGGCCGCTGGAAGATAACGTGGGCTTGCAGAAGGAGCTGATGAACCTCGCGCCTAAGCCCCCGGTATTTAATATTAAATAGACGGGTGGAATTCCTGCGCCCTGACAAATCCCCTTAAAATTTCAGCAAGGCAGGGGCATGGTCCTGGAGACTAACCTGTTTTAGGCAAATTTGTGGTATCATATCAATGATGGAAAGTGGCCTGGGGCTGCACTCAGGAGCAGGCGCACCCCAGGCCACAACTGTTCCCAGGAGGGCGAAATATGGTTGCAGCCAGATCCAGGCTTTATTTGGGGTACTTGAGCCTGGCCGTGCTTTGTTTCTGTCTGTTGGCTTGCAGCTCCCAGGAAAGACATCAGGAGGCGGCCAAGGAAAAGGCGTCCTCAGCTGCCGCACCGGCAGAGGCGACTACTCCGAAAACTGCGGCAGAAAATCTCACCCAGGGCAAAGAACTGCTGAACGCCAACAAATACGACCTGGCCATCTCCAGTTTCAGCGCGGCCATCAAGCTGGATCCCCGGTCGGTCCCGGCGCATAACAGCCGGGGTATCGCCTATTGCAATATCGGCCAATATGACGCAGCCATTGCTGATTTTAGCCGCGCCATCGAGATCGACCCCAAATTTGGCAAAGCATATAATAACCGGGCCGTGGCTTATTATATGAATGGCGACCGGGAGAAGGCCTTGCAGGACGCGGAGAAGGCTCAAAGCTTGGGCATTAAGGTAAATCAGATGTTTGTGGACACCCTGAAGCAGAAACCGGTAAAGCCCGGGGAAAAGAGTAAAGCCGCGGCGCCTCAAGGTCAGGCTCCGGCTGCGGCTAAACCCGCGACCGCAGCCAAAGGCAAGGAGAAATAACGGGGTCGATGGCAGCCGGGCTTTCCCGTCAATCTGCCATCATGTTGGCATTGATGAGGTTTTAAAGGGGCGGGCCTAGTATTCATGTCCCAGGAATAACATTCAAAAAATGGTCGGGCAAAATCTCCCCCTCCCCTCCGTGCTTATCATTACCCACAAGTCTTAATTTGGCGGGAGAGCATTTCTGATAGTGTCCAGATTCTGCCAGGGCTAAATTCTTATGAACCACGGGGCCTTAGGGTTGGGGCGCCTTAAAATCCCCCCAGCCCCCTTTTTCAAAGGGGGAGTAAGAAAGTGCCTGATTTAAGGTATTCTTTGGTGGCCCAAGCTTGCAGTTTTTTAGTGCAGCCTGGAAAGGCTGCGCCACCGGTTAAAGAACTTGCGGGTAATGATAAGCCTCTGTGGGAGGGGGTGGGGGGGAGGGGTCGGCTTGGGCAAGCGGCTGTAATTCGACGAAAAGACGCCACCCCCACCCCGACCCTCTCCCCTCAAAGGGGGAGGGATAAAGACCTGTAAATTTTGTATGGCATTTATGGGACATGACACTAGGATTCCGCCCCATAATGGCGCAGCAGGCAGGCTTTGCCCTACCGGGCTGCCGGCAGCAGCAGGCGCTGCAATTCTTCTGTCTCATAAACCACTTCTCGGCCTACCAACCGCACCTGTCCCTGCACCACATAGTTAAGAACCCGAGGCTGCCATTCATGTTCCGCCCGATTCACCCGCGCGGCCAGGGTCTCCGGGGTATCATCCGGCTCGATGGGCACGGGCAGCGCGAAAAATACCGGGCCGCGGTCGTATTTCTCATCGACAAAATGCATGGTGACCGCGCTGTGGGTGATTTCTCCCCGCCGATAAGCCGCCAGCACCGCTTCGTGCACATAATGGCCGTAAAGTTGCGGCCCTCCAAAGCGGGGCAGAGGACCGGGATGAATATTGATGGTCCGGGCCGGGTCCAGACCGGCCACGAGTTTCAGCCAACCGGAGAGCATGACGTAGTCAGCCTGGAAATGTTTGACAAAATTTTGGTAGCCCTGGGCCAGGTAGGGGCCGGCCCAATATGCGGCGGGTATTCCCAGGGCTTGGGCCCGCTGCCAGACGCCGCCGCTCGAGTGGTTGGTGACCACCCCGCAGATCCGGGCGTTCAAAATGGGCGGCCTGGCCCGGGAAGCCCTGACCAGCGTCTCAAATCCGGAGCCGCCGCCGGTCTTGGTGCCGGAAGCAAAAACCAGGATTTTAGGACGGGTTTTTTCCACTAAGCCTTCCCCTAAAGGCTGAATAATTATTTACCCAAGAGCGGCTACGGCTGCGCCCCGGAGGCGGGTGCGCATGGTGAGGCTTTCTTCGGCGATTGCCTCCGGGTCTTTAGTGGCGGCGGAGTAGAGATTGAAGTTTCGCCCGTTAAGTCCTCGCATCAAGTGATCGATCACCGCCTCCGGCAGCACCAAGTAGCGGGAAGCCCCGGCAGAGCCTTTGGTGGCTAGCTCCATCACCCCTTCCTTGCCCCACAGCACGAAGACCGCAGCCAGCAGGGCTACCGGCCAGGCATTGTCGGCGATGACGCTCACTTCCGCGGCCTTGACCGCATAACCGTTGCCGTTGAAAGAGATGCCCAGCCCGCCGCCGGTCCGCACCGCGGCCAAGGCCTGGACGTCGGTGATGCTGTCTCCCACGTAAATGACATCCGTCATTTTCAGGCCGGTGGTCTGCAGGCTCTCTTCCAGAACCCGGGCCTTGTCCGGTCCGCCCACGGGGTTGAATTCCCGATAGATGGCGCCGATGTCCATCTCCGGGATGCGCTCGACGAAGATGCGGTCGCAGAGCTTGAGCGCGTCCTGGACTGCGGGGGACACCGCCTCCGGCGAGGCAATTTCCTGGGGCAGGGGGAGCTCCGCCGCGGCCACCACCTCTTGCTGCAGGCGGAGCAGTTCTTCCTGCTCCGCCGGGGCTAAGGCATAGCGGTCCAGGTCCAGTTCCGTGGCAAAGATGTGCCCGGCATCGAACCCTAACCTGCCGCCCACGGCCTCGGCAAACTGCCGGCCACCGGCGCTGATCTCAAAGATGGGAAAGTCCTGGGCGTGTAAAAATTTATATGCCCCTTCCACGCCCGGCACCAGCTTCATGCTTTTGGGGGCGTATTCGCGGATTTGCTGATTGGTGAGGCCCTGGGCCTTGAGGAAGGGGAGAATGAGCTTTAAGGTGTCCCCGGCCTTGTGCCCCGGCTTTTTTAAAACTTCCACCAGATAATCGTTATAGCGGCAGATCTGCTGAAAAAAACGGGCGCCGTCGGGCTGGATAAAATCCCGGCACATTTCGAAAGCATTATCATTTAAGGCCAGAGGGCCTTCGCAGTCCGTAACCAGTTGTAAAGGGTGCATTAAGTCTCCTTAAGTATAGGTACAGGGTTGAGGCTTTTAAAAGTATTTCAATACCTATTTTTGCAGTCGTTTTGGTTCAGCCATGGTGGTTGAACTCGTGAAAGGATTCTCCCCCCTTTTCTAAAGGGGGGCAGGGGGGATTATATCAGCGCCTGATAATCCCCCTAAATCCCCCTTTAAGAAAGGGGGACTTAAAAAACTCGTTTCACAACTTTCCACGGGTTGGAAATGGCCGCAGCGGTTACTGCTCACTGACCATTGAATTATTCCTGCCTCACACCAATTGGGTCAACTGGAACAATTGCTGCTCCAGGAACTTCGCATCCGGATAATTTTCCCGGCCTGCCCCCCCAAGGCTGACGGCCGCAGCCCGGTTGGCCAGCCGCACCGCCAGGTTGAGGTGCAATCCGGAAACCCGCCCCGCCAGGTAACCAGCCGCGAAGACATCCCCCGCGCCCAGGGTGTCCACCGGCCGGGAGAACAGTTCCACCGGGAAGTCCAGATAGCGGGGGGGCGTCAGCAGCCTGGCCCCCAGGGCTCCCCGTTTGATCACCACCACGGGCGGGGCCCAATGGGGGTGCATTTTTTCGGGGCCTCCCAACAGCTCCCATTCCCGGGCCGTCACCAGCAGGGTGTCCAGATGGTCGATGATGTCCTCCAGCACGGCCAGGCCCCGCCGGGCATAAAGCTCCCCCGGGTCCAGGGTGAGCCGGGGGCCGTCTTGCAGCCGCCGGGCGATCTCCTTTTGCACGGCGAGAGGGCCTTCTCCCGCAAAGGCAGTAAAATGCAGAAACTTTGACTGGGCCAGGGCCTCCAGGGGCACGTCCGGCAAGGCTAAGGCGTCGTTGGTATTGGGGGCCACCAGGATGGTGCGCTCTCCGGCCTCATCCATCAGGATATAGGCCCGGCCGCTCTCACCCGCTTGCATCAGGTAATCCAGGTTGACCCCGGCCAGGCTCTCCCTTAGGAAAGCGCCGTCCGCGTCTGCCCCCACCCGGCCCACCAGGGCCGCCTCCAGACCCATGCGGGCCAGGGCCCAGGCGGTATTGGCGGCCTGGCCGCCCCCCTGGCGCCCTGCGGGTTCGGCATGGCGGCGCAACAGGTCTTGGAGTCCGGTTTCCTCCCCGGGACCGAGGGCCATTTCCCCGCCCCGGCGCAAATCGGGCCACTTCTCCAAAAAAGGCCGCAAATCCGGCACCCGGTACCGCAGGTCGACGTTGACCGCGCCCAAACAGATCACTTGAGTTCCCATTACCGGGACACTATCAAGGTTTCACCTCCGGGTCAAGGCGGGGAAGGGACCGGGGGAGGATAGGCGGATCACCTCGGTGGCGCTTTCGGGTTGGTGAGGGGAGGGAGTTCGAGCCGCGGCGGCGGTGGGCCCAAGCTCCGGAAAAATTTGACGTATCGGGAAATTCTGAGATATCCTGATTCCTGGAAGAAAGTTGCCTTAATAAAAGTTTGGGGGTCGGAGTCGATAATAGCAGAAGAGGTCCACCACCGGCGCTTTGGACAGGCAAAGCCGGGGGTCCGGCCTGCTCTCGATTAAAAGCTCTGCAGGAGGTCAACATGGACAGCAGGCGCAGTATGGTGGCGATCATGGCGGCCGTTTTTTTGGCCGCGGCGGCGTTTCATCCAAGTCCAGGCCGGGCCGCAGCGGCCGACCTGGAAACCGTGGCCCGGGGGGGCACGGCCTTCACCCTGAATCTCTACCGGCAATTGGCAGCCCAGGAGAAAGGCAACATCTTCTTTTCCCCCTACAGCATTTCCCTGGCCCTGGGCATGACCTACGCCGGGGCCAAAGGCGAAACCGCGGCGCAGATGGCCCGGGTGTTGGGCTTCACCTTGCCCCCGGACCGGCTCCATCCGGCTTTGGCGGAATTGAGCCGACATTTGCAGAAGGTGGGCAATGAGGGGGGCCAGGTCTTGAGCCTGGCCAACGCGGTCTGGCTGAACACCGTCCTCAAGTTGCAGCCGGCATATCTCAAGCTCATCGGCGATTACTACAGCAATGAGATGGAGCAGTTGGACTTCTGCCAGGAGGCCCAGGCCCAAAAGACCATCAATGACTGGGTGAGCCGCAAGACTAAGGAACACATCAAGGACCTCATTCCCCAGGGGGTCCTCAACTGCCGGACCATGCTGGTCCTTACCAATGCCGTCTACTTTTTGGGTGAGTGGGCTGACAAGTTCGACCAGGAGCAGACCAAACCGGGGCCATTCTGGCCGGCCCCGGACCAGCAGGTGGAGACCCCCTTCATGCACCGCACGGGGAAGTATGCCTACGCCGAGGCCGAGGGCTGGCAGGTGCTGAGACTCCCCTACCTGGGTGAGCGGTTGTCCATGCTGGTGCTCCTCCCCAAGGATAAGGGCGCCCTGGCCCAACAGGCGAAGGGCCTCAACCCGGAAATGCTGGCCAGGCTGACCCGGGACCTGCGGCTCCGCCAGGTGAAGGTGACCTTTCCCAAGTTTGAAGCCAAGACCAGCTATAACCTCACCGGCGACCTCAAGAACCTGGGGATGCCCTTGGCTTTCGGCCTCCAGGCCGATTTCCGGGGGATCACCACCCAACGGCAGTTGCGGATCGACCTGGTGCTGCATAAGGCCTGGGTGAAGGTGGAGGAGAAAGGCACCGAGGCGGCCGCGGCCACCGCGGTGGTAATGGTGGAGAAGGCGGCCCCCATGCCCGTGCCGCTGCGGGAATTCAAGGCGGACCACCCCTTCCTCTATTGCATCCAAGACCGGGAGACCGGCCTGATCCTCTTCTGGGGCCGTCTGTCCAACCCCCAGGCCGGGTAAAGGCTGAGCCTTACCCACAAGTATCAGAAGTGTTTGATTTACAGTATTCTTTGGTGGCGCAGGCTTTCCAGACGGCGCAGTCTTGCGGCGCAGCCTGGAAACGCTGCGCCGCCGACGGAAAACCTTGTGGGTAACGATAAAGGGGAGGGTATGCCTAACCCCTGAGGAAAGGTACATTTTGCGGCGGATTTATGCTACTCTGGTCCCTATAGACCTGCCGACAAAAGAACCTTCTTGGAGCGGAACCCGAGGGGGGGCCGGGGGAGGGCTTAACGATGATGGGGCCGGGCAAAGGTCTCCCAGGCTTCGATCAATATATCCAATGGGTGGCGGTGGGCATCGAGTCCCTGGCCATCGGCATCATCGTCCTGGGGGCGATAGCCACCACCATTTTCTTCCTCCTGCGCCTCAGCAAAGAAGGAGCCATGGAAGATTGCTACCGGAAATTCCGGAGCGATTTCGATAAGGCAATTCTGTTGGGCCTGGAGTTTCTCATTGCTTCCGATATCGTGGGCACGGTGGCCGTGGGCCCCACCTTTAAAGACCTGGGGGTTTTGGCTTTCCTGGTGGTAATCCGCACCTTCCTGAGTTTTTCCCTGGAACTGGAAATCACCGGCCGCTGGCCCTGGCAAAAAGAAACGGGCAAATAAGGATATTTTAAGAGGCGAAGGGCGTAAACATCGAGGCAAATTCGTCATGCAGCCTCAGCGCCGACACGCGGGTGGTTATTCTCAAAAAATTACCAGAACTTATTTCAAAACCTTTTTCGGGATGCAAATATGCTATCAACCAGAAACAGATTGGGGGAACTGTTCTTAATTCCCCCTTTTGCAAAGGGGGGATTCGTTCCCATTAACTTTAATCCTGGTTTAAGAAAATTGACTCCGGAATTGGGTTTTGAAATGATCTGTAGATATTCAAAATGAGCCTTAGAGCTAAATTCCATCCCACTTCGATCTTGATCACCGGGGCCGCGGGGGGTATCGGCGCGGCCCTGGCCCGGGTTTATGCCCAGCCGGGAGTTTGTCTATTTCTGGGGGATGCCAATCTTCAAGGTTTGGCCACCCTGGCCGCCGAGTGCCGGGCGCAAGGAGCAGAGGCTCACGCGACCCAAGTGGATGTCACCGACCGGGCTGCGATGGCGGCCTGGATCCAGGCCGCGGATAAGATAAAACCCCTGGACCTGGTGATCCTGCTGGCGGGGGTAGCTTATGGCTCCGCGGCGCAGGAAGAGACGCCGGCGGAGACGCGCCGGACCTTTGCCATTAATCTGGACGGCATGCTGAACGCGGTGGAGCCGGTGCTGCCTTTGTTTAGGCGGCGGGGCCGGGGGCAGTTGGCGCTGATGAGTTCCCACGGCGCCTGCCGGGGGTTTCCCATTGCCCATTCCTATTCCGCCACCAAGGCCGCGATCCGGGTGTTCGGGGAAGGGCTCCAGGCCCGTCTGCGCCGGGAAAATATCTTTGTCAGCGTGATTATTCCCGGCTTTGTCCAGACCCCCTTTACGGAAAATAATGATTTTCCCATGCCTTTTGCCGTCAGCGCCCCCCGGGCCGCCAGGATCATCCAACGGGGCCTGGCCCGGGCGCGGCCCCGCATTTGCTTTCCTTGGCAGATGAATGCCGCCGTTTTCCTGCTCTCCCTGCTGCCTCAGGCGCTGGTGGACCGGTTCGTGGCTCTGAAGTAAGGAGCCGTAAACAGGAAAAAAAAGCTGCTCCCACTCCGGCCTTCCCTCCTCAAGGCCTCATAACCGATGGCGCAGCCTTTCCAGGCTTGGCCGAAAAAACCGCACAAGCCTGTGCTACCGCTTAGAACTTTTCGAAGCAGTTGTTCATGAGCTCTTCGCTCACCCGTAAATTATGAAAAGTTACCGGCAGTTAACCTTGAACTTTGAACCTTGAACTTTGAACTTTTCAGGACAGTTCCTCATGAGCCAAATGGCCCACCCGCAAAGGATGAAAGGTCTGCCCCCCTCACCCCAGCCCTCTCCCCCCGCACTTGCTGGAACCCTCTGGGCGGGGGGAGAGGGAGTAATCTTCCGGCATGCCGTGGCTTTTGCTGACCCCTGATCACTGGCCACTGACAACTTTTCAAGACAGTCATTAATGAGCCAGTGGCTCACTCATAAATTATGAAAAGACTGGTGGGGCGGGCCTCTGGGCAGTGGGGCGGGCGTCTCGCCCGCCAACCTCTAAAGGCGGCCAGGGACGGCCGCCCCACCAATTCCCTCTTTTCGGAGAAGCTAAAGAAAGGTGGGCAGTGCCCACCCTACAGAAAAACTTTGAAGGAAGTACGCATTGCTTGAGCGGTTGCAAGGATTTACTGGGCAATTCCCACCTTACACTTTGAACTTTGAGCCTTGAACTTTGAACCTTGAACTTTTAGGAACAGTACCCTAACCCCTGTTTCCCCCCACCCCTGGATTTTTCTCCCAGCGATCTTATTTTTAAATAATTAACTTGTATCACAGGAAGGATGTGCATGCATCGGCTAATTAAAATCAGGATTTTACGTGATTTCAGACAATTGGAAGACCGGGTGCGCTGCTGGATGGACCAGGTCTTTGATTTCCAGGAGACCGGGGCGCCGTTTCGGCCGCCGGCGGATCTTTATGAAACGGCCCAGGGGCTGGTGCTGCGACTGGATCTGGCCGGAGTGACCAGCGAGGACCTAGCCATCACCCTGTGCGGCCAGGAACTGATCATCCGCGGCCAGCGGCGGCATTTCCCCCCGGCGGGGGCCATCCGCTTTATTCATCATGAAATGAGCTACGGCGGTTTCGAGAGGAAATTTTTCATCCCTGCGGATATCGATCCCGAAGGTCTGCAGGCCCGGTATGCGGAGGGCATACTGGAAATTGACTTACCCCGGCGGGTCCCCTCCAGCCGCCGCATTCCGGTGAAAGAAGCCGAGTAAAATTGAGGTGATGTTTACATGGCCATAAGCAATGCTGACTCTAATAATTTGGTGACCCCAGACCGGGAGGAATCTCCCGGCCCCCGGGTCCTAGCCATATTGCCCCATTCGGATGTGGTCCTCTTCCCCCGCATCATTATGCCCCTGGTCCTCTGGGAGGAGCGGAGCCAAAAACTGGTGGACGAAGCTCTGCTCCAGGAAAAGACCATCGGCATCGTGGCTAGCCGGGAGGAGCAGGCCACCGGCTTCGGCCCGACAATCTCTATTCCGTGGGCACCGCGGCCGCGATCCTGAAGATGCGTAAACCCGAAGACGGTTCGCTACGCCTCCTCATCCAGGGTCTCTACCGCTTCCGCATCGAGAACTGGATGGGCCAGGACCCCTACCTGGCGGCCCAAATCACGCCCATCTCCGAGGACTACGAGCCGGATCTGGAAACCGAGGCCCTGGTGTCCAACGTCAAGGGCCTGTTCATCAGGATGCTGGAGGTCTCCCCTTATCTGCCCGCGGAACTGGGCTCCCTGATCCGGGAGCTGGGCGACCCCCGGGTGCTGGCAGACATTACCGCCGGCAGCCTGAATATCTCCAAAGAGGAAAAGCAGGGGCTGCTGGAGACTTTTGACGTCAAGGAGCGCCTCCATAAAGTCCTGGGCTTCATCAACCGGGAACTGGAAGTGCTGGAATTGGGGAAGAAGATCCAGAGCCAGGTCAAGGGGGAGATGGAAAAGGCCCAGAAGGATTATTACCTGCGGGAGCACATCAAGGCCCTACAGAAGGAATTGGGGGAAACCGACGAGCGCCTGCGGGAGATCGAGGAGATCCAGTTTAAGCTGGAGGAAGCGCAGCTTCCCCCCCATGCCAAAAAGGAGGCGGACCGGGAATTGGACCGCCTCAAGCGCACTCCCCCCACCTCCCCGGACCACCAGGTGATCCGCAATTACCTGGAATGGATGGCGGAACTCCCCTGGAACATCGCCACCGAAGACAACCTGGACCTGGCCCAGGCCCATAAGATCCTGGATGAAGACCATTACGATCTGGAAAAGGTGAAGAAGCGCATCCTGGAGTACCTGGCGGTGCGCAAACTGAAGCCGGACATGAAGGGTCCCATCCTCTGCTTCGTGGGCCCGCCGGGCACCGGCAAGACCTCGCTGGGCCGTTCCATCGCCCGGGCCCTGGGCCGCAAATTCGTCCGCCTCTCCCTGGGCGGGGTGCGGGACGAGGCGGAAATCCGGGGCCACCGCCGCACCTATGTGGGGGCGCTGCCCGGCCGCATCATTCAAAGCATCCGCCGGGCCGGGAGCTACAACCCGGTCTTCATCCTGGACGAAGTGGACAAGATCGGCGCCGACTTCCGGGGCGACCCGGCTTCGGCCCTGCTGGAGGTCCTGGACCCGGAGCAGAATTTTTCGTTCTCGGATCATTACCTGGACGTGGGTTTCGACCTTTCAAAGGTGATGTTCATCACTACCGCCAATCTCCTGGACCCCATCCCGCCGCCGCTCCGGGACCGCATGGAGGTCCTGGAACTGCCGGGTTACACCGAGGAGGAGAAGCTGGGCATCGCCTTTTCCTACCTCCTGCCCCGGCAATTGGAGGCCCACGGCCTCAGCGCCGAGCAACTGGAGGTCACCCAGGAGGCCATGCGCGGGTTGATTGCCGATTACACCCGGGAAGCCGGGCTGCGCAACCTGGAACGGGAGATCGCCGGCCTCTGCCGGGCTGCGGCCCGGGAGGTGGCGGCAGGCAGCAAAACCAAGGTGGTGGTCAACCCGGAAGATCTGACGCAATACCTGGGGCCGCCCCGGTTCTTTAGGGACGCGGCCCTGGACCACCCGCAACCCGGCGTGGCCGTGGGTCTGGCCTGGACCCCCACCGGCGGCGACATCCTCTTCATCGAGGTGCTGCGCATGCCGGGCAAGGGCCGCCTGCAGCTCACCGGCCAGTTGGGAGAGGTGATGAAGGAGTCGGCCAACGCCGCGCTCTCCTTCATTCGGGCCCGGGCCCCCTTCCTGGAGATTGAGGAGGATTTCTTCGACAACGCCGACCTCCACCTGCACGTGCCCGCAGGCGCCATCCCCAAAGACGGCCCCTCCGCGGGGCTGGCCCTCTTGATCGCCCTGGTGTCGTTGCTTTCCGGCCGGCCCGTGAAAAAGGGACTGGCCATGACCGGAGAGATCACCCTCAGGGGCCACGTGCTGCCGGTGGGGGGCATCAAGAACAAGGTCCTGGCCGCGCACCGGGCCGGGATCAAGGAAGTGATCCTGCCCGCCAAGAACGAGGTGGACCTGGAGGAAATCCCGCCGTCCGTGCGCCAGGAACTGCAATTCCACCTGGTGGCGGATATGGAAGAGGCCCTGAAGATTGCGTTTCCTTGAGGGAAAGATTCTGGGGGAGGGGGGGCGAGAAGAAGAAAGAAAACAACAACA